>NZ_JBWXUE010000002.1:453782-488205 GCF_057158765.1 Kitasatospora sp. NEAU-69
CGCTGACGACAGAAAGGTCCTGTCCCGCCCCCCCTTGGGGGGGGGTCCGGGCCCGGCACGGTGTCGCAGCGGCGGTCAGGACGCCGGGATCGTTCCGAGCCGGCCGGCCTGGAAGTCCTCCATCGCCTGCACCAGCTCGGTGTGGCTGTTCATCACGAACGGGCCGTAGTGGGCGACCGGCTCGCGGATCGGCAGGCCGCCGAGCAGCACCACCTCGAAGTTGGCGCTGCGCGAGTCCTGCACCTCGTCCGCCCGGATGGTCACCGAGTTGCCCTCGCCGAAGACCACGGACTGGCCCATGTGGAACGGGCGCCGCTCGGTGCCCGCCGAGCCGCTGCCGGCCAGGCCGTAGGCGAGCGCGTTGAAGTCGGTCCGCCAGGGCAGCGTGATCTGCGCACCGGGGTTCACGGACACGTGGATCATCGTGATCGGCGTGTGCGTCGCCCCCGGGCCCTGGTGGCCCGCGACCTCGCCGGCGATGAGGCGCACCAGGCCACCGCCGTCCGCGGAGGCGAGCAGCTTCACGTTGCTGCCGCGGATGTCCTGGTACTTCGGCGCGATCATCTTGTCCGCAGCGGGCAGGTTCACCCAGAGCTGCAGGCCGTGGAAGAGGCCGCCGGACATGACCAGCGCCTCCGGCGGGGCCTCGATGTGCAGCAGGCCGGAGCCCGCCGTCATCCACTGGGTGTCACCGTCGCTGATGACGCCGCCGCCACCGTGCGAGTCCTGGTGGACGAAGGTGCCGTCCAGCAGGTACGTGACGGTCTCGAAGCCGCGGTGCGGGTGCCAGGGGGTGCCCTTGGCCTCGCCGACCTCGTACTCCACCTCGCCCATCTGGTCCATCATGATGAACGGGTCCAGGTACTTCTGGTTGATCTTGGCGAAGGCGCGACGGACCGGGAAGCCCTCGCCCTCGAAGCCGCTGGGCGCGGTCGAGACGGCCAGCACGGGACGCGACTGGGAGCCTTCGGCGGGCGCCGCGATGCGCGGCAGAACAAGCGGGTTGTCGACGGTCACGGCTGGCATGTCGGCCTCCTTCGGGGGTGGTGAGGGGCTGCCGTTCCCGGCAGCTCTTCGGCCTGTGTCCACGAGATTAGTTCAATAATCAACAAGAGGCAAGTTGAAGTTTCAACCATGGTCCCAAGCGGGTGCCATGGGTCTCCCGGTGGCGGGTTCAGCGGGCCGGCGGCCTCAGTGCTGCGGCCTCAGGGGTGCGGCCTCAGGGGTGCGGCCTCAGGGGTGCGGCCTCAGGGGTGCGGCCTCAGCCGTACATCCGGCGCATGGTGAAGTCGACCATCTGCTCCACGGCCTTGGCGTCGAACACCATCCGGTGCTCGCCCTCCATGTCCAGCGCGAAGCCGTATCCGGTCGGCAGCAGGTCCAGCACCTCGGCGCCGGAGACGCTGAAGTGCTTGGAGTCCTTGCCCGCGTACCGCCGCAGCTCCTTGAGCGAGCTGAACATCGGGATCACCGGGGTCGGGGTGTTGTGCAGCGCCAGGAACCCGGGGCGGTCGCCGCGCGGGCAGTGCACCTTCGAGGTGATGAAGATGGCCTGGAAGTCCTCGACCGGCATCGAGCCGGTGGTGAAGGCGCGCACGGCGTCGGCCAGCGAGGGCGGCGAGGGTTCGGGGTAGAGCGACTGCCCGGCGCTCTGCCCCTGGCCGCTGTAACCGCCGGCCGCCGCGTCGTAGCCGGGCTGGCCGTACATGCCGCCCATGCCCTGCTGGCCCGCCTGCTGGTAGGGGTCGCCCGGGTAGCCGCCGTTCGCGCCGGATGCGCTCTGCTCATAGCCGTACACACGGACAGGCTACTGGGCCCAGCCTGTTGGTGGGGCGGCTGAATCGGACAAGGTGACGAGGGGAAGGGATGTCAGGACACGACTACGGACGTGACTGCGTTCACGCCGGATTCACGGCTGGGGACTTGAAGAAGTTACTACCGGGTAGCATCATGGGCTTTACTGGCGGGTAGGGGCGCCCTGAAACCGAGGCGCACCCGGAGCGACGAACCGGAGAGACGGCCATGGGTCACTACAAGTCCAACCTGCGGGACGTGGAGTTCAACCTCTTCGAGGTGTTCGGCCGCGACCAGGTGTACGGCACCGGTCCGTTCGCCGACATGGACGTCGACACCGCGAAGAGCATCCTCAGCGAGATCTCGCGGCTGGCCGAGAACGACCTCGCCGCCTCCTTCGTCGACGCCGACCGCAACCCGCCGGTCTTCGACCCGGAGACCAACACGGCGCCGGTCCCGGCCAGCTTCAAGAAGAGCTACGACGCCTACATGGACGCCGAGTGGTGGCGCCTGGGCATCCCGGCCGAGATCGGTGGCCAGGTCACCCCGTCGTCGCTGATCTGGGCCTACGCCGAGCAGATCCTGGGCTCGAACCCGGCGATCTGGATGTACTCCTCCGGCCCGGCCTTCGCCGGCGTCGTCTTCGACGAGGGCACCGAGGAGCAGCAGAAGATCGCCAAGCGGATGACCGAGCGGCTCTGGGGCGCCACCATGGTGCTGACCGAGCCCGACGCGGGCTCCGACGTGGGCGCCGGCCGCACGAAGGCGATCAAGCAGGAGGACGGCTCCTGGCACATCGAGGGCGTCAAGCGCTTCATCACCTCGGGCGAGCACGACATGTCCGAGAACATCATCCACCTGGTGCTGGCCCGCCCCGAGGGCGGCAAGCCGGGCACCAAGGGCCTGGGCCTGTACATCGTCCCCAAGTTCGACTTCGACTGGGAGACCGGCGAGCTCGGCGAGCGCAACGGTGCCTACGCGACCAACGTCGAGCACAAGATGGGCCTGAAGGCCTCGAACACCTGCGAGATGACCTTCGGCGCCAAGCACCCGGCCAAGGGCTGGCTGGTCGGCGAGACCGTTGACGGCATCCGCCAGATGTTCAAGATCATCGAGTTCGCCCGGATGATGGTCGGCACGAAGGCCATCGCCACCCTCTCCACCGGCTACCTGAACGCGCTGGAGTACGCCAAGGAGCGCGTGCAGGGCGCCGACCTGTCCAACTTCCTGGACAAGAACGCGCCGCGCGTCACCATCACGCACCACGCGGACGTGCGCCGCTCGCTGCTGACCCAGAAGGCGTACGCCGAGGGCATGCGCGCCCTGGTCCTCTACACCGCCTCGGTGCAGGACGACATGGTCGCCGCCCGCCTGCGCGGCGAGAAGGACGAGGCCGCCGAGCGCCTCAACGACCTCCTGCTGCCGATCGTCAAGGGCTACGGCTCGGAGAAGTCCTACGAGCAGCTCGCCCAGTCGCTGCAGACCTTCGGCGGCTCCGGCTTCCTGCAGGAGTACCCGATCGAGCAGTACATCCGGGACGCCAAGATCGACACCCTCTACGAGGGCACCACCGCGATCCAGGGCCTGGACTTCTTCTTCCGCAAGATCGTCAAGGACGGCGGCCAGGCGCTCACCGCGGTCTCCGAGCAGATCCAGAAGTTCCTCGGTGCCGGCGAGGGCGGCGACGCCCTGGCGGGCGAGCGCGAGCTGCTCGCCAAGGCCGCCGGCGACCTGGAGGCCATCGTCGGCAAGACGCTGGCCGACCTGTCCGCGGTCGAGCAGGACGTCAAGAACATGCACAAGGTGGGCCTGAACACCACCCGCCTGCTGCTGGTCTCCGGCGACGTCGTGGTCGGCTGGCTGCTGCTGCGCCAGGCCGTCGTCGCGCTCGCCAAGATCGAGGCCGGCGCCACCGGCAAGGACCTCGCGTTCTACCAGGGCAAGGTGGCCGGCGCGCAGTTCTTCGCCCGCACCGTGCTCCCGACGGTCAGCGCGCAGCGCCTGATCGCCGAGAACATCGACCTGGACGTCATGGAGCTGGCCGAGGACGCTTTCTGAGCGGCTTCGCACTGACCGCCTGACACACCCTCAGCACTGTGGGGCCCGGTGTTCACCGGGCCCCACAGTGCTGTTCCGGCTCCCGTACCGTGCTGTTGCGGATACGGTCCGGTGTTCGTGCGGATACCGTGGCGGGCTCTGCCACGGGGTTCGTTGCCCGGGGCCCGATCCCGAATGAACTTTTGACCGCCCTGTCGGTGTACGGGCATATGCTCGGGGTGGGAAGCCCCTCCCCACCGGCTCCCGCAATCCCTCGACTCAGGAGCAGCATGTCGACCGCCGATCGACCGGTCTTCTTCGACCGGACCCACACCGACGACCTGATCGCCTATCTGGCTGCCGCACCCTCTCCGTACCACGCGGTGGCCGGGGCGGCCGAGCGGCTGGAGAAGGCGGGCTTCCGCCAGGTCGCCGAGACCGATGCGTGGGAGGGCACGGCCGGCGGCCGATACGTCGTCAGGGGCGGTGCGCTGATCGCCTGGTACGTGCCGCAGGGCGCGCGCCCGTCGACGCCGTTCCGGGTGGTCGGCACCCATACCGACTCGCCGAACCTGCGCGTCAAGCCGCTGCCGGACACCGGCACGTCGGGCTGGCGGCAGGTGGCGGTGGAGATCTACGGCGGGGTGCCGCTGAACACCTGGCTGGACCGGGACCTGGGGCTGTCCGGCCGGCTGGTGCTGCGTGACGGGTCGACGCGGCTGGTGCAGCTGGACGAGCCGCTGCTGCGGGTGCCGCAGCTGGCGATCCACCTCGACCGGCAGGTCAACGAGGGGCTCAAGCTGGACAAGCAGCGCCACCTGACCCCGATCTGGGGTCTGGGCGCGGTGGACGAGGGCAGCCTGATCGCCTACGTCGCCGAGCGCGCCGGGGTGGACGCCGCCGACGTGCTGGGCTGGGATCTGATGACCCATGACGTCCAGCCGCCGTCCTACCTGGGCCGGGACCGCGAGCTGCTGGCCGCGCCCCGGCTGGACAACCTGCTCTCGGTGCACGCCGCCGCCGCCGCGCTCGCCGCGGTGGCCGTCGCCGAGGGCGCCGACGAGCTGCCGTACATCCCGGTGATGGCCGCGTTCGACCACGAGGAGACCGGCAGCGAGTCGGACACCGGCGCGCAGGGCCCGCTGCTCGGCAACGTGCTGGAGCGCAGCGTCCACGCGCGCGGCGGCAGCGCCGAGGACCGCTCCCGGGCGCTGGCCGGCACCGTCTGCCTCTCCTCGGACATGGGCCACGCGGTGCACCCCAACTACACCGAGCGGCACGAGCCGGGCCACCAGCCGGTGCCCAACGGCGGCCCGATCCTCAAGGTGAACGTCAACAACCGGTACGCCACCGACGGCGTCGGCCGGGCCGTCTTCGCGACCGCCTGCGAGAAGGCCGGCGTCCCGTGGCAGACCTTCGTCTCGAACAACGCGATGCCGTGCGGCACCACGATCGGCCCGATCACCGCGGCCCGGCTCGGCATCACCACGGTGGACTGCGGAATCGCGGCGCTCTCCATGCACTCGGCGCGTGAGCTGTGCGGCGCCGAGGACCCGTACCTGCTGGCCAGCGCGATCAAGGCGTTCCTGGAGGGCTGATTCCCGGCGGGCTGAGCCTTCGGGGCCCAACTGGGGGGCCGGGTGGGGGGCCGGGCCGGCCGGCCCCCCGAGTAGCCGCTGCTCCGGCAGCCGCTACTCCATGCCGGCCAGCACCAGCGGCAGCCGGGTGGCGCCGCCGGCCACCAGCTTCACCGGCACGCCCCAGTCCTGCTGGTGCACGTGGCAGGCCGGGTACTCGATCTCCGGATCGTCGTCACAGGACGCCGCCATCGCGGAGACGTGCAGCACGCCCTCGGTCAGCTCGGCGGAGAGCACCAGCTCACGGCTGAGCGCGCTGTCCGCACCCGCGCCGGAGACGAGCAGCTCGGGCGGGGTCGAACTGACCAGCAGCCGGGTCGAGGGACCGTAGCGCTCGTCCAGCTTCTGCCCGCTCGGGGCGCTGAAGACGACGTCCAGCCGCAGCGTTCCCGGCGCGACCTCGGTCGCCGCGCGCTGGGTGCGGTGCGCGACGGACTCGACCCGGACGGCCTCCTCGGGCAGCCGCAGCCGGGTCAGCCGGTGCCGGGCCGACTCGACCACCACGATGTCCCCGTCCACCAGGACCGCGCCGGAGGGCTCGCGCAGGTCGGTGGCGAGCGTGCTGACCTCGCCAGGCTCCCCCTCCCGGGTCGGCGGGGTGTAGCGGCGCAGCGCGTGGTTGTACGTGTCGGCGATCGCGACCGAGCCGTCCGGCAGCACGGTGACGCCGAGCGGGTGCTGGAGCAGCGCCTGGTCGGCCGCGCCGTCCCGGATGCCGAAGTCGAACAGGCCGGTGCCGACGGCGGTGTGGACCGTCATGGTTTCACGTGCCCCACCTGATTTCTGGAGCCACCGCACCGCGGAGGTCTCCGAGTCGGCGACCCAGAGCTTGGAGCCGTCCGCCGAGACCGCGAGGCCGGACGGCTGGGCGAACCAGGCCTCCGCTGCCGGGCCGTCCACCAGGCCCTCGTTCGTGGTGCCGGCCGCGACCGCAACCGCCTCGGCCGCCGGGTCGTAGGCCCAGAGCTGGTGCACGCCGGCCATCGCGATCCAGACCCGGCCGTCGAAGAACGCGACGTCCCACGGCGAGGAGAGGTCCACCTCGCGGGCCGGGCCCTCGGTCGGCGAGCCCTGCCACCACTGCCGGCCGGTGCCGGCCAGCGTGGTCACCGCGCCGTCGGAGAGCCGCACGCCGCGCAGCGCGTGGTTCACGGTGTCGGCGACCACCACGTCGTACCCGAGGTCGAGGTCCTGCGGGACCAGCGCCAGCCCCTGCGGCTCGCTGAACCGGGCGCTCGCCGCCCCGCCGTCCGCGAACCCGCGCTCGCCGTCGCCGATCCGGCGCAGCACCGTCTCGCCGTCCTCGGCCAGCTCGACCAGCGAGTGGTGCCCGGAGTCGGCCACCAGGAACCCGCCGCCGGGCAGCCGGACCGCCTTGCCGGGGAACTTCAGCGCCCCGGCCACCGGCTCCGGCGCCACGTACGGACCGTCGCCGCGGCGCAGCGTGCCCTTCGCGGCGTGCTCGGTCTCCAGCTCCTCGACCAGCCGCTCGATCGCGTGCGCGTGCCCCTCGCCCGCGTGCTGCGCGACCACGTACCCCTCGGGGTCGATCACCACCAGCGTCGGCCAGGCCCGCACCGCGTACTGCTTCCAGGTGACCAGCTCCGGGTCGTCCAGCACCGGGTGCTCGACCTCGTACCGGGCCACCGCATCGACCACCGCCTGGTGGTCGGCCTCGTGCACGAACTTCGGCGAGTGCACGCCGACGATCACGACCGTGTCGCGGTGCTTCTCCTCCAGCTCACGCAGCTCGTCGAGGACGTGCAGACAGTTGATGCAGCAGAAGGTCCAGAAGTCCGCGATCACGATCTTGCCGCGCAGGTCGGCCAGGGTCAGATCTTTACCGCCGGTGTTGAGCCATCCGCCCTTGCCGACGAGTTCAGGGGCGCGGACGCGTGCACGAGAAGCCATGTCCTCATCCAACCGCATCGCGCCCCCTGCGCATTCCGGGACCGGACTACGCGCTTCCGGCTACCGGCTGTCGGGCGGTGGCGCGTCAGAGGAGGGCCGGGCGGCGGGCGAAGACGGCTGTGCGGCGGCGTAGTTCGGTGACGCCCGGGGTGGCGGCGCCGGTGTCGAAGGCGCGCTGGTTGGCCTCCACGGTGGGTTGGTGGGTGTCGATCCAGCCGCGGATCGCGTTCAGCGGCTCGGCCAGGGTCCGGCCGAGTGGGCTGAGTTCGTAGCGGACCCGCAGCACCGGGCCGTCCAGCACGGTGCGGGTGACCAGGCCGTCGCGCTCCAGGCTGCGCAGTTTCTGGGTGAGGACCTTGCGGCTGATGTCGCCGATCCGGCGCTCCAGGTCGCCGTAGCAGGCCGGGCCGTCCTGCAGCGTCACCAGCAGCAGGGCCGACCAGCGGTCGCCGAGCCGGTCCAGCAGGGGGCGGCAGGGGCAGCGGTCCTCGTCACTCTCCTTCATGTGCCGGGTAACGGTGCAGGTGGCGGGGGGTATTCCGGGCAGGTACCCGGAGGTTCCGTCTGGTCGGGCGCGGGGCGCCCGGCGAGCCTGGTGGCATGACGAAGCAGATGAACGCGCTGACCCAGGACGTTTTCGGTACGCCGGAGGTGCTGCGGATCGCGCGCACCGACCGGCCCGAGGCCGGTCCGACGGAGGTACTGGTCAGGGTGCACGCGGCCGGGATCAACCCGGTGGACGTGAAGACGAGCAAGGGCGAGGGTCTCGCCTGGTACTACGGCGAGCCGCCGTACACGCTGGGCTGGGACGTCAGCGGGACGGTCGAGGCGGTCGGCTTCGGGGTGACCACGCTCAAGGTGGGCGACGAGGTCTTCGGGATGCCGCTCTTCCCGCGGCTGGCGGGCGGATTCGCCGAGTACGTGGCCGCACCCTCGCGGCAGTTCGTCCGCAAGCCGGCCGGGCTGAGCCACGCCGAGGCGGCCGCGCTGCCGCTGGCCGGGCTGACGGCCTGGCAGATCATCGTGGACACGGCCGAGGTGAGGGCGGGCCAGCGGGTGCTGGTGCACGCGGCCGCCGGCGGGGTGGGCCACCTCGCGGTGCAGATCGCCAAGGCCAGGGGCGCGTACGTGATCGGAACGGCGCGGGCGGCCAAGCACGAGTTCCTGCTCGGGATCGGGGCCGACCAGGTGGTGGACTACACCGCGGGCCCGTTCGAGGAGTCGGTCGGCGAGGTGGACGTCGTGGTCGACAACATCGGCGACCCCGAGCACCAGCTGCGCTCGCTGCGCACGCTGCGGGAGGGTGGGCTGCTGGTCGCGGTGCCGGGCGGGGTGGACCCGGCGGCGGCCGAGCTGGCCCGGACGACCGGTCGGCGGATCACCGACGTGCTGGTCGAGCCGGACCAGATCGGGCTGCGCGGGCTGGTCGAGCTGATCGGGGCGGAGCGGCTGCGGGTGGAGCTGGCCGAGGTGCTGCCCTTCGCCGAGGCGGCGAAGGGCTTCGAGCTGGTCGGCTCGGGGCGCACCCAGGGGAAGGTGGTGCTGAGCTGGGCGTGAGCCGGGCCCGGCGTCAGCCCTTGGCCAGCCGCTCGGTCAGCCGTGCCTTGGCGGCCGGCCACTCGTCGATCAGCATCGAGAAGTAGACGCTGTCCCGCCAGCTGCCGTCCTTGCGCTTCCGGGCCCGGCGGAAGGTGCCCTCGTACTGCGCGCCGAGGCGGCGGATCGCGTTCTGCGAGCGCTCGTTGCGGATGTCGGTCTTCCACATCACCCGGCCCATCCCGAGCTCCTCGTAGGCGTGGGTGAGCAGCAGCAGCTTGGCCTCGGTGTTGACGGCGCTGCGCCAGACCGAGCGGGCGTACCAGGTGCCGCCGATCTCCACCCACTCGTCGGTGACGTTGACGTCGTAGAAGCAGCTGACGCCGACCGCGCGGCCGCTGCCGGCCTCGACCACGGCGAACGGCTCGCAGCCGGGGTTGGCCAGGTAGCCGTCGACGATCGCGGCCATCTCGGACTCGGTCTGCGGGGCGCTCCACGGGAGCCAGCGGAACACCTCCTCGTCCTGGCCGGCGGCCCGGAAGAGGTCGGCGGTGTGCGCGCGGCCGAGCGGCTCCAGGCGGACGTGGCTACCGGTGAGGGTGACGGGGGCAGGGTGTTTCGCGGTCATGCCGCACACCGTAGCCACAGTACGAACTAGGTGCAATAGATTATTGACTTAGTGCAAAGCTGGCAGCCCGCGAAAAAGCCCCGCACCACGGTCGGTGCGGGGCTTTTCGGCGGCCTTGATCAGCTGAACTCAGATGAACGAGTTGATCTGGATCGTCTCGGTCCGGCCGGGGCCGACGCCGATCGCGGAGATCGGCGCGCCCGACATCTCCTCCAGCGCCTTCACGTAGGCCTGCGCGTTCTTCGGCAGATCGGCGAAGGTCTGCGCCTTGCTGATGTCCTCGGTCCAGCCCGGCAGCGTCTCGTAGATCGGCTTCGCGTGGTGGAAGTCGGACTGGTTGTACGGCAGCTCCTCGACCCGCTTGCCGTCGATCTCGTAGGCGACGCAGACCGGGATCTGCTCCCAGCCGGTGAGCACGTCGAGCTTGGTCAGGAAGAAGTCGGTCAGGCCGTTGACCCGGGTCGCGTAGCGCGCGATCACCGCGTCGAACCAGCCGCAGCGCCGGTCACGGCCGGTGGTCACGCCGCGCTCGCCGCCGATCCGGCGCAACGCCTCGCCGTCGGCGTCCAGCAGCTCGGTCGGGAACGGGCCCGAGCCGACGCGGGTGGTGTACGCCTTGAGGATGCCGATGACCCGGTCGATCTTGGTCGGGCCGATGCCGGCACCGGTGCAGGCGCCGCCGGAGGTCGGGTTGGACGAGGTGACGAACGGGTACGTGCCGTGGTCCACGTCCAGCAGGGTGCCCTGGCCGCCCTCCAGCAGGACCACCTTGTTCGCCTTGAGCGCCTCGTCCAGCACCAGCGTGGTGTCGGCCAGGAACGGGCGGATCTTCTCGGCGTAGCCCAGGTACTCCTGGACCACCAGGTCGGCCGGCATCGCGCGGCGGTTGTAGAGCTTGACCAGGATCTGGTTCTTGTGGTCCAGCGCGGCTTCGACCTTCTGGCGCAGGATCGACTCGTCGAAGAGGTCCTGCACCCGGATGCCGATGCGGTTGATCTTGTCGGCGTAGGCCGGGCCGATCCCGCGACCGGTGGTGCCGATCTTGCGCTTGCCCAGGAACCGCTCGGTGACCTTGTCCAGGGTGCGGTGGTACGGGGTGATCAGGTGGGCGTTGCCCGAGATCAGCAGCTTGGAGGTGTCGATGCCGCGCTCGTTCAGGCCGGCCAGCTCGGAGAGCAGCACGCCCGGGTCGATCACCACGCCGTTGCCGATCACCGGCACGACGTTCGAGCTCAGGATGCCGGAAGGCAGCAGGTGCAGCGCGTACTTCTGGTCGCCGATGACCACCGTGTGGCCGGCGTTGTTGCCGCCCTGGTAGCGGACGACGTAGTCGACGGAGCCGCCGAGGAGGTCCGTCGCCTTCCCCTTGCCCTCGTCTCCCCACTGGGCGCCAACGAGCACGAGTGCCGGCACAGGCGTACACCCCTTCCGGTTGGGGCATCCTGCGTAGGCCGCAGTCTGCCCCGAGATAGACGAAGCCCCTGGCGCAATAGCGCAAGGGGCTCTTGCACCGAGAGATTACCTGAGGAAGGACCGGTCGTGTCGTCCCTGTCCACGCCCGCCCCCCAACCCTCCGACGCCGCGGGCCCGCCCGGTTGCACACCACTGTTGCTGCTGCTCGACCCGGTCGCGCGCGCGGTGGACGGCGAGGCGGTGCGGATCGCCCGTGACGTGCTGGCGGGCGGCGCGGACGTCAAGGTCGTGGTGCCGGAGAGCGTCACCGAGCTGGAGCGGGTGCTCTCGCACCGGGGCCGGCGCCGGCCGGTGGTGGTCGGCTCGGACCTGACGCTCCAGCGGGTGGTGCAGGCGCTGCACCGGCAGGGCGAGTTGGGCGCCGCGCCGGTCGGCCTGGTGCCGGTCGGCGAGGAGCGGGCGGTGCTGCTGGCCCGTTCGTTCGGCGTGCCGGTGGAGCCGGTGGCGGCGGCCCGCGCGGTGCTCGCCGGGGTGCCCAGGCAGCTCGGGCTGCTGCTCGACGACGGCGACGGCGTGGTGCTCGGGGAGGTCAGGATCCCCGGCCGGCGGCAGGGCCAACCGGGCGGTTGGCGTTCGCTGTGGGCGAAATTGATTGCGGCCGAGCAGGTGGAGGCCCAAGGGGCCCGACTGCGGGTCGAGGCGGACGGGCGACCGCTGGGCGGTGCGGGCCGTCCGCTGCGGCTGGTCGCGCTGCGGCTGCCGGCCGGCTCGGCGGCGGCCGAGGTGGTGGTCCGCCCGGCCGGGCCCGGCGGCGCGCTGCTGCGGGTGCGGGCGTCCAGCATCACGGTGGTCGGCCGCACCTTCGGGTACGAGGCGGACGGCTGCCCGGTCGGCCCGGTGCCGGCCCGGACCTGGACGGCGCGGCCACAGGCCTGGCGGCTGCTGCTGCCCGCGGGGTGACCGCCCGCGGGGTGACCGCCCGGATCGCCGCCGGGTGACCGCCCGGATCGCCGCCGGATTGCTGCCGGATGACCGCCGGATTGCCGGTGGGCACCGGATGGCCGACGGGTCGGCGGCCGGGTGGTGGCAGGGTGACCAGAGTCACGCCCGGAGCGCGGTGTTCCGTATCCTGCCTGCCCGAGCGGCATGGTAAGGGGCTGAATCTACGCGCGTCGCGGTCGATTTCGCCAGTTCGCGCGCCGTCCCCGTTCCGGAAGCCTGTGCCAACTGCCCTAGACTCGAAGACGTGCCACGTGGTGACGGAAGACTCAACCACGATCTTCTTCCCGGTGAGAAAGGCCCCCAGGACGCTTGCGGCGTCTTCGGTGTCTGGGCTCCCGGCGAGGAGGTCGCCAAGCTCACGTACTTC
This sequence comes from Kitasatospora sp. NEAU-69, assembly GCF_057158765.1. NCBI lineage: Bacteria > Bacillati > Actinomycetota > Actinomycetes > Kitasatosporales > Streptomycetaceae > Kitasatospora > Kitasatospora sp. NEAU-69. The sequence goes on from NZ_JBWXUE010000002.1 coordinate 466,108, forward strand.
GGCCTCTATGCCCTGCAGCACCGCGGTCAGGAATCCGCGGGCATCGCAGTGAGCAATGGCTCCCAGATTCTCGTCTTCAAGGACATGGGACTCGTCTCCCAGGTCTTCGACGAGGCATCCCTGGGGTCCTTGCACGGGCATATCGCCGTTGGACATGCCCGCTACTCGACCACCGGGTCCTCGGTCTGGGAGAACGCCCAGCCGACCTTCCGGGCGACCGCTCACGGTTCGCTGGCCCTCGGCCACAACGGAAACCTGGTCAACACCGCCGAACTCGCGGCGATGGTCGCCGAACTGCCCGGCGAGGAGCACATCTCGCGCTCCGGCCGGACCGCCGCGACCAACGACACCGACCTGGTGACCGCGCTGCTGGCCGGCCACCCGGACCTCTCCATCGAGGAGACGGCCCGCCAGGTGCTGCCCAGCGTCAAGGGCGCCTTCTCGCTCGTCTTCATGGACGAGCACACGCTCTACGCGGCCCGTGACCCGCAGGGCATCCGCCCGCTGGTGCTCGGCCGGCTGGAGCGCGGCTGGGTGATCGCCTCGGAGACCGCCGCCCTCGACATCTGCGGCGCCAGCTTCATCCGTGAGGTGGAGCCGGGCGAGCTGATCGCGGTCGACGAGAACGGCCTGCGCACCTCGCGCTTCGCCGAGGCCAAGCCCAAGGGCTGCGTCTTCGAGTACGTCTACCTGGCCCGTCCCGACACCACGATCGCCGGGCGCAACGTGCACCTGTCGCGGGTCGAGATGGGCCGCCGACTGGCCGCCGAGGCGCCGGTCGAGGCGGACATGGTGATAGCGACGCCCGAGTCCGGCACCCCCGCCGCGATCGGGTACGCCGAGGCCAGCGGGATCCCGTACGGCTCCGGCCTGGTGAAGAACGCCTACGTCGGGCGCACCTTCATCCAGCCCAGCCAGACGATCCGCCAGCTCGGCATCCGGCTCAAGCTGAACCCGCTGCGCGAGGTCATCCAGGGCAAGCGCCTGGTCGTCGTCGATGACTCGATCGTGCGCGGCAACACCCAGCGCGCGCTGGTCCGGATGCTGCGCGAGGCGGGCGCCGCCGAGGTGCACATCCGGATCTCCTCGCCGCCGGTGAAGTGGCCGTGCTTCTTCGGCATCGACTTCGCCACCCGGGCCGAGCTGATCGCGAACGGCATGACGGTCGAGGAGATCGGCCGCACGCTCGGCGCGGACTCGCTCGCCTACATCTCGATCGACGGCATGATCGAGGCCACCAAGCAGCCGAAGGACCGGCTCTGCCGGGCCTGCTTCGACGGCGAGTACCCGATGGAGCTGCCGGATCCGGCGCTGCTCGGCAAACTCCTGCTGGAGGCCGAGATCGCCGGCAGTCAGCAGAAGCCCGCGGTGCGCGGCAAGCCGACTTCCGACCTCGACGGGGTGCAGTCCCTGCTCGGCGGTCACGGAGCGGCCGACGCGCTGCGCCGCCCGTAGTACCCAAGGAGCGGGGCCCCGACCGGGGCCCCGCTGCTGTTAGCAGCCAAGGCTGCTGACACCACCCAGCTGTTGCACACCAGCTGTTGGCAACCCCCCACAGACCCGAGAGGGCCGCAGTGACCAGCAACGAGAGTGGCGCCACCTACGCCGCCGCCGGAGTCGACATCGAGGCGGGCGACCGCGCGGTTGAGCTCATGAAGGAGTGGGTGAAGAAGACCAACCGGCCCGAGGTGGTCGGCGGCCTCGGCGGCTTCGCCGGCCTCTTCGACATCTCCGCCCTCAAGCGCTACGAGCGCCCGCTGCTGGCCTCCGCCACCGACGGCGTGGGCACCAAGGTCGCGCTCGCCGCCGCGATGGACAAGCACGACACGATCGGCCACGACCTGGTCGGCATGGTCGTCGACGACCTGGTGGTCTGCGGCGCCGAGCCGCTCTTCATGACCGACTACATCTGCGTCGGCAAGGTGCACCCCGAGCGGGTCGCCCAGATCGTCAAGGGCATCGCCGAGGGCTGCGTGCTGGCCGGCTGCGCGCTGGTCGGCGGCGAGACCGCCGAGCACCCGGGCCTGCTCGGGCCGGACGAGTACGACGTGGCGGGCGCCGGCACCGGCGTCGTCGAGGCCGACCGGCTGCTCGGCGCCGAGCGGGTCCGCGCGGGCGACGTGGTGATCGCGATGGCCGCCTCCGGCCTGCACTCCAACGGCTACTCGCTGGTGCGCCACGTGCTGCTGAACGAGGCCGGCTGGAAGCTCGACCGCGAGGTGGCCGAGTTCGGCCGCACGCTCGGCGAGGAGCTGCTGGAGCCGACCCGGATCTACTCGCTGGACTGCCTGGCGCTCACCCGCGCGACCGAGATCCACGCCTTCTCGCACGTCACCGGCGGGGGCCTGGCGGCCAACCTGGCCCGGGTGATCCCGGACGGCCTGCACGCCCGCCTGGACCGCGGCACCTGGACCCCGCTGCCGGTCTTCCAGACCGTCGCCGAGGTCGGCCGGATGCAGACGCTGGAGATCGAGAAGACGCTGAACATGGGCATCGGCATGGTCGCCGTGGTCCCGCCGGAGTCGGTCGACGTGGTGCTGGCGATCCTGGAGGACCGCGGCGTCGAGGCCTGGCTGCTGGGCGACATCGTGGCCCGGGACGCCGAGTACGCGGGCGGCGCGGCGCTGTACGGCGACTACGCGTAGTCGGGCGGCCGGGGCCCACGCGGGCCCCGGCCGCCGCTCACCGAGGGCCGTCGGCTCACCCGAGTGAACTGCTGCTCCCCTCACCCCCGCGCGGGGGTGAGGGGAGCAGAAAAGTATCCGGGGACGCCGAAAACCGGCCCGGCGCTGTGGGCGCTCGGACCGGCCAGGGCGGCGGAGTCAGACTCGGCGGCGAGCCTGGTGGCCGGCGTCGGCCTCCTGCTCGTCATCCTCGTCGTCGTCGTTGTAGTAGTCCGCGTACGCGGCGTAGGGGTCGTCCTCGTCCTCTTCCTCAACCGGCTCAGGGTTGACGGTATGAACGGGTGAAACGCCCAGCTCGCTGGACAGACGGTTGGCGTCAAAGCCGCCGCCGTTGTACTTCAGCTCGCGGGCGACCTTCGTCTGCTTGGCCTTGGCCCGGCCGCGCCCCATGGGTCGACCCCCTCAACGATGGGGCTCACGGCCCCGAGTCTGACACGTGTTCATGATCAGGAGCGGCTTGCCCTAAGCGGGATAGCCGTCCCTTGGAGCATCCACGGTACCTGTTTCCGCCGTCGGACGGTACGTCGCCGATGTGACGTGGCGCGCACTGTCGCCCCACGGGACCAGGTCTCTCCTGGTCGGGCGGGGCATTCCGGGCATTCGCAGGGTGCCCGGTCGGTGCCCGGGACCGTCGTTCTCCGACCGATTATCCCCCGACCGTGGCGTCCGAGGGGCCCGTTCGGGGGACATCCGGTGAATCCGGTTCCACATTGTGATCCGGATCGGGTGCCGACCACCGCCCGGTGGAGCGGTGGCCGGCACCTGTTCGGCACCGGCGCGGTGCCGAGGGGCCGCGCGGTCAGGCCTGGTGGCCCGGCCCGGCGGTCAGCCCTTGCGGGCGCCCGGCAGCAGGATCGTGCGCAGCGCGCTGATCTCGCGCATCCGGCGCTCGGCGAGCCGGTCCGCGGCCACGGCCGGCGGCACGCCGTCCGCGGTCGCCCGGGTGAAGATCTCCAGCGTGGTGTCGAAGATCTTGGTGGCCTTGTTCTTGGCCCGCTCGAAGTTGAAGCCGTCGATCTCGTCGGCCACCTGGATCACGCCGCCGGAGTTCACCAGGTAGTCGGGCGCGTACAGGATGCCGCGGTCGGCCAGGTCCTTCTCCACGCCCGGGTGCGCCAGCTGGTTGTTGGCCGCGCCGCAGATCACCGAGGTGCCGGCCGCGGTGAGCGCGCCGACCGTCTCGTCGTCCAGCGCGCCACCGAGCGCACAGGGGGCGTAGACGTCCAGGCGGGCGTCGAGCAGCGCCTTGGTGTCGGCGACCACCTCGACGTCCGGGTGAGAGGCCCGGACCCGGTTGACGGCGGTCTCCGAGACGTCCGTGATCACCACGGTCGCGCCGTCCGCCACCAGGTGGCCGACCAGGTAGTGGCCGACCTTGCCGACACCCGCGACGCCGACCCGCTTGCCGCGCAGCGTCGGCTGGCCCCAGCGGGCCTGGGCCGAGGCGCGCATGCCCTGGAAGACGCCGAAGGCGGTCAGGATGGACGAGTCGCCGGCGCCGCCGTGCTCGGGGGAGCGGCCGGTGACGTGGTCGCACTCGCGGGCGATCACGTCCATGTCCTGAACGTAGGTGCCCACGTCACAGGCGGTGATGTAGCGGCCGGCGAGCGACTGCACGAAGCGGCCGTAGGCGCGCAGCAGCGCCTCGGACTTGTCGCCGCCGTCGGCCTTGGCCGCCGGGTTGCCGATGATCACGGCCTTGCCACCGCCGAGGTCGAGCCCGGCGAGCGCGTTCTTGTAGCTCATCCCGCGGGAGAGCCGCAGCGCGTCCTCCAGCGCCTCCTCCTCGGAGGCGTACTGGTGGAACCGGGTGCCGCCGAGGGCCGGGCCCAGGGCGGTCGAGTGGATGGCGATGATCGCCTTCAGGCCGGACGACCGGTCGTGGCAGAGCACGACCTGCTCGTGTCCGTCGCCCGGGGCGCCGTCCTGCTCAGTACGGAAGATCCGGCTCAGCACGCCTGGTGCGGGGTGCGTCGCGGATACGGTGCGTACGTCGGTCACTGTGGTGACTCCAGTATCTGCGGGCCCGCTGCTGTGGTGCGGGCATCTGATGCGAAGCGTAGTCCGAGGGGTGCCGGGCGCACGCCCCCTCGGACAGGATCAGTGGAGACCGTTCCATAACGGTCTGTCTGGCGGCCACCGCTCCGTGCGACGATGCAGGGCGTGACCGCACTGCGCACCTCGGTGTTACCGCCCTACGCCGCCCACCTGCGGGTGTACGAGCCGCTCGCCGCGTACCCCGAGCCCGACCGGGCCCGCTGGCAGGAGTACGCCGCGGGCCGGGGCCCGGACGCGGCCTCCGCCGCCGAACCGGTGGCCAGAGCGGCGCTCGAAGCACAGCGGGGGGCGCTCGCCGAGCTGCTCGCCCGCACACCGCGTGCGCTGCCGGAGCAGGAGAGCGGACAGGCCTTCGTCCGGGTGGTCGACGGTGTCACCTATGTCTGCCCCTGGTCGACCCGGATGCGCACCTGGGAGGCGCTGGAGGAACTGCGCGAGACGCTGCCGACGCACCTGCTGGACACCGTGCTGCCGCCGCCGATCCGGGAGCAGGCGCTGGCGGCCCAGACGAACTGGCGCAAGTCCCACCCGGACGCGCGGCCATGGATCCTGACCAGTCGTTGGGAGGTGCCGTTCCGCTGGTTCCTGCCGTTCGGCGCCGAGGACCGCAGGTTCGTCCCGGCCGAGCCGGCCGTCGGCGAGCAGCCGGGGACGCCGGCGGCGCTGTTCTACCTGACGACGATGGGGCAGGCCCGCAAGCGGGTGGCGCGCGCCTACCGGGTGCTGCGCGAGCGGATGTCCGGGACGGCGTTCGCGCTCGGCGCCGAGGAGACCGGGCGCTGGCTGGAGGACTTCCACCCGCGTTCGCTGGTGGAGCTGGACTACGGCGGGCTGGTGCACCTGATGGGCGCCGAGAAGCTGGCGGCCGACCGCTCGGCCGCCGAGGTCGCGGAGGGGCTGGCGGCGCTGCGCGCGGGGGACAGCGAGGGAGCGGCGGACGCCTACCACGGGCTGCTGGACCGCTGGCGGCGCGTGCAGGCGCTGCGCCAGGCAAACTAGGGGGGTCGGACGGCGGGGGCCGGACGGCGGGGGTCCCGGGGCTGTCAGGCCGCCGGGGGATGCTGACGGGGGATGTGGTGACGGGTGCTCAATGGGGCTGCCGGGACGGGGGACTTCCGGCCGTGTGTGGGACATGTAGGAGAAATGTTCGGGACTCTTGGGACCAAGGTCCTGGTTCGGGTCAATACCTCCCGAACGTGACACTACTCACCGTTGACGTGAACTAACCGTTAAGGGTAAAAATGGGACAACCAGCCCAACTCTCCTCACTCCTGCCCACTTTTGGGTGGATCTGGGGTCAGTGTGCCCTTTGGGGGGAATCGACGGGTCTGGCCTCGCCATCACTGGTTGTCGCGATATCGTGACCGCCCGTTATGGGATGTTCCATCGCCATCCGTCGCTCTTGAACCCGTGAGGGGCCAATTTTGGCGGTTTGGTCGATAGGGCTGGACGGATGGTGTAGTTGTAGACACCAGGACAAGCCGTTCGTCCTATAACCGACTCGGTCCGTCTGTGCCATTTCGGGCATCGCGGGCCAAGGTGCAGAATTTGAAGGATAGAACCGCCCTGGTTCGGTTCTCCGAGGAGGCCGCTCATGACCGCTCGTACCCCTGACGCTGAACCTCTGCTGACGCCGGCAGAGGTTGCCACCATGTTCCGTGTGGACCCCAAGACGGTCACCCGGTGGGCCAAGGCGGGCAAGCTCACGTCCATCCGCACGCTCGGCGGCCACCGCCGGTACCGCGAGGCGGAGGTGCGTGCCCTGCTGGCCGGTATTCCCGCCCAGCGCACCGAAGCCTGAGTCTCTGCGGCGGGCCGCTCAGCCCGCCGTTGCCGACGTTTTGCAGAAGGGGTCGCTCCCCGGACTCCGCCGGGTCCGGGAAGCGGCCCCTTTCGGCATGTCCGGAACCGCATTCGGTGCGCTTCCCGACTCTCCCGCGGAGTGCTCGACGGACCTGCATGACGCGCGTAGAGTGCATTCGAAAAAGGTGGGATGTTTGGATTCCCTGACCCCACTGAAGTAATGAGTGTCAACTATTTCATGACTGACATTTGACCATTAAATGACACTTCCGCCGAGGCTTATTGTGACACGCGGGGTGGGGTTGATTCCGTGGGGCGGAATGGCGAAATGGCTGGGAACTCGCTGGGAACTCAGTACAATTTTATATATTAAATGACGCCCTGCGCAGGGGGGGTTCACCGGCGGGGAGTTGTAGAAAAGATAAGTGACGACCGTCACAGGGTTCCGCGTTGTGGTCTGGACCAGCCTGGCGATAATGCCGGCTGACGGTCCGTCGCCTGCGGGGTCGGCAGCGGGGTCGCCTGCCGGAGGGATGCGTCCTGTGAGTCCGCTGGGTGCCGGCTGGGGGTGAGCCGTGCATCTGGCGGGGGCGGGGGCGGGGGCGGGTCGGGCCCCGGGTCGGCGCGGGGTCGGCGCGGGGTCGGGTCCGGCCGGGGCTGCCGCTGGAACGGCGAGAGGCCCGGAACCTGACGGTTCCGGGCCTCTCGCTTACGGCGATCCTGACGGGACTTGAACCCGCGACCTCCACCTTGACAGGGTGGCGAGCTAACCAACTGCTCCACAGGACCAGATTTTTACTGCCTTGCCGTTGCCCTCAGCAGCGACAAGACAGATCGTAACGCATTCCGGGCCCCCAGGTCGAACCGGCTGTGCGAGCCGATGACCAGGGGGCCCGGGCGGGCCCGGGGCTCCCCGCCGAAGGGCCGTCAGAGCGCGGCGGCGGCCGCGTCCATCGCCTTGAGGATCCGCTTCTCGGAGACCGGCGCCGGGGTGCCCAGCCCCTGGGCGAAGAAGCTCACCCGCAGCTCCTCGATCATCCAGCGGATCTGCCGGACCGCCTCGGAGGGCTGCTGCCCGGCCGGTACGGCGGCCAGCAGCTCGCCGTAGGCCCGCTGCACGTCCTGCACCTTGAGCAGGTGCTGCAGGTCGCGCTGCGGGTGGTTGGGCAGCGCCTCCAGCCGCCGGTCCACCGCGATCAGGTACCGCTTGACGTCCGGCAGCCGCTGCCAGCCGGTCCCGGTCACGAAGCCCGGGTGGACCAGCGAGGCCAGGTGCAGCTTGATGTCGTTCACCGCGGAGAGCAGCACCGGGCTGCTGACCGTCTTCAGCCGGTTCGACGCCCGGTGGAAGGCGATCAGCGCGCTCGCGGTCTTCAGCGTGGTGTCGGCGGAGAGCTCGTACAGATCGGCCCGGACCTTGTCGTAGAGCTTGGTGAACGCCTCCTCGTCCCAGGCCGGCCCGCCGTTCAGCGCCATCAGGCGGTCGGTGGCGCAGGCCGTGATGTCCTCGAAGAGCGCCGGGACCGAGCCGTGCGGGTTGTAGGAGAGCGCGAGCTTGGCCTGGTTGCCGAGCCGGGCCTGGATCGCCTTGGCCGGCGAGGTGGTGACCAGCTGGAGCAGCCGGCGGCTGCCCTCCCACATCGCCTGCTCCTGGGCCTGCGGCGTCTCGAAGAGCCGGATCGCCACGCTGTCCCGCTCGTCCGTGAAGGCCGGGTAGGCGCGCAGCGAGTGGCCGCGCGAGCGCTGCTCGAAGGTGCGCTGGAGCAGCGGCAGCCCGCTGGGCCAGGCGGTCAGGCCGGTGCGCTCGATGCCCTGGCCGGAGGCGGCCGAGGAGAGCGTCTCCTTCAGCTTGGGCTGGAGCCGCAGCCGCAGCTCCTCGAGGTCCTTGGCCTCGGCGAGCTTGCGCTTGCCGTCCACCACCCGGAACGTCACCTTGAGGTGGTCGGGGACCCGTTCGTCGTCCCAGGCGTCCGGCGGGATCGGGATGCCGGACATCCGGTGCAGGATCCGCTCCAGGGTCGGCAGCAGCGGCTCCTGGCGGTTCGTCATCTCGCGCAGCGCGGCCCTGGCGAAGTCCGGGGCCGGCACGAAGTTGCGCCGGATCGCCTTGGGCAGCGCGCGGATGTACGCCGTCACCAGCTCGCCGCGCAGGCCCGGGATCTGCCAGTCGAAGCCCTCCGAGGTGACCTGGTTGAGCACCGGCAGCGGGATGTGCACGGTCACGCCGTCCGCGTCGCTGCCCGGCTCGAACTGGTACGTCAGCTTGAACCGGAGCTTGCCCTGCTGCCAGTAGTCCGGGTAGTCGGCCTCCACCACGCCGTCGGCGGCGTCGTTGATCAGCATCGACTTCTCGAAGTTGAGCAGGTCGGGCTGGTCGTGCCGGGTCTTCTTCCACCAGGAGTCGAAGTGCCGGGTGGAGACGATCTCCTCCGGCAGCCGGGCGTCGTAGAAGTCGAAGAGGGTCTGGTCGTCCACCAGGATGTCCCGGCGGCGGGCCCGGTTCTCCAGCTCCTCGACCTCGCCGAGCATCCGGCGGTTGGCCGCGAAGAAGTCGTGGTGGGTCTCCCAGTCGCCCTCGACCAGCGCGTTGCGGATGAACAGCTCGCGGCAGAGCTCCGGGTCGATCCGGCCGAAGTTGACCCGGCGCTGGGCGACGATCGGCATGCCGTAGAGCGTCACCCGCTCGAAGGCCATCACCGCGCCGGCCTTCTTCTCCCAGTGCGGCTCGCTGTACGTCTTCTTGATCAGGTGGCCGGCCAGCGGCTCCACCCACTCGGGCTCGATCTTGGCGTTGATCCGGGCCCAGAGCCGGGAGGTCTCCACCAGCTCGGCGGACATCACCCAGCGCGGCGGCTTCTTGAACAGGCCCGAGCCGGGGAAGACCGCGAAGCGCGCGCCGCGGGCGCCGCCGTACTCGCGCTTCTCCACGTCGTACAGGCCCAGGTGCGAGAGCAGACCGGCGAGCAGCGACTGGTGGATCCGGTCGGCGTCCGGCTCCGCGTCCGGGTGGGGCTCCTCGATGGTGACGCCGAGCTGCTTGGCGACCGTGCGCAGCTGGGTGTAGATGTCCTGCCACTCCCGTATCCGCAGGTAGTTCAGGAACTCCGCCTTGCACATCCGGCGGAACGCCGAGGAGGAGAGCTCCTTCTGCTGCTCCTTCACGTAGCGCCACATCGCCAGGTAGGCGAGGAAGTCGGAGGTCTCGGAGTTGAACCGGCGGTGCCGCTCGTCGGCCGCCTGGCGCTTCTCGGTCGGGCGCTCGCGCGGGTCCTGGATGGAGAGCGCGGCGGCGATCACCATGACGTCGCGCACGCAGCCGTTCTTGTCCGCCTCCAGCACCATCCGGGCGAGCCGCGGGTCGACCGGGAGCTGGGCCAGCTTGCGGCCCAGCGGGGTGAGGCGCTTGCGCAGGTCCTTCTCGGCCGGGTCGAGCGCGCCGAGCTCGTGCAGCAGGTTGACGCCGTCCTTGATGTTGCGCGAGTCCGGCGGGTCGAGGAACGGGAACGCGGAGATGTCGCCGAGGCCGGCCGCGGTCATCTGCAGGATCACCGAGGCGAGGTTGGTGCGCAGGATCTCGGCGTCGGTGAACTCGGGGCGGGCGAGGAAGTCCTCCTCCGAGTAGAGCCGGATGCAGATGCCGTCGCTGGTACGGCCGCAGCGGCCCTTGCGCTGGTTGGCGCTGGCCTGGCTGATCGCCTCGATCGGCAGCCGCTGGACCTTGGTGCGGTGGCTGTAGCGGGAGATCCGGGCGGTGCCCGGGTCGATCACGTACTTGATGCCGGGCACCGTCAGCGAGGTCTCGGCCACGTTGGTGGCGAGCACGATCCGGCGCGAGCCGGAGCGCTGGAAGACCCGGTGCTGCTCGGCCGAGGAGAGCCGGGCGTAGAGCGGCAGCACCTCGGTGGACCTGAGTTTGAGCTTGTCGAGCGCGTCGGCGGTGTCGCGGATCTCGCGCTCGCCGGAGAGGAAGACGAGGATGTCGCCCGGCCCCTCGGCCTGGAGCTCCTGGGCGGCCTCGCAGATCGCCTGCACCTGGTCGCGGTCGCGGTCGAGGTCGGTCGTGTCGTCGTCCTCGTCCGCCGCCTCGTCGAGCAGCGGGCGGTAGCGGACCTCCACCGGGTAGGTGCGGCCGGAGACCTCGACGATCGGGGCGTCGCCGAAGTGGCGGGCGAAGCGCTCCGGGTCGATGGTCGCGGAGGTGATGACCACCTTCAGGTCGGGGCGGCGCGGGAGCAGCTGCTTGAGGTAGCCGAGGATGAAGTCGATGTTGAGGCTGCGCTCGTGCGCCTCGTCGATGATCAGGGTGTCGTACTGGCGCAGCTCGCGGTCGGTCTGGATCTCGGCGAGCAGGATGCCGTCGGTCATAAGCTTGACCAGGGTGTCCTGGCCGACCTGGTCGGTGAACCGGACCTTCCAGCCGACCGCCTCGCCGAGCGGGGTGCGCATCTCCTCGGCGACCCGCTCGGCGACCGTGCGGGCGGCGATCCGGCGCGGCTGGGTGTGGCCGACCAGGCCCTTGACGCCACGGCCGAGCTCCAGGCAGATCTTGGGGATCTGGGTGGTCTTGCCGGAGCCGGTCTCGCCCGCGACGATCACCACCTGGTGGTCGCGGATCGCGGCCAGGATCTCGTCCTTCTTCTGGCTGACCGGCAGCTCGGCCGGGTAGCTGATCGTCGGGACGGCTGCGCGGCGCTGCTCGACGCGCAGCTCCGCCTTCGCGAACTCGGCGGCCAGCTCGGCGGCGATCTTCTCGCGGGCCGCGGGCTGGCGGACCCGGCGGGCGCCGTCCAGCCGGCGGCCGAGGCGCTGCTGGTCGCGCAGGGTGAGCTCGGGCAGCCGGGTGGCCAGCTCGCTGATGCCGGGCGCCTGGGGGGTGGCGGGGGCCTGGGCTGCCTTGGCGGCCCGGGGGGCCTTGGATGCCCTTGTTGCCCTGGGCTCCTTCGGTGCCTGGGCTTCCTGGGGCTGGGGCTCCTGGGGTGCTTGGGGTGCTTGGGGCGCGTCCGGTGCCGGGTCCGCGGTGGCTGCCGCGGGCGCGTCGGGGGAGGCCAGGACCGACGACGGCTGGTCGCTCGACGGCTGGGCTGCGGGAGAACTCACTGCGGGCATCCCTCTAGGTTCGCAAGGAGGGGCGGACTGCCGCACCTCGGTTTCTGCGCGCTACTCGGCGGATCAAGTGTCACATCCGGGGGCGGCAGGACGGGGATGGCAGCTGTCCGCTCGGCCGGGCGGGCGGGGGTGGGGCCGCGGGGTGGGGACCGCAGGTGTGGCGGGGCCGGGGCCGGGGGCGGCAGGTGCGGGGAGGGAAGGTGGTGGGGCGGGAGCCGGCAGGTGATGCGAGGCGGTGCCGCAGGGGGTGCAGGCGTGCGGGGCCTGGGGCCGGGGTCGGCAGGGGTGGTGCGGCTCAGCGGTAGTTCAGCTCGGCCATCTCGGTGGCCATCCGGCCGAGCAGCACCGGCAGGCGGCCGATCAGCGGGAGCACGGCCTTGCGCAGCAGGCGGGCCGGGGCGCGGTCGGTGCCGGCGATCTTGGTCATCCGGTCCGTGACGGTCACCACGTGCTGCGCGATCGGGCGGCGGCGCGCCTCGTACTCGTCCAGCGCCGTCCCGCTCCGCTCGGCCAGCGCGCGGCGCAGCGCGAGCCCGAGCGCGTGCGCGTCCTGGATGCCGGTGTTCATGCCCTGGCCGCCGGCCGGGCTGTGCACGTGCGCCGCGTCCCCCGCCAGCAGCAGCCGGCCGGCCCGGTAGTGGTCGGCGACCCGGTGCTGGATCCGGAAGCGGGCCGAGCGCTGCACGTCGAGGATCCGCGCCTGGCCGGGCGCGCGCTCGTCGAGCAGCCGCTGGAGGTACTCCCGGCCGGGCTCGTGCGGCGCGGTCGCCACCGAGGCGACCAGCCGGACGTAGCCGTCCGGCAGCGGGGCGACGAAGGTCCAGCCGTCGCGGTGCAGGTTGAGCGAGACCTCGTCGCGGCCCGGCGCCCAGTCCATCCGCACTTCGGCGCGCAGGAAGGACTCCTCGTACGCGCTGCCGGTGAAGCCGATGCCGGCCGCCTCGCGGACCAGGCTGTGCATCCCGTCCGCGCCGACCACGTAGGCGGCGCGCAGCGTCTCGCCGGTGCTGGTGACCAGCGTGACGCCGTCCGGGTCCTGCGCCACCGAGACGACCCGGTGCGGCCGCTCGATGTCGCCGCCGAGCGCGCGCAGCCGGGCCAGCAGCATCGCCTCGGTCTCGTTCTGCCCGATCAGCAGCGTGTACGGGTACGGGGTGGCCAGCCGGTCGAACGGCACCGTGAGCAGCCGCCGGCCCCGCTCGCGGATGCTGAACCGGCTGATCGCCAGGCCGCGGGCGACCAGCGGCTCGGCGGCGCCGAGCTCCTCCAGCACCTCCAGGGTGCGGGCGTGCACGACGGCGGCGCGCGAGCTGGTGGCGCCCTCGGACAGCGCGTCCAGCAGCACGAAGTCGATGCCGGCCTGGGCGAGCGTGATGGCGAGGGTGAGGCCGGTGGGGCCGGCTCCGACGATCGCGACCTGGGTGGTGGTCCGCATGGTGATCTCCCTGTGCGCCGTTGTGACCTGCGTGCCCGGGAGACGTGGGTGGCACTGCTCCCGGGCGATGCCAACACTTGTTGGCCAACGCTCGTTGGCAATGCTCGTCCCGAGCTGACGAGATGTCAACCGGAGTTGGCCGACTGTTCTTGACATGGCTGGAATCAATCGGGGCGCCACGCTGCCACGGGCTTCGCGGGGGTGCCGAACTGACGTACCATCAGCGCTCTGTCGGCCGCCTCAAGCCAGCCGTCTCCAGCCAGCCGCCTTCAGGGAGTCCCGATGCGCCGGATCGCCATCGTCGGAGCCGGGCAGGCCGGTCTCCAGCTCGCGCTCGGCCTGCAGGCGGCGGGCTACCCGGTGACGCTGGTCGCCGCGCGCACGCCGGAGCAGCTGCGGTCCGGGCCGGTGCTCTCCACCCAGGCGATGTTCGGGCCCGCGCTGCGGATCGAGCGCGCGGCCGGGCTGGACCTCTGGGCGGATCGGACGCCGGCGGTCGGCTCGGTGCGCGCGGTGCTCGCCGCGCGAACCGAGCCAGGGGCGCAGGCGCTGGCCTTCACCATGTCGCTGGACGAGCCGGGGCAGTCGGTGGACCAGCGGGTGAAGACGGCCGGCTGGCTGGAGCTGTTCGCCGAGCGCGGCGGGCGGGTCGAGTACCGCACGCTGGACCGGGCGCAGCTGCGGCAGTTGGCCCAGGCGCACGAGCTGACCGTGGTCGCGGCCGGTCGCGGCGAGCTGGCCGGGCTCTTCGAGCGGGACGCCGCGCGCTCCCGGTATGACCGGCCGCAGCGCACGCTGACCTGCATCTACCTGCACGGGGTGGCTTCACCCGACCCGGCGGCCGAGCCGCGGGCCCGGATGCACGCGCTGCCCGGGGTCGGCGAGCTCTACCTGCAACCCGCGCTGACCGTCTCGGGGACGTGCCAGATCCTGCTCTGGGAGGCCGTCCCGGGTGGGCCGCTGGACTGCTTCGCCGACCGTCCCGGACCGGCCGCACAGCTCGCGCGGATCCTCGACGTGCTGCGCGAGCGGCTGCCCTGGGAGTACGAGCTGTGCGCCGGCGCCGAACCGACCGATCCCGGTGGCAACTTGTACGGCGCCGTGACGCCGACCGTCCGGCATCCGGTCGCCCGGCTCGACGGCGGCCCGCACCTGCTCGGCCTCGGCGACACGCTGGTGCTCAACGACCCGATCGCCGGCCAGGGGGCGAACAACGCGGCGCGCGCGGCGGAGCGCTACCTGCGGGAGATCGTCGAGCTGGGCGAGGCGCCGTTCACGCCCGAGTGGATGGCGCGCACCTTCGAGCGGTGCTGGCAACACGCCCGGCACAGCGTGGACTTCACCGCGGCGATGCTCGACATGCCGGAGCACCTGGGGCGGGTCTTCGAGGCCGCGGCGCAGGACGAGGCGGTGGCGCGCAGGCTCGCCAACACGTACGCGGAACCGGCCGACCACGCGGCCTGGCTGGCCACGGCCGAGCTGACCGAGGCCTACCTGGCGACGCGCTGAGCCGAGGGATGTCCCCCCGTCCCCCCGGCTCGGCGCGTGCGTACCGCGAGTGGCGGAACTCGGGTCAGCCCTCGATCAGTTCGGCGAACCGGATGGTGTCGAAGACGTCCTCCATCCGGATCGCCAGGCCGTCGCGGAAGGTCCAGGAGTGGACGAACCGCAGCGTCTCGGTGCGCCCGCCGAGGGACTTGACCTCCCGGGTGCCGAACACCACCACCCGGTCGCCGGATTCGATGAACTCCGCCGGCGCCAGCCGCATCCCGCCGAGCACGGTCGGCACGTGGGCCAGGAACTCGCCGATGCCCGCGTGGCCGTGCTTGGTGCCGCCGAGGCCGTAGCGGGACATGCCGTCGGGGTGCACCCACTCGACCGCCGGGTCCATCACCGCGAGCAGGCCGGCCACATCCCGCTCCCGAAAGGCCTGGTAGGCGGCCCGGACGGCTGCGAGGTTGTCGCGCGGGGCGTCCTGCGTGACGCCGTGCGTGGCGTCGCGCGTGACGTCGTGCGGGTTCTCGTGCTGGGCTGTCATCGGAGTCAACCGCCTTCAGTGCTTGAGGTGTTCGGGGTACAGCGCGGCGAGGGTGCGGCGGATGCCGTCGCGCCAGCCGACCCGGCACGGGCCGGTCAGCTCGCGGCGCCGGGTCGGGTCGAACTGGTAGGTCTCGCGGGTGACTTCGCTGGGCACCAGGTTCGCCGTGACGCCGGTGAGCTGCTCCAGGTGGCGGATGCAGTCGGTCACGCCGACCGATTCGTCACCGCCCCAGTTGACCAGCGTCGCCGGGTCGGCGGCCGCCTGCCACAACTGCGGGACCTGGGCCACCAGGTCGTCGGTGTACAGCAGCGAGCACCAGTTCTGGCCGTCGAGCGGCACCGGGATCGGCTCACCGGCCAGCATCCGCTTGAAGTACAGCATCGGAACGCCGCCGTAACCGCCGGGCCCGTAGGCGATGTTGAGCCGCGCGATGGTGGTCGGCAGCCCCAGCACCCGGGCGAAGGCCCGGACCGCACCCTCGGTGGCGATCTTGCCCACCGGGTAGGCGGGCAGCCAGTCGGCC
The DNA here is from genome assembly GCF_057158765.1 of Kitasatospora sp. NEAU-69. Classification (NCBI taxonomy): domain Bacteria; kingdom Bacillati; phylum Actinomycetota; class Actinomycetes; order Kitasatosporales; family Streptomycetaceae; genus Kitasatospora; species Kitasatospora sp. NEAU-69. The sequence continues at coordinate 481,758 of NZ_JBWXUE010000002.1, forward strand.
ACGCCGTCGATCGGGTCGGACTCGGTGTACCTGTGGTCCAGCGTCCGGCGGGCGTAGACGGCGCCAGTCGAGACGTAGAGGAACGCCGTCGCGGTCCGGCAGTGCGTCATGAGGCGGCCTGCGGCCGTCGCGTTGACCTCGACGGCGGCGTTGAAGTCGCCGTCCTCGCCGCGCCGCACCGCGGAGTGGATCACGTGCGTGAAGTCCTGCGGGAGGCCCTTCAGGGGGTCCGGGCCGGTGTCGTCCATGTCCCAGTGCCAGGTCCGGATGCCGCGCGCGGTCAGCTCCTGCTCCACGCCCGGGGTGCCGAACCGGCCCAGGCACCAGACCTCGTTCTGCTCGGCCAGGCTCTCGGCCACCGGCCGGGCCACCTGTCCGGTGCCGCCGGTGACCAGGATCTTCGCGCCCTTCACTGACTCTCCTCGGTTGTCGTACGGGTCGTCCCGGTGGCGCGCGCCGCGTCGGCCTCGGCCATCGCCCGGTCGAGCTCGCCGCGCAGGATCGACTGGAAGACCGCGACGTGCCGGGGGCCCATCAGCGTGTAGTGCTCGCCGGGGACGTCCAGGTAGCGGTTCGGCTCGCGGCTGTGTTCGTCCCAGCGGTGCAGTTCCTGCTCCAGCCAGTCCTGCTTGCTGCCGCGCAGCGGGGTCGCGTAGAACACCGACATCGACCTGACCGTGCCGCTGGGCCGGTAGTTGCGGCCGAGCGTGGTCAGGCCGTCGGCGAGCTCCGCCCAGGCGCTGAACTTCTCCGGTGTCAGGTCGAGTTCGGCCACCCGGTCGCGCGGTGCGTGCTCGAAGAGGTACGCCAGCTGCTGCTCCCTGGAGAGCCTGCGCAGTCTCGCGGGCAGTTCCAGCGCCTGTCTCCGGTCGATCAGCGCCAGGAAGAAGGCCAGGTTGACGGCGGTCTCGACGAAGTCGAGCTCGTCCATCCGGTACTTGATGTGCGGCGGCAGGTTGAAGCTGCCGACGAAGTCCACCCGCTCGCCCTGCTGCTCCAGCGTCTTGGCGATCTCGAAGGCCACCGCGGCGCCGTAGGAGTAGCCGGCCACCGCGTACGGCCCGTGCGGCTGCCGCTCGCGGATCGCGGCCACGTAGACGGCGACCATCTCCTCGAAGGTGGTGAACGGCCGCTCGCCCGGGTTGAAGCCGCGGGCCCGCAGTGCGTGGAACGGCCGGTCGCCGGCGAAGTACCTGGCCAGGTTGACGAAGACCAGCACCTCGCCGACCCCGGGGTGCACGCAGAACAGCGGCGTCTTGTCGCCGCCGAGCTGCATCGGCACGATCGGGTCGTACGGCTGCTCGCCCCGGTCGCGGTCGGCGAGCCGGCCGGCCAGCGCGCGGACGGTGGGGGCCGTCAGCACGGTGATGATCTGCAGGTCCTGGACGCCGAGGCGCTGGGCGACCTTGCTGCGCAACCGCAGGATGTCCAGCGAAGTGCCGCCCAGATCGAAGAAGTTGGCGGTCGCGCTGATGCTCTTCGGGTCGGCGTCGAACATCTCGGCGTAGATCTCCGCGAGCGCCCGCTCGGTGTCGCCCTGCGGCTCGGTGTAGCCGCCGAGCCGGCGCAGCAGCAGATCGGCGACGGCCGTCACCGTCGGCCGGTACTCGCCGGCCTCCAGCCGCCGGCGCATCAGGGCGCGCTGGATCTTGCCGAGGCTGGTCTTCGGGAACGCGTCCTCGGGCAGCGGCAGGATCAGCGCCGGGCGGAAGCCCCAGTGCATCACGACGGTGCTGCGGACGGCTATCAGCAGGCGGTGCAGCGCGCTCTCGTCGCCGGCCGGTATCGCGGTGTGGAACGCGATCACCAGCTGCTCGGTGTCGCTCTGTGCCGCGCGGGTCGGGAACGCGGCGACGAAGGAGCGGGAGATGCCGTCGAGCTGCTCCAGCGCGGTCTCGATGTCGTGGCTGTAGTAGTTGACGCCGTTGACGATGACGCTGTCCTTGCTGCGCCCGACGAGGGTCAGCCGCCCGTCGTCGATCCGGCCGAGGTCGCCGCTGCGGAACCAGCCGTCCGCAGTGAAGGCGTCCTGGGTGGCCTGCTCGTTCTCGTGGTAGCCGCTGGTGATCATCGGCCCGCTGAGCTGCAGTTCGCCGACCCGGCCGGCCGGCAGCGCCTGGCCGTGCCCGTCCACCACCCGGATCCGCAGGCCCTCGACGGGGGTGCCCAGGTTGGCGAACTCCTGGCCGAGGTCGGTCTCGGGGAAGCCCTGCGAGTAGATGCTGCCGGCGCAGGTCTCGGTCATGCCGAAGGCCGGCCAGAGCACGGTCGGCGCGAGGCCGTACGGCGCGAAGCGGGCCAGGAAGGCCTGCCCGGTGGCCACCACCACGGCCTCGCCGCCGCTGATGACCTGGCGCAGCGCGGACAGTTCCAGACCGTCGGCCGGGGTCGGCTCCGGAGATGAATTGAGCAGCCCGAGAAGGAAGTTGGGGGTGAAGGTCATGCTGACCCGGTGGCGGGAGAGCAGCCGCAGGAACTCCATCGGCTCGCCGAGGACCACCGGGGCGGGCACGTGCAGCTGGTCGGCGCCGACCGAGAGCGGCAGCAGGTGGCACTCCAGCAGCGCCGCCACGTGGTCGAAGGAGACCCAGTTGAGGCTGGTGTCGGCCGCGGTCAGTCGGTGGTGGCCGTTCTTGCCCCGCATGGACGCCAGCAGGTTGGCGTGGCTGAGGACCACGGCCTTGGCGTTGCCGGTGGAGCCGGAGGTCAGCACGAGCAGCGCGGTGTCCTCCGGGGCCGCCCGATGGACGTCGGGGCGCGGGCCGTCCTGGGAGAGTGACTCCAGGACGGCCGTGGTCAGGCCGGCGAGCGGCGGCAGCTCGGCCGCGAGCGGTTCGCTGGTCAGGATCAGCGGATTGCCCAACAGGCCGTCCACGTAGGAGAGATGAGCCGACCAGCGATCCGGGTCGCCGTGTATCGGGGTGAGCGGGCAGGGGACGAGGCCGCCGAGCAGGCAGGCCCAGAACGCGGTCAGGAAGTCCTGCTGGTCGTCCAGTAACAGCACGACCCGGTCCCGTGGCCGGAGCCCGCGGGCGCGCAGGCCGACCAGGACCCGTCCGGCCTGTTCCAGCAGCTCCGGATAGCTCTGGAAGCGGTACTCGCCGTCAGCGCCGCCCGCGCAGTAGCGCAGTCCGGCGGCCGGGTGCTCGATGGCGGTGCGCAGCAGCAGTTCGGCGATATTCCGGGGTGAAGCGGACATGCTTGTTTGCACTGCCTTCCCTGGGAGCGGGGAGTCGCATGGCAGGCGCCGGTCGAACAGGCTTGGGCCGGAGCACGACGATGCGGCGGGCGGAGGGCCTCTCTGACGGGCTTGGGTCATAGCCGGCTCGGACGGGGGGACGGGTGCCGCTGGGGCCTTGCCCGGGCAGGCAGGGTCCAGGCGCGACGGCGCTGCGCTGCGCCGCCGTGGCGAACGAAAAGACGTGCATCCCCGTGGTGGAACTCGACGAGCTCTGAGCTGAGTTGGATCATGACTGCGCTGAAGCCGGGAGAGACAGTAACACGGCGACAGGTACATGATCATAAAATCAATTGTGTGGGTTCCGTGGAGCAGATTTGACGCTGCGTCGGCCGATGGACACAGGCCGGCGACGGGGTCTCGCGGGGTCTCACGGGAGCCCACTGGGGGGGCATCGAGATCCACGGCCGCTCGTGGGAGCCGCTGGGGGCCGCCGGGAGTCGTGTGCGCGGTGCGCGTGGGAGCGCGTGCGAGGGCATCGCGGCTGGTCAGGCGGCTGATCCGGCCTGCGGCCGGCATGCGGACATGTTTGAACCCGAACCGGCGGAGACCCTTTTTACTGGTCGAAAATCAGCCGGAACGGGAGCCGGATGTCCATGATCTGGCAATTTGCGGACATCACCGAAAGCACACTCGCCAGAGCGATGTGCCGACCGGCTGCTGCCGGGCGGCACGGACGCAAACGCCGGGGAACAGCCGGGTGGTCAAGCGGGGATCAACCGGCGTCAGGGAATCAGAGCAGGAAGAGCTTGGCGAAGGGTGCCGAGATCCGCTCCTGCCGCGAGCCGAAGTCCACGAGCACTGCGATCTGCCCGTCGCCTTCGACAGCGATGGTGCGGCCGAGGCCGTATTCGTCATGTGACACCCGGTCCCCGACCGCGAATCGCTTGACCGGCTGCGGCGCCGCGGCGCGGAAGGGACTGGTGGGGAGGTGGCGCCGGGGCGCTGAATTCGTCATCTGTGCCAGTATGCGCCTGATCCGGCGGGCTGGGGCGCTCCGGAGCCTCGAATTTTCTGGATCTTGGTTTTCCCGTGGGGTGTTCGAGCGGCCCCGAGCGGCACTCGCCCCCCTCCCCGGAGCCGGGCTCTCGGGCCGTCGGGCCCGTACCTGAGGCGTTGCGGCGCCTGCCGTCCGCCGCCCGGCGCGGGCCCGCGGCGCTCGGGCGGGTCGCCCCCCTCAGGGCCGGCCCGGAGTCCGGCGCCGGCTGCGTTTTCTGAAGTCGCCGCCGAGAAAACCCCCGTTACGGATCGGACCCTGCTACAGTCGTGGTAGTTGCAGTTGTGGTTCCCATGAACTTTGTGTGCGCCTGCTGGTATAACCGCAGGCGCATTTTGTTTCCCGGACGTTCACCGGGCGGGTCATCCATCGCGGCGACGCGAGGCTCGCGCTGCGCGAGTTTCGGACTGCCCACTAAGGAGTTTTTTAATGGCTAATGGCACTGTGAAGTGGTTCAACGCGGAAAAGGGCTTCGGCTTCATCGAGCAGGAGGGTGGCGGCCCGGACGTCTTCGCCCACTACTCGAACATCAACGCCCAGGGCTTCCGTGAGCTGCTCGAGGGCCAGAAGGTCGAGTTCGACGTCACGCAGGGCCAGAAGGGCCCGCAGGCCGAGAACATTCGCCCGCTCTAAGCTTGAAATTAAACCCCGCCAAGATCATTTCTTGGCGGGGTTCGTCGTTCGCCTGACAGCTGGGCGGCCTTTGCGTGATCGTGTCTTCTCGCTGAAGTCGACAACGGATCTACCCAAAGGCCGTGATGGACAGTCTGCAAGACGACGCCGCGCGCGTCGAGGCCCTGACCGCGTTGTCGCGGTTCCGCCGCGAGTTCTACTCCTGCCTGACCTTGCGGGCTGATGCCTTGTTCGAGCTGGCGGACGCGGTGCTGTGCGCCGGTGGCCCGGTGGTGTCGCTGCCGGAGCTCTCCTTGGAGGCAGTGCACCGGCGCGGGCATGGAGCGATGTACGACGCCCTCGCCCGTGGCCGCCTGGACGTGGCCCGGCTGCGCATCGCCCTGGCCGGCCTCGCGCTTCCGCGTGGCGCGGACGGGCAGCTCTCGATCGCGCTCGACGTGACACCGTGGCCGCGGCCGGACGCGGAGTGCTCCCCGGACAGGCTGCACTGCTACCGGCCGTGCCGGTGCGACGGGGTCCGCCGGACGATCCCGGGCTGGCCCTATCAGGTCGCCGTCGCGCTGGGCGCAGGACGCTCCTCGTGGACCGGCCCCCTGGACGCGGTCCGTCTCACCCCTGACGACGACCCTACCGAGGTCACGGCCGCCCAGATCCGCGACCTGCTCCTACGTCTGCGGCAGACCGGGCAGTGGCGCGAGGACGACCCCGAGGTGTTGATCGTCCTGGACTCCGGCTACGACATCGTGCGGTTGACGTGGCTGCTGCGCGACGCACCGGTCCGGCTGCTCGGGCGCATCCGCGCCAACCGGGTCATGTACCAGCCGCCCGGCCGCCGCAAGGGTGACCGGCCCGGCCGCCGGCCCCGTCACGGTGAGGGGTTCCGGCTCGACGACCCGGCCACCCACGCCACCCCCGTCCAGGAATCGGCCAGCCGCCACGACCGGTACGGCGCCGTGACCGCCCGCGCTTGGGGACGCCTGCACCCCAAACTGGAACGCCGCCAGGGCGGCTGGCACGATCACATAGGCGAACTGCCCAACGTCGAGGGCACGTTGGTCCACCTCCAGGTCGAGCACCTGCCCGGCAACCGCGACCCCAAGCCGCTATGGCTGTGGCACTCCGACCCGGACGCCACAGCCCACGACGTCGACCGACTGTGGAGGATCTTCCTCAGAAGATTCGACATCGAACACACCTTCAGATTCTGGAAGCAGTCCCTCGGGATGACCCGTCCCCGCCTGCGCAACCCCGACCAGGCCGACCGCTGGGTCTGGCTCATCCTGGCCGCATACACCCAGCTCCGCCTCGCCCGACCCCTCACCGACGACCTGCGCCGCCCCTGGGAGAAACCCCTCAATCAAGATCAACTCACCCCCGGCCGGGTCCGCCGCGGCTATCCCCGACTCCGCAAGATCCTGGGCACACCCGCGAAACCGCCGAAAGCCACCCGCCCCGGCCCCGGCCGCCCTCGCGGCCGCACCAGCAGCCCCGCACCCCGCCACCCCGTCGGCAAAACTCAACACATAAGGGACAGCCCCTCGGCTACACAGCCAAGGGGCGACCTTTAATTTCAAGCTAAG
>NZ_JBWXUE010000003.1:0-262132 GCF_057158765.1 Kitasatospora sp. NEAU-69
CCCCGGCCCGCTCCGACAACCCCGCCCTGACCAGGCAATCCGCCCCAAAACCCCGCCAAATGGGGGAAGACCTTGCACTGGAGCCAAAGCGGTGCCATAGTGGTGCCATGGATCTGACGCGGTACCTCGACAACCTGCGGCGCGAGATCTCGGTCGCCGCCGAGGCGGAGGGCAAGGAAGGCCGCCTCCTCGCCGAGCGGCTGGCGACCCAGCTCTCGTCGGCTTTCCAGCTGACGCTGCTGGAAGTGTTGTCGGACGCCGCGGGCGAGATCACCCGGGAGCTCGTGCCCGGATCGGTCGAACTCCGACTGCGCGGACTCGATCCGAGCTTCGTCATCACGCTGCCCCCCGAGGAGCGGGCGTACGAGGACGAGCCCGAGGGCGAGGAGTTCGAGCAGGTCCGCGCGAACGGGGCGGCGGCCACGCCGAGCATGCCCGTGTCGGTGACCGGCGAGGGGAGCGGCGGCACCGCCCGCATCAACTTCCGGCCACCCGAGTACCTCAAGACCAGAATCGAGGACGCCGCCGGCCGGGAACGGCTGTCGGTGAACGCCTGGCTGATCCGGGCGGTCTCCGCGACGCTCGAGAGCGACGAGCAGGGCCGCCCCGAGCGGCGGGCTCCGCGCAGCGGGGCGCTGCGCCAGGTCCAGCGCTACACGGGCTGGGTCCGCTAGCGCCGTCCGGCCCCACGTCCGGCCCCACGGGCCGGTCCGGTCCTGGTCGGCCCGCGCGCGAGGCCGTGCACCATCCGTCCGTCCACGATCGGGGACGCTCAGCCGCCCCAGCACGGAGTGCAGTCATGCCTGTTTTCGAGACGCCACTACCGGTTGCCGTGACCATGGAACTCGGCATCGGGCATGTCCGGCTGTACGCCGAGCAGCGTCGTGACACCGTCGTCGAAGTCACCCCGACCGACCCGCAGAACGACGCCGACGTCAAGGCCGCCGAACAGACCGTCGTCGAGTTCGCCGACCAGAAGCTGCTGCTCAGAGGGCCGCGGCAGCGCGGCCTGTTCAACCGGCTCGGCTCGATCGACGTGACGATCGAACTGCCCGACCACTCCGAGCTCTGGGCGAACGCCCGCGAGGCGGGGTTCTACGGCAGCGGCCGGCTCGACGGCGTCCGGATCAAGAGCTCCACCGGCAACATCGAGCTGGAGGAGACCGGACGGCTCGTGCTGACCACCGGCGTCGGCGACATCAGCGTGGACCGTGCCCGCGGCCCGGTCGAGGCCACCACCGGATCCGGCACCGTGCGGATCCGCGAGGCCGTTGACGCCGCGGTCCTGAAGAGCTCCAACGGCTCGATCATCGTCGACAAGGCGCGGGACGCGCTGGAGGCCAAGGCGGCCAACGGCGACGTCCGGGTCGGCAGTGTGAGCCGCGGCTCGGTCATCCTCGGCACCTCGATCGGGCAGGTCGAGATCGGCGTCGCGCCCGAGAGCGCCGCGCTGCTCGACGTCCGGTCCGTCTCCGGCAGCATCCACAACTTCCTGACCCCGATCGACGGTCCCGATCCGTCCGATCAGACCGTCAAGGTCGTCGCCAGCACCACGGTCGGCGACGTCATCATCCGGCGCAGCGCCTGACGGGAACGTCAGCGCGGCGCTGACCACAGTCGCGGTACCGGGGAGCCGTTCCAAGGCGACTCATCGGTACCGGTTCAAGCGGGCCCCGGAGAGACCCCCGCTCTCCGGGGCCTACCCCTCCCGAGGGAACCGCCGGCACCCGGGGTGGCCGCACCGTGCCCGAAGCATGCCCGCTTCCGCACCCCACACCCGGCCGGTAGACCCTGCCCGTTGTCCGGCACGGTCACCTACTGCACAAGGAATCCATCATGACTGAAGCAAGCAAGTCAACCATGGCACCCGACGATTCCCCACCCCTGGCCGCCGTGCCGGCCGCGAGTTCGGGCAAGACGCCCAAAGCGGCCTGGTTAAGCCTCGCCACGGTTGGCGTGGGCATCATGATGGTGCAGCTCGACGGCACCGTGGTCGTGGTCGCGAACCCGGCGATCGCGAAGAGCCTCAACGCGGGCCTCGACAGCCTCCAGTGGGTGATGACGGGCTATCTCCTCGTCCTGGCAGGCCTGTTGATCCCGGCCGGCACGCTGGTCGACCGGATCGGCCGCAAGAAGGGCCTGCTGATCGGCCTGGTCGGCTTCACCGCCGCCTCGGTCCTGTGCGCGCTGTCCGGCTCGATCGGGATGCTGATCACCGCCCGCGTCGTCCAGGGCGTCTTCGGCGCGATGCTCATCCCGGCCGCGCTGGCGGTCATCAAGGCCGCGTTCCCGGCGGACAAACTGGCCACCGCGATCGGCCTGTTCAGCGGTGTCACCGCGATCTCGCTGGCCGGCGGACCGCTGCTGGGCGGCGTGATGGTGCAGCACCTCACCTGGCAGTGGGTGTTCCTGATCAACCTGCCGTTCGGCGTGCTCAGCGTCATCATGGCCGCCTTCTTCGTCCGTGAGTCCCGGCAGCCGGAGCCGCAACCGCTCGACCTGCCGGGCGGCGTGAGTCTCACGCTCGCCATCGTCAGCGTGGTCTGGGCGCTGACCCACGGTCAGGAGGACGGCTGGGCCTCCGGCCGCACGCTCGGGTACCTCGGGCTGGGCGTGCTGCTGCTGATCACGTTCGTCGTGGTCCAGCGCAAGCGCCGCTACCCGATGGTGCCGCTGGAGCTGTTCCGGATCCGCTCGCTGTCCGTCGGATGCCTGCTGATGGTGGTGACGATGTTCGCGTTCTACGCGATCATCTACTACCTCAACTTCTTCCTCCAGGGCATGCAGGGCAAGAGCCCGATGTCCGCCTCCATTGCGCTGCTGCCACTGACGCTGACGTTCATCGTCTCGGCGCCGCTGGGCGGTTGGGCCGTCGACAGGTTCGGCGTCAAGCAGTCGCTGGCCTTCGGTGCGCTGTGCATCGCCGGTACCTCCCTGCTGTTGCTGCGACTGGACGCCCACTCCGCGCTGCTGACCGTCGGGCCGCCGCTGGTCCTCGGCGGCATCGGTGTCGGCTTCATGATGGTCGCGGCCACCCAGGCGATCGTCGGCAGCGCGCCGGTGAACAAGGCCGGTACGGCCTCCGGCATGCAGCAGTCCATGTCACAGCTCGGCAGCCTGCTCGGTACGGCGGTCTTCGGCGCGATCCTCGCCGCACTGGTGGACACCCGGTTCGCCCAGCGGCTGCACGACGCCTTCGGCGGTTCGGGCGGGCCCGCGGTCAACCAGCTGGCGAACGACAAGCAGGTGCACAGCCTCATCGAGCTCGGCTTTCCGCCCAGCGCGCAGCAGGCACTGCAGAAGAAGCTCCAGGACTCGGGCATGTCGGCAGGTCAGGTGAAGCAGTTCTCCGACACGGTGACCCGCGCCGCGCACGACACCTTCCTCAGCGGCCTGCACACCGTCTTCCTGATCAGCGCGGCCGTCGCGGTCGGCGCGGCGCTGCTCTCCCTGCTGGTCTCCAACAAGGACACCAAGGGCGACCAGATGGCCGCCTTCCTGTAGCCGGCACGCCGGCGAGTGGCGAGTGGCGAGTGCCAGGCATGAGAGGTGTCGTCCCCGACGGCACCTCCGTCCGGCTGATGGCCGGCGCTGATGACCGGCACCGGCGGTCGGCACTGGCGGTCGGCGGTGCGGATCAGCCGAGCGCTCAGCCGAGCGCTCGGTCGAGGTTGAAGGCCGCGCTGATCAGCGAGAGATGGGTGAACGCCTGCGGGAAGTTCCCGAGTTGTTCCCCGGTCCGGCCGATCTCCTCGGCGTAGAGGCCGAGGTGGTTGGCGTAGGTGAGCATCTTCTCGAAGGCCAGCCGGGCCTCCTCCAGCCGCCCGGCGCGGGCGAGCGCCTCGACGTACCAGAACGAGCAGATCGAGAACGTGCCCTCCGAGCCCCGCAGGCCGTCCGGGCTGGTCTGCGGGTCGTAGCGGTAGACCAGCGAGTCGGAGACCAGATCCGTGCCGAGCGCCTCCAAGGTGGAGAGCCACTTGGGGTCGGTGGGCGAGATGAACTTGGCCATCGGCATCATCAGCACCGAGGCATCGAGCACGTCGTCGCCCAGCCCCTGGACGAACGCCCCGCGCCGGTCCGACCAGCCCTGCCGCATGATCTGCCGGTAGATCGCGTCCCGGCTCTGCTGCCAGCGGGGAAGATCGGCCGGCAGGCCGCGCCGGTTGGCCATCCGGATGGCCCGTTCGATCGCCACCCAGCACATCAGCCGGGAGTAGACGAAGTTCCGCCGGCCGCCCCGGATCTCCCAGATGCCCTCGTCGGGCTGGTCCCAGTTGTCGCAGAGCCAGTCCACCACGGCGCCGACCTCGTCCCAGCGATCGCTGCTGATCGGCTGGCCCCACTTGTCGTACAGGTAGATGGAATCGATCAGCGCTCCGTAGATGTCCAGCTGGAGCTGCTTGGTGGCGGCGTTTCCCACCCGCACCGGAGCGGATCCCAAGTGCCCTGCGAGGTGGGACAGTTCGTACTCGGGCAGGTCACTGCGCCCGTCGATGCCGTACATGATCTGCAGTGGGCCGGTGGGGCCGTTGCCCCGCATGATGCCCCGCTCGGACAGGAACCCCATGAACGCCTCGGCCTCCGAGGTGAAGCCCAGGCGGAGCATGGCGTAGACGCAGAACGCGGCGTCGCGCACCCACACGTACCGGTAGTCCCAGTTGCGCTCGCCGCCGACCCACTCGGGCAGGCTGGTCGTCGGTGCGGCCACGATCGCACCCGTCGGCGCGTAGGTGAGCAGCTTCAGCACCAGCGCGGAGCGCTGCACCATCTCCCGCCACCGGCCGCGGTAGCGCGAGCGGGCCAGCCAGTGGCGCCAGAACCGCACCGTCGCCTCGGCCTGCTCCCGCGCCTCGGCGTGCGGACACGCCCGGGGGTGGACCTCATCGCTGACCTGGTCGAGGGCGAACACCACGGACTCGCCTTCGAGGAGCTTGAAGTGCGACCACACGTCCGTGCCGTCGCACTCCAGCGGCGCGGTGGAAGTCAGCGCCAGTGAGAGCGACGGTGACTCGAAGAGGGCTTCGTGGGACTGCGCGTGCACGGTGTGCTTCTCGGCCCCGTAGCCGAACCGGGGCGCCACCCGCGCGGCGAACGGCAGGGTGCCCCGCACGCACACCACCCGCCGGATCAGGCGGTGCCGGTCCACCTCGCGCGACTCGTCGGTGACCGGCATGAAGTCCTGGATCTCCGCCACCCCGTCGGCCGCGTAGAACCTCGTGATCAGCACGTTGGTGTCGGGGAAGTAGAACTGCCGCGTCCGCGTCGGCACGTCGGCGGCCAGCTCGAACGATCCGCCCCGGTCGGCGTCGAGGATCGACGCGAACACGCTCGGTGCATCGAAGCGCGGGCAGCAGTACCAGTCGATGGTGCCGTTGGTCCCGACGAGCGCGGCGGTGCGGAGATCGCCGATCAGGCCGTGCTCGGAGATCGGCAGATAGCCCGAGCCGTCCCCTTGCCCGGATCCGTTGCCGAACGCGCTACCGAACTCCATGCCGGCCTCCCTGCCATGTGCGGGGATCGAGAAGACCTTGTGTTTCATGGTAGATCGCCGGTCCGCCGCCCGGTACGACGAGCCCGCCCGGCCCGCGCCCACCCCACCCCGCGCCCGCCAACGCGTGCGCCCGGCCGGGGCGTCTCCTACCGTGTTGTCGAGGCGCAAGGAGCGAACATCATGAGCACTCTCAAGATCGCCGTGATCCTCGGCAGCACCCGCCCCGGTCGCAACGGCAAGGCCGTCGCCGACTGGATCTGCGACCACGCGGGCGCCCGCACCGACGCCGAGTACGAGCTGATCGACCTCGCCGACTGGCCCCTGCCCTTCATGGACGAGCCCCTGCCACCCTCGATGGGCCGGTACCAGGGCGAGCACACCAAGGCCTGGGCCGCCAAGGTCGCCGAATTCGACGGCTACGTCTTCATCACTCCCGAGTACAACCACTCGATGCCCGCCGTGCTGAAGAACGCGCTCGACTTCGCCTACGCGGAGTGGAACAACAAGGCCGCCGCCATCGTCTCCTACGGCACCGTCGGCGGCATCCGCGCCGCCGAGCACCTGCGCAGCGTCGCCAGCGCCGTCCAACTTGCGCACGTAAACCAGCAGTTGGCCTTCTCCCTGTTCACCGACTTCGAGAACCTCTCGCTCTTCAAGCCCGCAGCCCACCACGACGCCGGGGCCACCAAGCTGTTCGAACAACTGGAGTCATGGGCGACGGCCATGAAGACGCTACGCAGCTGAACCCCCACAGGAGCCGCCATGTCCGCCCACCCGTCGCTCCCACCCGAGGAAGCCACCGACCGGCTGGCCATCCGCGAGCTCGTCGATGCCTACGCCCACTGCGCCGACCGCCGGGACGTCGAGGGCCAGATGGCCCTCTTCACCGAGGACACCCGCTTCGCGGTCCACATGGACGCCACCGCGGCCGAACCGACGCAGGAGCTCCACGGTCGCGCGGCCCTCGCCCCGGTCTTCGCCAACCTGAACACCTACCGGACCACCACCCACTTCAACGGCCAGAGCACCGTCTCCCTGGACGGCGACCGGGCCAGCGGCGAGAGCTACTGTCTGGCCCACCACATCTCCCGCGGGGAGGACGCCGAGCGCACCATCATGATCGCGTCCATCCGCTACCTCGACGAGTTCGTCAAACAGGACGGCGCGTGGTTCTTCGCCGAACGCCGCCTGATCGTCGACTGGACCGAGACCCGCCCCTGCCCGCCCTGACCCACGCCCTGACCCACGCCGCGCTCCGGGCCGCGGAGAGCCGTACCGGTGGTCTGGTTGCATGGTGCCCCATGAATGCCATAGTCACGAGCGTCATCGCGGTCCTCGGCACGCTGCTGGGCTCGACGGTGACGCACGTCTTCCAGCAGCGCTCCGCACGGCGCACGGAACAGAACAGCCACAGCGAGCGGCTGCGTCAGGAGCGGCTGAACGCCTACGGCACGTACGCCGGCCTGCTCGTCGAATTCCGCCAGGCGATGCTGCACCACTGGTTCTGCGAGCACGAGGGCCAGGACGCCGACGACGCGGTCGCCATCCGCAGGCGCTCCTTCGAGCTGCTCCAGCACCCAGCACGCCCTCTTCCAGGTCCAACTCATCACCGACGAACCCGAACTCGTCACCGTCGCGGTCGACGCCTTCACCGCAGTCGGCAAGATCGACCGCGCAGCGGACCGCCCCGACGTCGTCACCCGACGGGACGCGACTCGCGACTTCATCGACGCCTTCGTCGGCACGGCGCGCCGGCACGTCTAGGGCTCCACCGAATCATCACCCCGAGTCATCGCCGCGAGTTACCGGCCCGGCCGGCCGGTACTGGCTGGTACCGGCCGGCCGGGGTGGTTGTGCAGCTCCTGGCTAGCGCAGGTGGCGGGCGAAGAATCCGTTCGCGGACTCCCCCGCGAACTGCGGGACGCCGGTGTGCCCGCCCATGTTGGCCTGCAAGGTCTTCTCCTTGGAGCCGAAGGCGTCGAACAGGTCCAGGGCCGCCTGCCGGTCGTTCCCCTCGTCGTCCCACTGCAGCAGAACGTGCAGCGGAATGGTGACCTGCCGAGCCTCCTCGAACATGGCGCGCGGCACGAAACTACCGGCGAACAGACCGGCGGCCGCGATGCGCGGCTCGACCACCGCCAGCCGGATCCCGATCGAGATCACTCCCCCCGAGCACCCGACCGGGCCGCCGATCTCGGGCAGCGCGAGGAGGGCGTCCAGGGCGGCCTGCCATTCCGGGACCGCCTTGTCGACCAGCGGAAGGATGAGGGCGTCGACGATCTCGTCGCTGACCGGCTCACCGGCCTGCATCACCCGCCGCAGGTCGGCGCGGGCCTGCTCGACGGCGGGCCAACGCGGCCGCTCCCCGCTCCCGGGGAGCTCGATGGTGGCCGCTGCGAAGCCCTGCGCCACGGCCTGCCGGGCCCGCCCGACCAGCCGGGGGTACATCTTGCGCAGCCCGAGCGGAGGGTGGCCGAGCAGGATCAGCGGCACCGGTGCGGCTGCGGATGCGGATTCCGGCGTCCACAGGATGCCGGGGATCTCATCGAGGGTGAACTCACGTTCGAAGACGCCGTCGTCAAGGCGCTTTTCAGAAGTGACGTGCATGGTCGTGCCTTTCGGGAGTGCTCAAAGACGGCGCTCCCGGACGACCTATCGCCCGACCGTGACCCCGGAGGAGAGCACCCATGTCGATACTGCGTTCACGGGTACCACCTCCTCGTTCTCTCGCACGGCCTCCGGAAGGTTAGCAGTGGCCCCGGCAGTCCGCCCAACGGGTTTTCGCGGAGCCGCCGTGAGCCGCCGCCTTCGGCGCACCAGGGTGCGTGAGACTGGCGGCCGGGACCACAACCCACCCTGCAAGCCAACCCGGAGGACCGCCCATGAACAGCGCCGTCGCCGACCTGATGCGCCGCAACCTCCTCGACGTCTTCAACGAACCGGACCCCGAGCGCCGCAACGCGGCCATCGCACTGACCTACGCCCAGGACGTCGTCTGGCACGAACCCGACCGCGTCATCCGAGGCCGCGAGGCGCTCGCCCGGCGCGCTGTGGAGCTGCGTGCGCAGACCCCGGACTGGGTCTACCGGCCCGACGGCCCAGTCTCCGTCAACGACGACCTCGGCCACCTCGGCTTCCATCTCGGCCCCGCCGGCCAACCCCCCGTCGTGACCGGAATGGACATCGCCCGCTGCAAGGACGGCGTCATCGTGGAGCTCTACACCTTCGTCAACGCGAGCAGCCAACCGTCCTAGCCCGACGGGCCCGAGCGCTCCGCCACGGCCGACGCTCCGTAGCGAGGGTGGCCGCGGTTGGCGCCGCCCGGTTCCCGGGTCGCGTTGCCGGCCGCGGCCACCCTCGCCCTCACCCTCGCCATCGCCCAGCCCCGGTCCGGCTCAGGCGAGGACCAGTCGCCACTGCTGGTCGGCAGCACCGGTGCTGGTCTCCTGCTCAAGGCCGGCGAGGTCGGCCGTCGAGGACCCGACGACGCCGACCAGCTTCCGGCTCCGGACGCTCACCAGGTTGACGTAGCCGTCGCCCGCGTCCTTCAGGGTCCACTGCTGGTTGGTCGCCCCGGTCGGGGTCCACTGGACGATCGCGGCGCCGTCCGACGTCGAGCCGCCGAACACGTCCATCGCCAGACCGGAGGCTGCGTTGACGAGCGTGAAGACACCCGGCCCGACGGGTTGCAGCAGCCACGACTGGTTGGACCCGCCGTCGGGCGAGTACTGGATCAGCCCCGCCCCGGCGGCGCCCGAGGCCCCGGGGTCGTCGATGGCCTTGCCGCTGGCGCGGTTGACCAGGACGAACCTGTCGAACGTCGCCGACTGTCCGGGCGCAACGGTCACCTGCCTGCTCCACGCGCCCGATACCACCGTGGTGGTGGCACTGGCCGGGCCGATGTTGTGCAGGGTGAACGAGGTCACCTGCCCCGCGCTCCAGGCGAGGTCGACGGTGAAGCCGCCGCGGACGCCGACTCCGCTGACACTGCCGGAGGCCGACCAGGCCGACGGCAGCGCCGGGAGCAACTGGAGCAGGCCGGGCCGGCAGTAGACCAGCATCTCGATCACGGCGGCGGGCAGGCCCATGTTGGCGTCGATCTGGAAGACCTGCCCGCCGTAGATGTCGAGGAAGTTCCCCGCGGTCCCGGTCGAGCCGTTCACCGAGGGGGTGAGGCCGTTGACGAAGCACTGGTAGGCGTTCGCCGGGTTCTTCAGCCGCGACCAGCAGATCGAGCGCCAGGCGACGCCCCAGCCGTAGCTGGTCATGCCGCGCGCGGTCAGCAGCTCGGTGACACCGGTGAGCAGCTCCGCCGGGCTCTGGTCGGCGGTGATCCGGTCCCCCGGGAACAGCCCGGCCAGCGGCGACAGGTGGCGGTGGGTGATGTCGTCGGTGTCCAGGTTCTGCGGTGTCATCCACTCCTCCAGCCAGCCGGTCACGTTGCTGACCTGCGGCAGGTAGAGCTGACTGCGCAGCCCGCCGACGGTCGCGGCATAGGCTGCGTCCCGGCCGAGGAGGGCGGCCGCGGCCTGGTAGTTCCCGAAGAGTTGCCAGACCAGCTCCTGCGCGTAGCTGATGCCGAGCGCGTTCGTCGGGCCGTGCTCGGGTGACCAGTCCGCGTCATCGACCAGCACGGTGTGGGCCACTCCGGCCGCGTCCGTGTAGGTGGCGGTGATCAGCCGCGCCTCCCAGAACTGGCACGCGCCCTTGAGCAGCGGGTAGATCTTCGCGAGGTACGCGGGGTCCTGCGCGTACTCGTAGTGGGCGTACAGCTCGTTGCACAGCCAGGCGTTGCCCGCCGGGTGCCACCACCAGCCGAGGCCGCCGTAGATGTTGGCGGAGATCGCGACGGTCCAACCCGCTATCCGGCCAGAGGAGTTGCGGAACCCGTTGGCGGCGGAGTTGAACAGCGCCCGAGTGTGCTCCTCCCACTGCGGCAGCTGGTTGACGCAGTAGTCGGCGAAGGCCTGGTAGCAGGACGGCAGACCGGCCCGGTCCGGGAGCCAGTAGACCATCTGGACGTTGATGTCGGTGTGGTAATCGCTCATCCAGTCGGGCGAGTTGTCCAGCTGCCACGGTCCCTGGAGGTTGATCGGCAGGCTGATGCGGGAGCCGCTGATCATCAGATACCGGCCGAACTGTACGTAGGCGGCGTGCAGTTCCGGGTCCGGTGCGGCACCGGATGCGTACGCTGCGGTCAGTCGCCGATCGGTCGGCAGAGCTCGCTGCGCGGCACTCGAGCGGCCGAGGTCGAGCGTCATCGCCTGCTGCAGCGGCTGGTAGTCGGCGAGGTGGTTTCCGAGCAGTGCCGACCCGCCGAGGCCGACGGCTCGGGATGCCTGGTTCGCGGCCACCTTCGCCGGTGCGATGGCCGGGTCCATGAACCCCGCCGCTGTCGGGGAGTAGTTGGTGCCGCCGCTGATGACGAGCAGGACGTCGGTGCAGTCGGTGAAGGTCACCGCCGTCCCCGAGGCGCTGATCGCGCCGCCGGTGCCGGTCGCCTGGACCAGTGCCGCGTAGGCCAGGCCGTTGGCGAGCGTACCGGTGAACGATGCCCCGGCCGATCCGGGGTTCACGGTGGTGCCCTCGGCGTGGGTTCCGTTCAGGCTGAGGGAACCGGTGTAGCTGCCGCCGCCACTCTGGCTCAGGTGGATGACGATCACGTCGTCCGGATGGCTCGCCCAGACGTCACGTCGGTAGCTGACACCGCCGACCTGGTAGGACGCCGATGCAAGGCCGTTGCTCAGGTCCAGCTGCCGCCGGTAGCCGCTGACGGCGGAGCCCGAGTGGGCGGGAACGCTCAAATACGCCTTGGCGAGCAGCTGCTGCGTGCCGAAGTCGGTGGCGTCGTAGGGGAACTGCCCGCCGGAGTCGAGGGATGCGTTGGCCGTGCCCTCCCAGAAGCTCACGTCGGTCACGTAGTAGGCCTCGTACCCGGGGTCGCCGGTGAGCAGGGCGCCGATCCGGCCGTTGCCGACCGGCAGCCCGGTCGCCATCAGCTTGGACTCGGTGCCCGGCGAGGCGTACCAGAGCACCGTCGCCTGATCCGCCGGCACCGGAACCGCCGCCCTCGCGGCGGACGGGTTCGCCGCTGCGGCACGCGGAGTGAACGTCGGCGCTGCCGACGCCGCCAGCATCGCCCCGAGGGCGGCTGCACCGCGCAACAGCGCTCTGCGCGAGGGATGGGTTTCCGGCATCAGGGCCTCCAGCAAGTGATCGAGCAGGCGCCTACGACCCACGGGCGGGCGCCCTGGGCCGAGTCGACGGAGAGACATGTTCGAACGTGCTAAAGATGGAGCGAAAATGAGCAACAGTCAACAGTCGTGAACAGAATCGCGCACACGGCTGGCCGGGATCCGGGGCCGGATCCGGGGGCAGCAGCGCGGTTCAGTCGCGGGTGATGCCGCGGTTGGCGGTGATGATCCCCTGCGCCGTCTGCCACACCATGGGCAGCGCCGCGATCGTCTCCTTCGCGCGGGCGATCAGGTCGCTCGTGGAGGTGATGCCGAGATCGGCGAGGAGCTCGGCGAAGGCGGGCCGAAGCGCGGCTTCGCGGTCCGGGGCGTCGGCGGCCAGGATCTTGTGGCAGCGGGCGAAGGTCGCCGCGATCCAGAACACCGCCTCCCGATGGTCGCCTCGGCGCGCGAGCTCGTAACTCGCGTCGATGGCGATCGGCCTGGCAGCGGGCGTGATGTCGGAACTGAAGAAGAACGGAGTCCTGGCCACGGCCGCCGCCTCGTCGAAGGTCCGCGCCAGGGCATCGACGTGCTGCTTGACCCGCTCAGCCGTGAGGTTCTGACAGCCCGTCAGTCGCAGCAGATCAGGGTAGCGATCGATCAGACCGTAGTCGGCGAGGACCTTGCGGGCCCGCAGGTAGCGCAGCCGCACCGTCGGGTTCCGCAGGGCCGCGACCAGCAGGAGGTGTGTGGTGACGCCGGTCGGGAAGAGCCAGCTCGTCACCTGGTCGTGCCAGGGCGCCGAGGTGTCGCGGGACGACAGGGCGGTCTCGATCTTCCGGTGGACGTTCTCGCAGCGGCGCCGCACCCACGCCTCGTCGGCGAACGAGCGCGCGACCTCCGCCTGCAGCTCGCGCAGCTCGCCCGTCGGGTCGTCGATGACGGTGTCGTGGCTCAACCCTGCGGCGAGGTGGTAGTTCGCCAGCGCCGACGGGGCCGGCCAGATCTCGCCCCAGGGCTGGTAGGTGACCTCCAGCAGCACGCCTCGCTGCTCGAACTTGCCGAGCTTCAGCCCTGCGGTGGGCCTGTCGGTGACGAGCATGACGTCCACGTCAGTGCCGACCGGCAGCACCGCGTCCGGAGCGAGGTCCACCGTCGATCCGCTGAAGTACGCACCGCGGTAGCCCTCGTACCGGCGGCCTTCCCGCTCGACCCAGTCCGCCGCCACACCCCGTGCCATGCCGATGTCCATGCGCGTCATTGTCCCGTCGCGGCGAAATCCCAGGTCAGCGCGCCCGACCCCGCGGCTTGAGGGGCACCGACGGCAGCGTCGGAGCGCCCAGCCGGTCGCCGTCGTAGCCGTGCACCTCGCCGAAGCGGGTGCCGGTCATCCACTCCTCGCGTGCCTGCCTGACGTCCTCGTCGGTGCGGCCGAGGAAGTTCCACCACATCAGGATCTGCTCCTCGAACGGCTCACCGCCGAGCAGCAGCAGGGAGCTGTCGGTCCGGGCGAGCAGCGGGAGTTCGCGGCGGCCGCAGCCGAGGTAGAGGATCGAGCCGGGCTCGACGCGGACGCCGTCCACGTCGACGCTGCCGCTTATGGCGAGCGCCGCGTACTCGAAGTCCGGCTCCAAGGGCAGCTTGGCGGTGCTGCCCTCGTGCAGGGTCAGGTCAACGCCGACGAGCGGGCTGTACGTGGTGCCCGGGGAGGCGGCGCCGTCCACCTCGCCGAGGATGACCGTGCCGTGCAGGCCGGCGGCGGTGATCTCGGGGAGGGTGGCGTGGTGTTCGAAGGTCGGGGCGGTGTGCCGGTGGGCGTCCGGCAGGGCCACCCAGAGCTGGGCGCCGTGCAGCAGGCGGGCGTGCTCGCGAGGGGACTCCTCGGAGTGCGAGATGCCGTGGCCGGAGGTCATCAGGCCGAGCTCGCGCGGCCGGACGGTCTGCAGGCTGCCGAGGCTGTCGCGGTGCAGCACCTCGCCGTCGTGCAGCCAGCTGACGGTCTGCAGGCCGGTGTGCGGGTGCGGCGGGACCTGCATGCCGGGCTCGTCGGCGATGTCGTCGGGGCCGTAGTGGTCGACGAAGCACCAGGCGCCGACCATGCGTCGCCCGAGGTTGGGCAGCAGGCGACGGACTTCGGTGCTCTCGCCGAGCTGCACGGTCCGGCCGGTCAGCAGATCGCGGACCGGACCGGCGCTGGCGTCGCCGCCGCACAGGGTCGCGGCGGGCTTGAGATCAAGGTTGCTCACCCGGCCACGGTACCGACTCACGGCGCCGGTGCCGTGACCGGCGCCTGATACCCGGTCACTTGATGTCCGGCCACTTGATATCCGGCCACTTGGCATCCGGTCAGTGCGCGCACGCCCAGGCCGCGGTGGCGGTGGCGGCGTCGGCCTGGGCACGCAGCGCGCGGACGGCCTCGGCCGGGTCGGAGGCGCCGTAGACGGCCGAGCCGGCCACGAAGACGTCGGCGCCGGCCTCGGCGCAGCGCTCGATCGTGCTCGCCGAGACGCCGCCGTCCACCTGGAGCCACAGCTCCAGGCCGTGCTTGGCGATCAGCTCCCGGGTCCGGCGGATCTTGGGCAGCATGATGTCCAGGAAGGACTGGCCGCCGAAGCCGGGCTCGACCGTCATGATCAGCAGCATGTCCAGCTCGGGCAGCAGGTCCTCGTACGGCTCGATCGGGGTGGCCGGCTTGAGCGCCATCGAGGCGCGGGCGCCCTTGGCGCGGATCTCCCGGGCCAGCCGGACCGGCGCCGCCGCGGCCTCGACGTGGAAGGTGACCGAGCCCGCGCCGGCCTCGACGTACTGCGGGGCCCAGCGGTCGGGCTGCTCGATCATCAGGTGGCAGTCCAGCGGGGTGTCGGTGGCCCGGGCCAGCGACTCGACGACCGGGACGCCGAGGGTCAGGTTCGGCACGAAGTGGTTGTCCATCACATCGACGTGCAGCCAGTCGGCCCCCCGCACGGCCTCGGCCTCCTGGGCGAGACGCGCGAAGTCCGCGGACAGGATGCTGGGGTTGATCTGGGCCATGACCGACTACCTTCGTGCGAGGACTGGGGCGCCGCGGGGAGCGGGCACCTCATCCCATCATCCCGCGCCGCGTCACCGGCAACCGCACGCTGTCACCACCGGGTGACCGTCATCACACCCCGGCCCGGGTTACCGGGGCGGCTGCCATGGTCATCAGCACTTGAGCAGCCACCCGCACCAGTACCAACCACCCGTGCCAGGAAGGTCTCCCGATGTCCGATCCCGTCCACCCCGCCCGCGCGCTCTGGTGGCTCTTCGAGCCGGTGTACGCCGTCACCTTCCTCCAGCCCGAGAGCCGGGCGGCCTTCGAGGCCGCCGGGCTGGACGGTGGCTGGCGCGGCTACTTCGCCGGCCGCTCGGCTCCGCTGGGCGCGGTGGACGCACCGCCGGTGACCGCCGCGTTCTTCAGCTTCTCCCCGGCGATGGTCGAGCGCGCCCTGCCGGACGTGTGGACGCGCGCGAGCCCCGAGCAGGCGCTGGCCGCCCGGACCGAGAGCTCCGCGGCGGTGCTGGCCCGGCTGCTGACGCCGGTGAAGCCCGAGCAGGTCGAGGCGGCGGCGACCGCGCTGGAGGCGGCGGTGGCCCGGCTGGACTTCGCCGGCCGGGTGCTGGCCGCCGCCAACGCCGCGCTCCCCAGGCCCGCGGACGTGTACGGACGCCTGTGGCAGGCCGCGACCGTGCTGCGCGAGCACCGCGGGGACGGCCACGTGGCCGCGCTGGTCGCGGCCGGGCTGGACGGCTGCGAGGCGCCGGTCCTCCACTGCGCGCTGGACGCCGGCCGCGAGGTGCTCCAGCCACTGCGCGGATGGACGGACGAGGAGTGGGACGCAGCGGCGGCGCGGCTGGCCGAGCGGGGCTGGCTGACGGCGCAGCGGACGGGCGCGGCGACGGTCACCGAGCTCGGCCGGATCCGGCACCGATCCATCGAGGCCGCCACCGACCTGGCCGCCGGGCGCGCGTGGGAGGGCCTGTCACACGACGAACTCGACGGCCTGACGGCCACCTTGAAGCCGATCGCGGCGATCTGTCGCGAGCAGATGCCGATCAACCCGCTCGCAATGCCGCCAGTGAGCCGATGAGCCAGTGAAACCAGTGACCCGGTGACTCAGCGGCCGGCCGCCCCACTCCCGCACTCGAAGACCAGCACGTCATAGCGCTCCGACACGGGCGCGCCGGCGTCCGCGACCATCTCACGCACCGTCATCCCGCGAAGGGCAAACGGGTGAACCACGCGCGCCGCTGCCGCAGCGCGCCCCCGGGACCCACCGCGCCACGGTAGAGAGGACCGATGCCCGCCCTCCCCGCCGCGGCGACCGACCTGCTCGACCGCGCCCGCAAGGACCCCACCGTCTCGCAGACCGTCCGCGCGACCGCGGCGGCCACCCTCGCCTATGCCGTCGCCGTCCACCTGAGCAGCCAGCCGGCGCCGCTGACCGCACCGCTCACCGCGCTTCTGGTCGTCCAGGTGACCGTCTACTCGACGATCACCACCAGCGTCCGCCGAGTCACCTCGGTGGTCGTCGGGGTGGTGATCGCGATCGGGTTCAGCTCGGTGGTCGGGCTGTCCTGGTGGAGCCTGGGGCTGATCATCCTGGCCTCGCTGATCATCGGACGGTTCGTCCGGGTGGACGAGTTCGTCAACGAGGTCGCGATCAGCGCCATGCTGGTGCTCGGCGTCACCCGGCTCGCCTCGCAGGCCTGGGACCGGGTGCTGGAGACGCTGATCGGGGCCGTGGTCGGGCTGCTCTTCAACCTGCTCTTCGCGCCTCCGGTCTGGGTGGACACCGCGGGCGAGTCGATCGAGGACCTGGCCAGGCGGGCCCGCGGCCTGCTGCGGAGCATCGGCGAGGAGCTCGGCGGGCCGACCCCGGTCGAACGGGCGGCCGCCCGGCTGCACGAGGCGCGCGACCTCGACCAGGCGATCGCCGAGGTCGACGCGGCGCTGCGGCAGGCGGAGGACAGCCTGCGGCTCAACCCGCGGATCAGCGAGGGCCTGCTCTCCCGGCTGGTGCTGCGCACCGGGCTGGACACGCTGGAGATCTGCGTGGTCGTGATCCGGGTGCTGGCCCGCTCGATCACCGACCTCGCCAAGCGGCGCGATCCGGGTGAGCGGCTCTTCCCGGCGGAGGTCGCACGGGCGCTCGAGGAGCTGCTCGGGCACGTCGGCAGCGCACTGGTCAGCTTCGCCGTCCTGGTCACCACTCAGGTCAGCCAGGACGCCGAGGACGCCGAGGAGCGCCTGACGTCGGAGCTCGACGCCGCCTGGGTCAGCCGGGAGGAGGTCGCCCAGCTGCTGCTGCGCCGGGTGCAGGCGTACCCGGAGGCCTGGCAGCTGCACGGCTCGCTGCTCGCGGAGGTCGACCGGATCCTGGACGAGCTGAACCTCGAACACCGCTCGCGCCGGCTGATGGAGGAGCTGGACCGCGCCTCGGCCGAGCAGCACGCAGCCGCCGGTGCGCTGAACCGGTTGCGCCGACTGGCCCGCGGCGACCGGCGCGAGCGCGGCTGAGGCTGAGGCTGAGCAACGCGTCTGGCCTGGACGGACTGCGTGATGCCACGCAGTCCGTCCAGGCGTCCAGGCCAGGCTCAGCCGAGCCGACTCACCAGGCGTAGTCCTCCGGCGCCGGCCGGTGGCCCGGGAAGATCTCGTCCAGCCGGTCCAGCGTCTTCTGGTCGAGCGTCACGTCCAGCGCCCGCACCGCCGCGTGCAGCTGCTCCAGCGTGCGCGGGCCGACGATCGGCGCGGTGACCGCGGGCCGGGTGAGCAGCCAGGCGAGCGCGATGTCACCGGGCTCGTGGCCGAGCTCGGCGGCGAGGTCCTCGTACGCCTGGAGCTGCTCGCGCTTGGCCGCCAGCGTCTCGGCGGCCCGGCCCGAGGTGCGCCGGACGCCCTCGCGCTCCTTGCGCAGCACCCCGCCGAGCAGGCCGCCGTGCAGCGGCGACCACGGGATCACGCCGAGCCCGTAGTGCTGGGCGGCCGGCAGCACCTCGCGCTCGACGCTGCGCTCCAGCAGGTTGTACAGCGACTGCTCGCTGGTCAGGCCGAGGAAGTTGCGGGCCCGGGCGGCCTCCTGGGCCTGGGCCAGGTGCCAGCCGGCGAAGTTGCTGGACCCGACGTAGACGATCTTGCCCTGGGCGACCAGCACCTCCATCGCCTGCCAGATCTCCTCCCACGGAGTCGCCCGGTCGATGTGGTGCATCTGGTAGAGGTCGATGTAGTCGGTCTGCAGCCGGCGCAGGCTCGCGTCCACCGCGCGGCGGATGTTGAGCGCGGAGAGCTTGCCCTCGTTGGGCCAGCTCCCCATCTCACCGTAGAGCTTGGTGGCGATCACGGTCCGCTCGCGGCGGCCGCCGCCCTGGGCGAACCAGTTGCCGATGATCTCCTCGGTACGGCCGCGGTTCTCGGCCCAGCCGTAGACGTTGGCCGTATCGAAGAAGTTGATGCCCTGGTCGTGGGCGGTGTCCATGATCTGGTGGGCGTCCGGCTCCTCGGTGTGCGGGCCGAAGTTCATCGTGCCGAGGCAGAGACGGGAGACGCGCAGGCCGGTCCGGCCGAGGTGGGTGTACTCCATAACAGCACAGCCTCACTCATCAACTCACACTGCCGCAAGGCTCAACTCAAGCTGCCGCAAGGCTCATCGGCCGTGCGCCGCGTAACGCCGCACCGCGAGCGGCGCGCAGATCAGCAGCAGCAGCGCCGACCAGGCCAGTGTCGCCACCACCGGGTGGTGCAGCGGCCAGGCCGTTCCCACCGAGGTCGGGTTGCCGAACAGCTGCCGGCAGCCGGCGACCACCGAGCTGACCGGGTTCCACTCCGCGACCACCCGCAGCCAGGGGGGCATCCCGCCGGTCGGCACGTACGTGTTGGTGATCATCGCGATCGGGAACGTCAGCACGGCCAACTGTCCCGCCACCTCCTCTCGTCCGGCCAGCAGACCGAGCACGGTCCCCAGCCAGGTCATCACGAAACGGAACAGCAACAGCAACCCGAACCCGGCCAGCGCATCCGCGATGCCCCGGTGCGCGCGCCAGCCCGTCGCCAGGCCGACCGCGACCAGCGGGACCAGCACGACCGTGGTGACCAGCAGATCGGCGAGCGTGGTGCCGAGCAGCACGCCGGCCCGGGAGACGGGCATCGAGCGGATCCGGTCGGCCGCGCCCCGGCCGAGGTCGCGGGCGGTGCCGACCATGGTGGGCATCACCCCGTTGACGGCGACCATGGCGAACAGACCCGGCATCAGGAACGCGCGGTAGTTGCCCCCGCCGGGCAGGGACATCGCGCTGCCGAAGACGTAGCCGAAGACGACGACCATCACCACCGGCACCGCCAGCGAGGCCGCGACCAGGCCCGGCGAGTGACGGTAGTGCAGCAGCACCCGGGTGGCGGAGGTGGCCGCATCGGCGCCGATCCGGCGCAGCGCGGACGGACGGCGCGCGGACGGACGGCGGACCTCGGGGGCGAGCGCGAGCGTGGACATCAGGCCGCCACCTCCGCCGCGGCCGTAGCCGTACCCGTACCGGTAGCCGCAGAGCCACCGCTGGTCAGGGCGAGGAACACGTCGTCCAGCGTCGGCGTGCGCAGCGCGACGTCCCGCACCACGACCCCCACCGCGTCCAGCTCCCGCACCACCTGCGGCAGCGAGACCTCCAGGCCCGGTGTGGAGACGACCGAGACCAGCAGCCGGTCCGGGTCGGTCTGCGGCCGCCCGCCGGTGAGCGCGGCGAGCCCGGCCTGCGCCGCCGCCAGGTCGTCGGCGCCCGCCACCGCGACCTCGACCCGGGCGCCGATCGAGGCCTTGAGCCGGTCCGGTGGACCGTCCGCGATGGCCCTCCCCTGGCCGATCACCAGCACGTGGTCGGCCAGCCGGTCCGCCTCGTCCAGGTACTGCGTGGTCAGCAGCACCGTCGTCCCGGTTCCGGTCAACTCTCGCACCGCGTCCCAGATCTCGCCACGGCTGCGCGGGTCGAGGCCGGTGGTCGGCTCGTCCAGGAACAGCACCGGCGGCCGGGTGACCAGGCAGGCGACCAGGTCGAGCCGGCGCCGCTGGCCGCCGGAGTACGTACGGACCAGCCGGTCGGCGACGTCCGCCAGCCCGAACCGCTCCAGCAGCTCGTCACTGCGCCGGCGCGCCTCGCGACCGCCGAGGTGGTGGAACCGCCCGACGAGCCGGAGGTTCTCCCGGCCGGTGATGCCCTCGTCCACGGCGGCGTGCTGGCCGGCCAGCCCGATGCTGCGACGCACCTGCTCCGGCTCGGTGGCCACGTCGTAGCCGGCGACCGTGGCGGTGCCGCGGTCGGGCGTGGCGAGTGTGGCGAGGATCCGCACGGCGGTGGTCTTGCCGGCGCCGTTCGGGCCGAGCAGGCCGTAGACGGTGCCGGCCGGGACGGCCAGGTCGAGCCCGTCGAGCGCCTGGGTCTTGCCGTAGCGCTTGCCCAGGCCCGTGGCCGAGACGGCGAGTTGTGCCCGGGACGTTGCTCGGGACGTTGCTCGGGAGATTGCTCGGGACATGGCTGTGCCCTCCTTGTTCCGGAGCTTCTAAGTACCTCGTACGTAGAAGCGCTGTTGCCAGAATCGTACTACGTACGGCGTACGTCGCTAAGATGTGAACCGAGGTGATCTTTCAGTGCCGTCGAACAAGCCCCCCGCAGATGCGTCCACCCCCGCCGAGAGCCACGCCGTCCCGGAGCTGATCTGGCTGCGCCCGGAGCGGCACGGCCGCGGGCCGCGCCCCGCACACAGCCGCGCCTCGATCGCCGCGGCCGCGGTCGCGCTGGCCGACGCCGAGGGACTGGAGGCCGTGACGATGCGCCGGATCGCCGCCGAACTCGGCGCGGGCACCATGTCGCTCTACAACTACGTGCCGAAGAAGGAGCAGTTGTTCGACCTGATGCTCGACGCGGTCTGCGCCGAGTACGAGCTGCCCGACGCCTCGTCCGGCGACTGGCGCGCCGACCTCACGCTGCTCGCCCGTCAGCAGCTCACGATCCTGCGCAGGCACGCCTGGGCGGTGACGGTCATCCGCACCCGCGCCTCGTTCGGGCCGAACAGCCTGCGGGTCACCGAGTTCTTCCTCGGCGCCCTGGCCGGCACCGAGCTGAGCAGCGGCCAGAAGATGGAGTCGCTGGCGCTGCTCACCGGCTTCGTCTGCCAGTTCGCCGACTGGGAGCAGGCCACCGTCACCGCCGCGGCCGATCCGCAGCAGTGGCACAGCGACCTGATGACGTATCTGACCGGCGTCGCGATGAGTGGCGAGTACCCCCACCTGTCCGCGACGCTGGCCGGCGGCTCCGGAGCGACACCGGACCTGCAGTCCTCCTTCGAGCGCTACCTGGACCGGCTGCTCACCGTCCTCGTGCTGCCCTGACGGCGGGGGCCGCTCCCCCACGGGCCCGGTGACGCGGATTCAGCGGATTCAGCCGTGCGGATGACATCGACGCGGCGCGCCGCCGCTGCGACACTCGGCGCGGGCAGGGTCAGTCCGTACCCGGGGCGGCGCACAGCCGTCCCGCCCGCCCGAACCGGAAGGGAAGGGACCCGTGGGATCCGACAAGGCCTCCGCAGCATCCGCACCCACTGCCGCCGCGAGCCAGTCGCTGACGCTGGCGGGCATGATGTTCGCCGTCTCGATGACGTTCATCGACCAGACCATCGTCTCCATCGCCGCCCCCAGCATCATCCACGAGGTGGGCCTCTCCTCGGCCGGGATGCAGTGGGTGGTCAACGCCTACCTGCTCTCGCTCGCCGCGTTCTTCGCGCTCGGCGGGCGCCTCGCCGACATTCTCGGGCACCGGCGGATGATGCTGATCGGCACGCTGACGTTCGTGATCGCCTCGGCGATGTGCGGCGCGGTGCCGTCCGGCAGCGGTGCGGAGGCCTGGCTGATCATCTTCCGCGCGGTGCAGGGCCTCGGTGCGGCGCTGATGTTCCCGGCGGCGCTCGCGGTCGTCGTCGAGGTGTTCCCGCTGGAGCGGCGCGGCCGCGCGCTGGCGCTCTTCTTCGGGGTCGCCGGCGGCCTGACCGCGATTGGCCCGATCCTCGGCGGCTGGCTGACCAGTTGGACCTGGCGGGCGATCTTCTGGGTCAACATCCCGGTCGCGATCGTCGCGGTCGTGCTCACGATGATGGCCAGGATCCGCAACACGCCGCGCCCCGAGCCGATCGACTGGACGGGCGCCGCGCTGGCCGCGGTCGGCATGGGCCTGAGTGTGCTCGGGCTGCAGCAGGCGTCCAGCTGGGGCTGGGGCAGCGCGACGACCTGGCTCTGCATCGGCGGCGGACTGCTCGTCCTGGTGCTCTTCGTCTTCGCCGAACTGCGCAGCGCGGACCCGCTGATCACCATGCAGGTCTTCAAGGACCGGGCCTTCGCGGCGGACAACGCCGTGCTGTTCTTCGCGATGATGGCGTTCGTCCCGGTCTTCTTCTTCGCCTCGGTCTACGCCCAGGTGGCGCTCGGCTACACGCCCAACCAGGCGGGCACCTACCTGCTGGTCTTCTTCCTCGGCTTCGCACCGGGCTCGCAGGTCGGCGGCCGGATGCTGGACCGGCGCGGCGCCCGGCCGCCGATGCTGCTGGGCACCGCGATCGGCGCGCTCGGCTTCGCGCTCTGGGCGGCGAAGATCACCGATCTGTCGCTCGGCGCCCAGTGGCCGTACATCGTGCTGGGCGGTGTGGGCATCGGGCTGCTGCTCACCCCTGCCTCGACCGATGCCGTCAACCGGGCGATCGGCGCCTCGTACGGCGAGGTCACCGGGATCACCCAGACCGTGCGCAACTACTCGGCCAGCCTCAGCCTGGCGGTGCTCGGCACTATCCTGCTGAACACCACGACCTCGAAGGTCGAAGCCACGCTGAAGCAGCAGGGGCTGCCGGCGGCGGCCGCGCACGCGACCGCCAAGACCGTCACGCAGAGCCTCACGGGCCACGGCGGCGGCCAGGGCGCGCCGGCCGGGATCAGCCCCGGCCTGCTCGACGCGATCCGGCGGGACTTCGCCGAGGGCAACCGCCCGGTGCTGCTCGGCATGGCGGCGGCGCTCGCGGTCGCGTTCCTGTGCGCGCTGCGCCACCCCGGCACCCGGGTCACGGCGGCCTCCCAACGCACCTCCCGCCCGGCCGTGTTGACCACGGACCCGAGCGGGGAGGCGGCGGACGGCGGCACTGGCTGACCGCTATGGAGTCGTGCGCTCAGGCCGTGCGGCGCAGCAGCGCGAGGTACATCGCGTCGGTGCCGTGCAGGTGCGGCCAGAGCTGCACGTCCGGCCCGTCGCCGAGCGCCGGCACGCCCGGCAGCAGCGGACGGGCGTCCACCCACTCCACGGCCGCCGTGCCACCGCTCACACCACTGCCCGCGCCGTCCCCGTTGCCGTCGCCCTTGGCCAGCCCGCGCAGCACGTCGTCCACCACCGCGCGGGTCTCCGCCAGGTGCGGCGAGCAGGTCGCGTAGCCGACCACGCCGCCGACCCGCACCGAGTCGATCGCCGAGCGCAGCAGATCCCGCTGCAACGGGCCGAAGCCGGCCACGTCCTGCGGGCTGCGCCGCCAGCGCGCCTCCGGCCGTCGGCGCAGCGCGCCCAGGCCCGAGCAGGGCACGTCCACCAGCACCCGGTCGAAGCTGCCCGGCCGCCAGGCGGGCTTGGTCCCGTCCGCGGTGATCACCGTGTACGGGCCGGGGTTGCCGTCCAGCGCGCGGGCCACCAGCCGGGCCCGGTGCGGCTGGCGCTCGCTGGCCACCAGCGCCGCGCCGCGGCCGGCGGCGAGCGCGCCGAGCAGCGCGGCCTTGCCACCGGGGCCGGCGCAGCCGTCCAGCCAGAGCCGGTCCGGACCGTCCAGCGGGGCGTTGGCCAGCGCGACGGCGACGAGCTGGCTGCCCTCGTCCTGGACGCCGGCCTGGTTCTGCTGGATCGCCGCGACCCCGGCCGGGTCGCCGCCCTCGGCGAGCCGGACCGCGTACGGCGACCAGCGGCCCGGCGAGCTCTCCGGCAGCGCCTCGGCGAGCTCCTCGGTGCCGATCCGGCCGGGCCGGGCGACCAGCGTCACCTCGGGCCGCTCGTTGTCGGCGCGCAGCAGCTCCTCGATCGCCGCCCGCCCGGCACTGCCGGGCTGCCAGCGGCCGAGCGCGTCCCAGAGCGCGGAGACCACCCAGCGCGGGTGCGAGTGGACGACCGCGAGGTGGTCCTCGGCGTCCTCCTCGTACGGCGGCGCGACCTGGGCGAGCCAGGCGTCCAGGTCCTGTGCGCTGATCCGGCGCAGCACCGCGTTGACGAACTTCGCCCGGCCGTCGCCGAGCACCGCCCGGGCCAGCTCGACGGTCGCCGAGACGGCCGCGTGGCTGGGGATCCGGGTGGCCAGCAGCTGGTGCGCACCGAGCGAGAGCACGTCCAGCACCGGCGGGTCGACCTCGCGCAGCGGCCGGTCGATGCAGGCGGCGATGATCGCGTCATAGCTGCCCTGGAGGCGCAGCGTGCCGTAGACCAGCTCGGTGGCGAGCGCGGCGTCCCGGCGGTCCATCCCCTTCTGCTCGGCCTCGCGCAGCAGCGAGGGCAGAATCAGGTTCGCGTAGGCGTCGCGCTCGTCCACGGCGCGCAGCGCGCGGAACGCGACGATCCGCGCGGGGTCCTTCTTCGGACGGCGGTGCGGCCTGGGTGCACGCTTGGCGGGGTTGGCGGAGTTGGCGGGGACAGTGCTCATCAGAAAACCTCAAAAGTGCTGCGGAAGTATGGGGCAACGGTAACGCGGCCGGCCGCGTGGCCGGCCCACGTGTTCAGCCGCCGAGCAGTTCGCCGCTCTCGATCCGCACCCCACGCGCCCAGTCTGCCGCGCGCATCGGCTTCTTGCCCTGCGGCTGCACCTCGCCCAGCTCGATCTCGTGGCTGCCGGTGCCGACCCGCACCGCGTTCTTGCTGACCGCGAGCTCACCGGGGGCCAGCTCAGCGGCGTCTGTGACGAGCTTCGCCGGGCCGGAGAGCTTGAGCCGCTCACCACGGAACGTGGTCCAGGCGCCGGGCGCGGGCGCGCAGCCGCGCACCAGGCGGTCGATCCGCAGCGCGGGGTGCTGCCACTCGATCCGGGCGTCCTCGACGTTGATCTTCGGCGCCAGCGTGATCCCGTCGGCCGGCTGCGGGACGGCCACCAGACTGCCGTCCTCGATGCCGTCCATGGTCGCGACGAGCAGGCCGGAGCCGGACCGGGCGAGCCGGTCCAGCAGCTCGCCGCTCGTGTCGGTCGGCCGGATCTCCTCGGTGATCACGCCGAAGACCGGGCCGGAGTCCAGGCCGCGCTCGATCCGGAACGTCGAGGCGCCGGTCATCTGGTCGCCGGCCAGCACCGCGTGCTGCACCGGGGCCGCGCCGCGCCACGCGGGCAGCAGCGAGAAGTGCAGGTTGACCCAGCCGTGCCGGGGGATCTCCAGCGCCGGCTCGCGCAGCAGCGCGCCGTAGGCGACCACCGGGCAGCAGTCGGGCGCCAGTTCGGCCAGCCGGGCGAGGAACTCGGGCTCGCCGGGCTTCGCGGGCTTGAGGACCTCGATCCCCGCCTCCTCGGCGCGCTGCCCGACCGGGCTGGCGACCAGCCGGCGGCCACGACCGGCGGGCGCGTCGGGCCGGGTCACCACCGCGACCACCTCGTGCCGGTCGGAGGCGAGCAGCGCCTCCAGGGCGGGAACGGCTACCTCGGGGGTTCCGGCGAAGACAAGACGCAAGACAACAGCCTTTCAGTACTCAGTCGTTGTGTTCGGCTATGCGGTCGCTCAGCGAACGGGACCGAACGTGCTGTGCGGCGAGACCCGGATCTCGGGGGCCGGGCCGGTGCCCCAGTCGGCCTCCCGGACGGCGCGCATCGCCTCCTTGCGCGCCTCCCGATCCAACCGGTCGATGAAGATGATCCCGTCCAGGTGGTCGGTCTCGTGCTGGATGCAGCGGGCCAGCAGCTGCGTGCCCTCGACGGTCACCGGGTCGCCGTACTCGTTGAAGCCGCGGGCCACCACGCCGAACGCGCGCCTGGTGTCGAAACGGAGGCCGGGCAGCGACAGGCAGCCCTCGGGGCCGTCCTGCTCCTCCTCGGAGAGGTGCAGGTCCGGATTGATCAGGTGGCCGGTCACACCGTCCACGTGGTAGGTGAACACCCTTAGGGATATCCCGAGTTGAGGCGCAGCCAGGCCGGCGCCCGGGGCGTCCAGCATGGTCTCGGTGAGGTCCTTGACCAGGGTGCGCAGCTCCTTGTCGAAGGTGGTCACCGGCTGCGCCTTCGCGCGCAGCACCGGGTCACCGAAGATCCGGATCGGCTTGATCGCCACGGCGGCAGGCTCCTTCTCGGGATCAGCGGCGGGCACGGCCGCGGGACAGCACGACAGTCTATGCGGTGGACGTGCCCATGTCGGCCGTCCTATCTGGCATATCCCGGACGGTTCCAACGCGTGACCCCGGACCCTGCTCCGGCGTTGGTCAAGTGGGATTGACCGAGAGTTTTCCGACCGTGAGTTTCACCGGGAAGGTGGCCTGAGCACGATGGCCGAGCAGATCAACCACGACACCCGGGCACGGGCGAGCCTGCACCTGCTGGTGCGCGACATCGAACGTGTCCGCCGCCAGGTCGACGCCCTGCGCACCCTCACCGCCCAGCTGGGCAACGTCTACCGGCCGCGCCGCCCGAGCAGCTCCGGCGGCTTCGTGGTCTACGGGCGGGCGCCGGCGCCGACCGTCCGGCTCGCCCAGGAACTGCGCGAGAGCGTGGAGACCCTGGTCGCGGCCGCCGTCGAGTTCGACCGCGCGCTCGGCTTCTCCTGGGACTCGGTGGGCTCCGCCCTCGGCGTCACCAAGCAGGCCGTGCACCGCCGCTACGGCATGCGCCGCTCGGCCGGCGAGCTGCTCGGCGCAGCGGGCGGCCCGACGGCAGGCGCAGTCCTGCCCGCCCCGGCCGGCCCCCGCGACGACCTGCTCCCCGACGACACCCCGCCCACCACCCCCACCCCAGAACCCGCCCACCTCGCCCGCACCGTCCCCGCCGCCCGCCAGGGCGGCCTCGACCGCCCCGGCCTCCAAGTCCGCAGCTGAGGCAGCCACCACACCACCTGCGGTGCGATGGGGGGGGGGGGGGGGGGGAAAAAAACTCTCCCCCCCCCCCCCTCCCCCCCCCCCCCCCCACCCCCCCCCCCCCCCCCACCCCCCCCCTCCGAGGTGGGGGAAGCCACCACACCACTGGGGGGGGGGGGGGGGGGGGGGGTGGGAAAGGCCGATTTCCGCCCCCCACTTACTCCACCCCCGCACCCCAACTCCCTAGCACCCCCAAGCCCTGAAAGTCAGCCACCCCGACTTCCCACGCCCAGCACCAAAAGTCACCCCCACCGACTACCGGGCACCCAACACCCCCACCCCACTCACCCCCCTGAAACTCACCCCCACCAACTTCCAGAAGCCCAGCGCCCCCACTCACCCCAGAAATCAGCCCCACCGACTTCTAGCACCCCCACACCACCCCACCCAGCCCCGAGAAGTCGTCCCCCCCAACTCCCCCTACTGCCCTTGAAAGTCACCCCCACCGACTTCCAAGGCCCCCAGCGCGAGTAACCCCCACTCACAAACCACCCCAGCACCCGAGAAGTCAGCCCACCCGACTTCTCCCACCCCCCGAAAGTCAGCCACCCCAACCTTCGGGGCCCACCACTCCCAAGCCCCTGAAGCCCCCCCCCCCCGACCCGAGAAGTCAGCCCCGCCGACTTCCGGAGCCCGAGCCCAGAAAGTCGCCCACCCCAACTTTCCCCGCACTCCCGCCGCCTCCCCGAACAAGGGAATCAGCCACTCCGACTTCCGCGCCCCAAGCACGGGACGTCAGCCACCCCGACTTTTCCCGCGCGCCCCCGAAAATCGCCCCCACCAACCCTCCGGGACCCGAGCCACCCTGAAAACAGGAAGTCGGCCCCTCCGACTTCCCGGGCGCCAGATACCCCCGAGCGAGCCAAGTCCGAACGCGCGTGTCGGCCACTCCGACTTCCCCGGGGCCAGGCGCCCCCGAGCGAGCCCAAGTCCGAACCCCGGAAGTCGGCCACTCCGACTTCTCTGGGGCCAGGCGGCCCCGAGCGAGCCAAGGTCCGAACCTCGGAAGTCGGCCACTCCGACTTTCGAGCCGACCCCCGAGCGAAGCTCAGCCCTCTCGTCCCCCGCGCCCCGAAAGTCGGCCACCCCGACTTTCCGCGCGCTCAGCAGAGCGGCCCACCCCCACCCCGCTACCCGATGTCCAGCGGGTCGATGCGCACCTTCACCGGCTCCGCCGTCCGCAGCGCCACCCGGGCGATCTGTGCGGCCTTCAGGGCCGAGGCCAAGGCTCCGCCCTGGCCTGGCCGGACTCGGAGCAGGGCGCGCTCCTGCTCCTCCCCCCGCACCGCCGGGAGCGGGACCGGGCCGAGGAGGTCGGTGCCCTCCGGGAGGCGGGTCAGGCTCAGCAGGTCCTCGACCGCTCGCGGCGTGCCGGTGACCGAGGCCATCCGGGAGACCGGCGGGAACCCGAGCTGCGCGCGTTCCTCCAGTTCCAGCCCGGCGTGCCCGGCCGGGTCCCAGCGGACCAGGGCCTGCACCGGCCGGGCGGTCGGCTCCGCGACGACCACCACCAGCCCGCCCGCCGCCGCCGGCCTGACCAGCGCCGCCGCCGCCAGCCAGAGCCGCAGGGTCTCCTCGCCCGCCCGCAGGTCGGGGCGGTTCAGCAGCGCCCAGCCGTCCAGCAGCAGCGCGGCCGCGTACCCGCCCTCGGCCACCGGCTCGGCGCCGGGCGTGGAGATCACCAGCGCCGGCTCCCCCGCGACGCCGGCCAGCACCGCGTCCCGCCCGCTGGTGCGGACCGGGACCTGCGGAAACGCCTTGCCCAGCTCCTCCGCCGTCCGCCGCGCACCCACCACCTGCGCCCGCAGCCGGAACGAGCCGCACTCGACGCAGTGCCACTCCTTCTCCTCCACCCCGCACCACGCGCAGCGCAGCGCACTCGCCGCGCCGGTGGCCTCCAGCGGCCCGACGCAGTGCGCGCAGCGGGCCGGCGTGCGGCAGCGCTCGCAGGCCAGCCGCGGCACGTACCCGCGGCGCGGCACCTGGACCAGCACCGGCCCCTCGCGCAACGCCTCGCGAGCCGCCTGCCAGGCGACCGAGGGCAGCCGGGCAGCGTGCGCCGCGGCGTCCCTGGCCTGGTCCCCGTCGCCGACGGTGCGGATCCGCGGCGCCGTCTCACGCACCACCGCGCGGTCGGCGGCCAGCGGCCTGGCCCACCCGGTGCGCAGCAGCTGCGCCCCCTCGACCGTCATCGCGAGCCCGCCGAGCAGCACCGCCGCCCCCTCCTCGGCGGCCCGCAGCAGCGCGACCTCGCGCACGTGCGGGTGCGGGGCGCGCGGGTCGCTGTGGCTGCTGTCGCCGTCCGACCAGACGACCAGCAGGCCGAGGTCGCGGACCGGCGCGAAGACGGTGGCCCGGGTGCCGATCACGGCGCGCACCGAGCCGCGGCTGACCGAGAGCCAAGCCCGGTAGCGCTCCTTGGGGCCGAGGTCGGCGGTGAGGACGGCATGTCGCTCCGGGCCGCCGAGCAGCTCGGTCAGCGCCTGGTCGACCCGCGCCACCGCCCGCCCGTCCGGCAGCACCACGAGCGCGCCGCGCCCGCCGGCCAGCGCCGCGACGACCGCGGCGGCGATCTCGCGCGGCCAGTCGGGCCCGGGCAGCGCCGTCCAGACCGCGCGGGGGGCGTGACCGGCGGTGAGTGCGCCGAGGAACTCCGGTCCGTGCGGGTAGCGCTGCCAGCCGCCCGGCTCGGGCGCGGCCGGCGGCGGGAGCGGCGCGGGCGAGGGCTCGGCCTCGGCCTTGGCGTGCCGGGGCGGCACGGCGAGTTGCAGCACGTCGGCGAGCGAGCCGGCGTAGCGGTCGGCGACCGTGCGGCTGAGCTTCAGCAGAGCGGGCGTCAGCACCGGCTCCGGCGAGAGCACCTGGGCCAGCGGGGCGAGCGGTCCGGTGTAGTCGCTGGTGGCCAGTCGGGCGACCACGAAGCCGTCGTGCAGCTCGCCGCCCTCACGCCGCCCGGCGGCGGTCACCCGGGCGCCGAACCGGACCCTGACCCGGACGCCGGGCTGCGCGGTCTCGGCCATCGCGACCGGGACGGCGTAGTCGAAGAACTGGTCGAGGTGCAGCAGGCCCTTGTCCACCACGACCCGGGCGACCGGAAGCTCCTCGGCCAGGTGGGCACCGCGCCAGGTCCGGGGCTTCGCCCGGCGCACGGTCTCGCGGATCAGCGCCAGCTGCTCGGGCGGCCCGCCGCCGGGGGTGGTGTCCTCGCTGCTCATGTCCGTTCAGTGGTACCACGTCGTGCTGACAACGAACGGCGGCGGCCACCCCAGCCGGGGTGACCGCCGCCGCCGAAAGCGATGGTCAAACAATGACCAGAGCCGTGATCAGGCGTTCGCAGCGACCTTCAGCTGCTCGGCCCGGTCGGTGCGCTCCCAGGTGAAGTCCGGCAGCTCACGGCCGAAGTGGCCGTACGCGGCGGTCTGGGAGTAGATCGGCCGCAGCAGGTCCAGGTCGCGGATGATCGCGGCCGGGCGCAGGTCGAAGACCTGGGTGACGGCCTCCTGGATCTTCAGCACCGGGACGGTCTCGGTGCCGAAGGTCTCGACGAACAGGCCCACCGGCTCGGCCTTGCCGATCGCGTACGCGACCTGCACCTCGGCGCGGGTGGCCAGGCCGGCCGCGACGATGTTCTTGGCGACCCAGCGCATCGCGTAGGCGGCCGAGCGGTCGACCTTGGACGGGTCCTTGCCGGAGAACGCGCCGCCGCCGTGGCGGGCCATGCCGCCGTAGGTGTCGATGATGATCTTGCGGCCGGTCAGGCCGGCGTCGCCCATCGGGCCGCCGATCTCGAAGCGACCGGTCGGGTTCACCAGCAGCCGGTAGTCCGAGGTGTCCAGGTCCAGACCCGCGAGCTCCGGCTCCACGACGAACTCGCGGATGTCGGGAGCGAGCAGCGAGTCCAGGTCGATGTCGCTGGCGTGCTGGGTGGAGACCACCACGGTGTCCAGGCGGACCGGCTTGTCACCGTCGTACTCGATGGTGACCTGGGTCTTGCCGTCGGGGCGCAGGTACGGGATCTTCCCGTTCTTGCGCACCTCGGTCAGCCGGCGCGCCAGGCGGTGCGCCAGCGTGATCGGCAGCGGCATCAGCTCGGGGGTGTCGTCGCACGCGTAGCCGAACATCAGGCCCTGGTCACCGGCGCCCTGGCGGTCCAGCTCGTCCTCGTCACCCTCGACGCGGTGCTCGTGCGCGCTGTCCACGCCCTGGGCGATGTCGGGCGACTGCGAGCCGATCGAGACCGAGACGCCGCACGAAGCGCCGTCGAAGCCCTTCTTCGAGCTGTCGTACCCGATCTCCAGGATCTTCTCGCGCACCAGCTGCGCGATCGGCGCGTACGCCTTCGTGGTGACCTCACCGGCGATGTGCACCTGGCCGGTGGTGATCAGCGTCTCCACGGCGACCCGGGAGGTCGGGTCGTCCTTCAGGAGGGCGTCGAGGATGGTGTCGCTGATCTGGTCAGCGATCTTGTCGGGGTGTCCCTCGGTGACGGATTCCGAGGTGAACAGGCGGCGAGACACAGCGCTCCCTGGGGTTGCAGCGGCTGCTGACTGAACGCTCCCGGCCGGGCCGGGGCGTCCGGAAAGACTTGATTCCTGGAGTGTAACGGTCGGCTTTCCTCCGGGAAGACTCCCTCCCCCATTTCTGGACAGGTCGTCTCACCAGATGATCACCCGGTCAGCCTTACCCGAAGGAGAACGGCGATAAACCGGACAACGTGTGTTACTCAGCGCGGCAGCCGGGCCGCGACCAGGTCCCAGACCGTCTCGGCGAGCTGCTCCTTGGGGCCGACCGGAATCGGCGTCTCGGAGCCGTCCGCACCGAGCACCACGGCCTCGTTGGTGTCCACGCCGAACGCCTTGCGCTCGCCGACCTCGTTGACCACCAGCAGGTCGCAGCCCTTGCGGGCGAGCTTGGCCCGGCCGTTGGCGAGCACCTCGTCGGTCTCCGCGGCGAAGCCGACCACCAGCTGGCCGGGACGGGCCCGGTGCGCACTGAGCTCGGCGAGGATGTCCGGGTTGCGGACCAGTGCGACCGGCGCGGGATCGACGCCGTCCTTCTTCTTGATCTTCCCAGTGGCATATTCGGCCGGCCGGAAATCGGCCACCGCGGCCGCCATCACGACCACGTCCGCCTCCGCCGCGACCTTGACGGCCGCCTCGCGCAGCTCCAGCGCTGTGGAGACCTTGATCACATCGACGCCGGCCGGCTCCGGCAGCTCGGCGTTCGCGGAGAGCAGCGTGACCCGGGCGCCGCGCGCGGCGGCGGTCGCGGCCAGCGCGTAGCCCTGCTTGCCGGACGAACGGTTGCCGAGGAAGCGCACCGGGTCGAGCGGCTCACGGGTGCCGCCGGCCGAGACCACCACGTGCCGGCCGGCCAGGTCCGCCTCCAGGCCGCCACGGGCCAGGATCCGGCGGCAGGCGGCGAAGATCGCGTCCGGGTCGGGCAGCCGGCCCTTGCCGGTGTCCACGCCGGTCAGCCGGCCGACGGCGGGCTCGATCACGATCGCGCCGCGCCGGCGCAGCGTCGCGACGTTCTCCTGGGTGGCCGGGTGCTCCCACATCTCGGTGTGCATCGCGGGGGCGAAGACCACCGGGCACCGGGCGGTCAGCAGCGTGTTCGTCAGCAGGTCGTCGGCCAGGCCGTGGGCGGCCTTGGCGAGCAGGTCGGCGGTGGCGGGCGCGACGATCACCAGGTCGGCCTGCTGCCCGATCCGCACGTGCGGGACCTCGTGCACCCGCTCCCAGGTCTCGGTGGCCGCCGGCCGCCCGGAGAGCGCGGCCCAGGTGGCCTCGCCGACGAAGTGCAGCGCCGCCGCGGTCGGCACCACGGTGACCTGGTGCCCCGACTCGGTGAACCGCCGGAGCAGCTCGCACGCCTTGTACGCGGCGATCCCGCCACTCACTCCGAGGACCACACGGGGCTGGTTCACAGGGCTCTTCTCAGTCACAGGGTCACCCTACGACCCCTCAGAACACGAAAGGCCCGCCGGACGGATCCGGCGGGCCCTCCATCAGCACATCACGGGGCGTCGACGGCCTCGGCGGTGAGCATGCCAGCGTTGATCTCGCGGAGCGCGATCGACAGCGGCTTCTCGTGCACGTGGGTGTCGACCAGCGGGCCGACGTACTCCAGGAGACCCTCGCCGAGCTGCGAGTAGTACGCGTTGATCTGACGCGCGCGCTTGGCGGCGTAGATCACCAGGCTGTACTTCGAGTCGGTGGCCTCAAGCAGCTCATCGATCGGCGGGTTGATGATGCCCTCAGGCGCGGTCATAGAAGAGGACACGCGAAAACCTTCCGAAAGGGTGGCAAAGACAGAAAACTGATCACAGATATCGGATCAGGCTACACCGAGCAAGGCTAGCAGTTCTGTCGCGACCTGTTCGACCGAGGTGTTCACCAGCGTGGTGTCGAACTCCGGCTCGGCGGCCAGTTCGATCCGCGCGGCGGCGAGCCGCTCGTCGATCACGTCCTGTGCCTCGGTGCCGCGCCCGGTGAGCCGGCGGACCAGCTCGTCCCAGCTCGGCGGGGCCAGGAAGACCAGCTGTGCCTCGGGCATCGACTCGCGCACCTGGCGGGCGCCCTGCAGGTCGATCTCCAGCAGCACGGGCTCGCCGCGCTCCAGCTTCTCCTCGACCGCGGCCCTCGGGGTGCCGTAGCGGTTGCCGGCGAAGACGGCCGACTCCAGCAGTTCGCCGTTGGCGACCAGCTTGTCGAACTCGTCGTTGTCGACGAAGTGGTAATGAACCCCGTCCTTCTCGCCGGGCCGGGGGCGCCGGGTGGTCGCCGACACCGAAAGCCAGACCTCGGGGTGCTGCTGCCTCATATGAGCGACGACCGTGCTCTTGCCGACCCCCGAGGGGCCGGAGAGCACGGTCAGCCGCGGACGTTCACTCATGCACCGATTATCCCGGATCCTGGACGAACCCGGCACCACCGGGGGGCGCCGAGCCCGAGCTCAGGACGCGGTGGCGCCGAACTCGCGCTCCAGCGAAGCGATCTGGTTCGTACCGAGGCCGCGAACCCGGCGGCTCTCGCTGATCCCCAGGCGCTCCATGATCTGCTTGGCGCGGACCTTGCCGACGCCCGGAAGGCTCTCCAGCAGTGCGGAGACCTTCATCTTGCCGATCACGTCGTTGTCTTCCTTGCCGGCCTTGATGACCTCGTGCAAGGAAGCACCCGAGTGCTTGAGTCGGTTCTTCACCTCGGCGCGCTCCCGGCGAGCCTCGGCGGCCTTGGCCAGCGCGGCGGAGCGCTGTTCAGGGGTAAGGGGCGGAAGAGCCACGCCGTTCACCTCAGGGTCTGGAAGGAAATGAAGTGCTAGGACATAGGTCGTACCAGGTGCCCTGAGGGCCTCCTGGACTCCGGCCGCAGTGGAACCTAGCTGCTCTGACCTGCGAGAGCAACGAGAAGCACAGCGCGACTGGGCACCTACCGCCGGACACTACCCGCATTGCGCGCCCGCGTCAGGAAAAGAAGCCGAAAAGTCCTGGTCAGCACAGGTAGGCCAGGACTTTTCGGGAGAAAACGGCCCGGTTTGGCCCCTCTTCGTCAAGCGAGTGTGACAGCCCTCACATCGCCTCAGATCGCCGAAACGACCCGCACCTCGTCGATGAAGCGCTGTGCGGCCGTCCGCAGCCCCTCGACGGACGGGCCGTGCTTGAGCACATCCCGACTGACGCTCGGTACAACGTCACGTACGGCAGCCCCGAAGACCCGCGGCAGGTCCGCCATGGTCGCCCCCTGGGCGCCGACGCCGGGCGCCAGCAGCGGCCCGTTGATCGCCAGATCCACCCCGGCTTCGGCGAGCGTGGCACCGACCACCGCGCCGAACGAGCCGAGCGGCTCGGCGCCGGCGTTCTCGGCCGCGAGCCGGCGCAGGATCCGCTGCGCCACGCTCACGCCCTCCGCGTCCTGCGCGCGCTGGACCTCGAAGCCCTCCGGGTTGGAGGTCAGCGCGAGCGCGAACAGGCCGGTGCCGTGCTTGTGCGCCAGGTCCACGGCGGGCTGCAGCGAACCGAAGCCGAGGTACGGGCTGACCGTGAGCGCGTCCGAGAAGAGCGGGCTGCCGGGCGCCAGGAAGGCCTCGGCGTAGGCGGCCATGGTGGAGCCGATGTCGCCGCGCTTGGCGTCCATCACCACCAGCGCACCCGCCGCCCGGGCCTCGACCACGGTGCGCTCCAGCACCGCGACGCCCTTGCTGCCGAACCGCTCGAAGAACGCGGCCTGCGGCTTGAGCACGGCGACCCGGTCGGCGAGCGCCTCGACCACGGTGCGACTGAAGGTCTCCAGGCCCGCCAGGTCGTCGCCGAGCCCCCACGCGGAGAGCAGGGCGGCGTGCGGGTCGATGCCGACGCAGAGCTGGCCGCGGGCGTCCATCGCCTGGCGCAGCCGGGTACCGAAGGGAGCGAGCGTCATGAGGGCCTTTCCTCGTTGTTCCGATGAGCGGTGTTGTTCCGATGAGCACTGTTCTGATGAGCGTTGTTGTTCCGGTGGCCGTGGTGGGCGAACCCCACCGCGTCCGTGTACTTCGCGAATCCCCGGGCCGCGAGCAGCTCGCGCAGCTCCTCGAGGATCCGCAGGGGTGCGGCCGGGTCCTGGAAGAGCGCGGTACCGACCGCCACCCCGCTCGCCCCGGCCAGGGTGAACTCCAGCGCGTCCCGCCCGGTGCGCACGCCGCCCATGCCGAGGATCGGCACCTGCGGAATCCGGCCGGCCAGCATCGCGGCGTGCACCTGGTAGACGCAGCGCAGCGCGATCGGGCGCAGCGCCGGCCCGGAGAGCCCGCCGGCGCCGGCGGCCAGCGCCGGGCGCAGCGTGTCCAGGTCGATCGCCATGCCGAGCGAGGTGTTGACCATCGAGAGGCCGTCGGCGCCGGCCTGCACGCAGGCCGCGGCGATCTCGGTGATCGAGGTGACGTCCGGCGAGAGCTTCGCGTAGACCGGCAGCTCCGGGTCGGTGACCTTGCGCACCGCGCGCACCACGTCGTAGGAGGTGGCCGGGTTGCTGGCGAAGACCAGGCCGCGGTCGGCCACGTTCGGGCAGGAGATGTTGAGCTCCAGGCCGGCCACGCCGGGGTGGCCGTTCAGCCGCTCGGCGGCGTCGGTGAACTCCTCCAGCCGCTCCCCCGCGATCGAGACCAGCACCCGGGCGCCGCGCTCGGCGAGCCAGGGCAGCTCGCGCTCGACGAAGGCATCGATCCCGCAGCCCTGCAGGCCGATCGCGTTGAGCATGCCGGACGGCGTCTCGGCCATCCGCGGGGTGGCCAGACCGGCCCGCGGGTACGGCATCAGCGTCTTCGTGGTGACGGTGCCGAGCGCGTCCAGCGGGACGAACCGGGCCAGCTCGCGCCCGTAGCCCGCGCAGCCGGAGGCGGTGCTGACCGGGTTGGGGATCGACAGCGCACCCAGCGGTGCGGTCAGATCGACGTCCTGCGGATCGAGCGCCGCATCGAGGGTCGTGTCGAGCGTCATGCCGACACCCCCATCGCCGCGGCGCCGTCCAGATCGGCCGGGATGCTCCCGATGTCGGCCCAGCGCACCCGCGCGCCGTCGAAGACCGGCCCGTCGGTGCAGGAGCGGACGAAGCTGCTCCGCCCGTCCGCGCCGATCACCGGCAGCACGCAGCTCATGCAGATGCCGGTGCCGCAGGCCATGGCCACCTCGACCGAGGTGTGGCAGCGCACCCCGAGCGGCCCGGCGGTCTCGCTGACCGCGCTGAGCATCGGCATCGGGCCGCAGGCGTAGAGCACGCTCGCGCCGATCGCCTGGATCGCCTGGGCCAGCGGGTCGGTGACCCGCCCGCGCATGCCGAGCGAGCCGTCCTCGGTGAGCACCAGCACGTCCGGGGTGAGCGCGCGGGCCTGCTCGACGCCGTACAGCCGCCCGGCCGTCGAGGCGCCGAGCAGGAAGCCGACCTGGCCGCCGCGCCGCTGGATCTCGGCGCCGAGCGCGAAGAGCGGCGCGCTGCCGTAGCCGCCGGCCACCAGCAGCGCGCTGACCGGGCCGTCCGGCAGCGGGAACGGCGTGCCGAGCGGCGCGATCAGGTCGAGCGGGTCACCGGGCCGGCTCTGTGCCAGCTGCCGGCTGCCGTCCCCGCGCGCGGCGACCACCAGGTCGATGGTCTCCGCCGCCGGGTCGGCCCGGTGGATCGCGAAGGGCCGCCGCAGCAGCAGCGCGGAGTTCGCGCCGCCGACCGCGAGCGCGGCGAAGTGGCCGGGGCGGACCCGTTGCGGCACTCCCGGTGCGTGCAGCACCAGGCGCCGGTACGCCCCTTCGGCATGGTTGGCGAGCAGCTCGGCCCGCAGCTGCAAGGGGTTGGCCATGAAGTAGCACCTTTCGACCGCTCCGAGCTGTGGCTGGACACCGAACTCTCCCAAACCAGTCCTCGGACTGTCACATCCCCCCGATTTATGACATGTCGTCAGATGATCATCCAAAAGATGATCACACATTCCATGGGTCAGGCGCCGGCGCCGACCGCCTCCGCGATCGAGCGGTAGCCGGCCCGGCGCAGCCGCAGGCTCAGGCCCTTGT
This sequence comes from Kitasatospora sp. NEAU-69, assembly GCF_057158765.1. Taxonomy (NCBI): domain Bacteria; kingdom Bacillati; phylum Actinomycetota; class Actinomycetes; order Kitasatosporales; family Streptomycetaceae; genus Kitasatospora; species Kitasatospora sp. NEAU-69. The sequence continues at coordinate 37,319 of NZ_JBWXUE010000003.1, forward strand.
GCACCCGGCGCATCCAGAAGGGCCCCTCGTAGATGAAGGCGCTGTAGCCCTGCACCAGGTCGGCACCGGCCAGGATCCGCTGCCAGGCGTCCTCGGCGCTCTCGATGCCGCCGACCGAGACCAGCACCAGGCGCCCCTCGGTCCGCTTGCGCAGCCGCTTCAGCACCTCCAGCGAGCGCCCCTTCAGCGGCGCGCCGGAGAGCCCGCCCATCCCGATCGCCTCGACCTGCGCGGCCGGTGCCCGCAGGCCCTCGCGGCCGATCGTGGTGTTGGTGGCGATGATCCCGTCCAGGCCGAGCTCCAGCGCCAGGTCGGCAACCGCGTCCACGTCGTCGTCGGCCAGGTCCGGCGCGATCTTGACCAGCAGCGGCACGTGGTGCGGGCAGCTGCGGTCGGCGGCCTCGCGCACCGCGGTGAGCAGCGGGCGCAGGTGCGAGACGGCCTGCAGGTTGCGCAGCCCCGGGGTGTTCGGCGAGGAGACGTTGACCACGAGGTAGTCGGCGTGCCCGGCGAGGCGCTCGGTGCTCTTCACGTAGTCGGCGACCGCGTCGGCCTCCTCGACCACCTTGGTCTTGCCGATGTTGACGCCGACCACCGGGCTCAGCGGGCCGCGCTGCCGCTCGGCCAGCCGGGCCGCGATCCGGGCCGAGCCCTGGTTGTTGAAGCCCATCCGGTTGATCAGCGCCCGGTCGTCCACCAGCCGGAAGAGCCGCGGCGTCGGGTTGCCGGGCTGCGGCTCACCGGTCACGGTGCCGATCTCGACGTAGTCGAAGCCGAGCATCGCCAGGCCGTCGATGCCGACCGCGTTCTTGTCGAAGCCGGCGCCCAGGCCGAACGGGCCCGGCAGGTCCAGGCCGAGCGCGCTGGTGCGCAGCGCCCGGTCCTTCGGCGCCAGCACCAGCGCGACCAGCTGCCGCAGGCCGGGCACCGAGGCGGCCAACCGGATCCAGAAGAAGGCCAGGTGGTGGGCCTTCTCCGGGTCCATCTTCCGGAAGACCAGGTTGAACAGAATCTTGTACACAGGGCTCCTCGCATGGCTGTGGGAGGCACCCGACTCGGGTGCCTCCCACTCAGGATCGTGCTACTTGCGGCTGGCGTTGATCAGCGCCGCGTGCTCCTGGAGCGACATCACTCCGACGTCGCCGCGGGTCAGCGCGTCGATGCCCTGGACGGCCGCGCCCATCGCCTGGACGGTGGTCAGGCACGGCACGCCGCGCGAGACGGCCGCGGTGCGGATCTCGTAGCCGTCGAGCCGGCCGCCGGTGCCGTACGGCGTGTTGATGATCAGATCGACCTCGCCGTCGTGGATCAGCTGCACGATGGTCCGCTCGCCGTTCGGGCCCTCGCCCTCGCTGTGCTTGCGCACCAGCGTGGACGGGATGCCGCCGCGCTGCAGCACCTCGGCGGTGCCGGCGGTGGCCAGCACCTCGAAGCCGAGCTCGACCAGCGCGCGGGCCGGGAAGACCAGGTTGCGCTTGTCCCGGTTGGCGACCGAGACGAAGACCTTGCCCTTGGTCGGCAGCGCGCCGTACGCGCCGGCCTGCGCCTTCGCGTACGAGGTGCCGAAGACCCGGTCGATGCCCATGACCTCGCCGGTCGAGCGCATCTCGGGGCCGAGCACGGTGTCCACGCCGCGGCCGTGGATGTCGCGGAAGCGGCTCCACGGCATCACGGCCTCCTTGACCGAGACCGGGCAGTCGGCCGGCAGCGTGCCGCCGTCGCCCTCGGCCGGCAGCATGCCCTCGGCGCGCAGCTCGGCGATGGTGGCGCCGAGCGAGATCCGGGCCGCCGCCTTGGCCAGCGGGACGGCCGTCGCCTTGGAGGTGAACGGCACGGTCCGCGAGGCGCGCGGGTTGGCCTCCAGCACGTAGAGGATGTCCCCGGCCAGCGCGAACTGGATGTTGATCAGACCGCGCACGCCGACGCCGCGGGCGATCGCCTCGGTGGAGGTGCGCAGCCGCTTGATGTCGTAGCCGCCGAGCGTGATCGGGGGCAGCGCGCAGGCCGAGTCGCCGGAGTGGATGCCGGCCTCCTCGATGTGCTCCATCACGCCGCCGAGGTAGAGCTCGGTGCCGTCGTAGAGCGCATCGACGTCGATCTCCACCGCGTCGTCCAGGAAGCGGTCGATCAGCACCGGGTGCTCGGAGATCAGACCGGCGTGCCGCTCCAGGTAGGAGGCGAGCGACTCCTCGTCGTAGACGATCTCCATGCCGCGCCCGCCGAGCACGTAGGACGGGCGGGCCAGCACCGGGTAGCCGATCTCGTCGGCGATCGCCTTGGCCTCCTCGAAGGAGAAGGCGGTGCCGTGCTTGGGGGCCGGCAGGCCGGCGTCGCGCAGCACCCGGCCGAACGCGCCGCGCTCCTCGGCGAGGTCGATCGCCTCCGGCTGGGTGCCGACGATCGGCACGCCGTTGTCCTTCAGCGCCTGCGCCAGGCCCAGCGGGGTCTGGCCGCCGAGCTGCACGATCACACCGGCGACCGGGCCCGCCTGGGTCTCGGCGTGCACGATCTCCAGCACGTCCTCCAGCGTGAGCGGCTCGAAGTAGAGCCGGTCGGAGGTGTCGTAGTCGGTGGAGACGGTCTCCGGGTTGCAGTTGACCATGACGGTCTCGTAGCCGGCCTCGGCGAGCGCGAAGGAGGCGTGCACGCAGGAGTAGTCGAACTCGATGCCCTGGCCGATCCGGTTCGGGCCCGAGCCGAGGATGATCACCGCGGGCTTGGTGCGCGGCGCGACCTCGTTCTCCTCGTCGTAGGACGAGTAGAAGTACGGGGTCTTCGCGGCGAACTCGGCGGCGCAGGTGTCCACCGTCTTGAAGACCGGGCGGATGCCGAGCGCGTGCCGCACCTCGCGGACCACGTCCGGCTTGAGCCCGCGGATCTCGCCGATCTGCTGGTCGGAGAAGCCGTGCCGCTTGGCGTGCCGCAGCAGCTCCGGGTCGAGCCGGTCGGCCTCGACCAGCTCGGCGGCGATCTCGTCGAGCAGGAAGAGCTGGTCCACGAACCAGGGGTCGATCTTCGTCGCGTCGAAGACCTCCTGCTGGCTCGCGCCGGCCCGGATCGCCTCCATCACGGTGTTGATCCGGCCGTCGGTCGGGATCTGCGCCTTGGTGAGCAGCTCGGCCTTGTCGCCGACCGGGCCCGCCCAGGAGAACTGCGAGCCCTTCTTCTCCAGCGAGCGCAGCGCCTTGTTCAGCGCCTCGGGGAAGTTGCGGCCCATCGCCATCGCCTCGCCGACCGACTTCATGGTCGTGGTCAGCGTCGCGTCAGCGGAGGGGAACTTCTCGAAGGCGAACCGCGGGACCTTGACGACCACGTAGTCGAGCGTCGGCTCGAACGAGGCCGGGGTCTGCTCGGTGATGTCGTTGGGGATCTCGTCCAGCGTGTAGCCGACGGCCAGCTTCGCGGCGATCTTGGCGATCGGGAAGCCGGTCGCCTTGGAGGCGAGCGCCGAGGAGCGCGAGACGCGCGGGTTCATCTCGATCACGATGACCCGGCCGTCCTCCGGGTTGATCGCGAACTGGATGTTGCAGCCGCCGGTGTCGACACCGACCTCGCGGATCACCGCGATGCCGATGTCACGCAGGATCTGGTACTCGCGGTCGGTCAGCGTCATGGCCGGCGCGACCGTGATCGAGTCGCCGGTGTGCACGCCCATCGGGTCGAAGTTCTCGATCGAGCAGACCACCACGACGTTGTCGTTGCGGTCGCGCATCAGCTCGAGCTCGTACTCCTTCCAGCCGAGGATGGACTCCTCCAGGAGCACCTCGGTGGTCGGCGAGAGGGTCAGGCCCTGGCCGGCGATCCGGCGCAGGTCCTCCTCGTCGTGCGCGAAGCCGGAGCCGGCGCCGCCCATGGTGAAGGAGGGGCGGACCACGACCGGGTAGCCGCCGAGCGTCTCGACGCCCGCGAGCACGTCCTCCATCGAGTGGCAGATCACCGAGCGGGCCGACTCGCCGTAGCCGATCTTGGCCTTGACGGCCTCGACGACCTGCTTGAACAGCTGGCGGTCCTCGCCCTTGTTGATCGCCTCGACGTTGGCGCCGATCAGCTCCACGCCGTACTTCTCCAGCGTGCCGTCCTGGTGCAGCGAGATCGCGGTGTTCAGCGCGGTCTGGCCGCCCAGGGTGGGCAGGAGCACGTCGGGGCGCTCCTTGGCGATGATCTTCTCGACGAACTCCGGCGTGATCGGCTCGACGTACGTCGCGTCGGCGATCTCCGGGTCGGTCATGATCGTGGCCGGGTTGGAGTTCACCAGCACGACCCGCAGGCCCTCGGCGCGCAGCACGCGACAGGCCTGGGTGCCGGAGTAGTCGAACTCCGCCGCCTGGCCGATGACGATCGGGCCGGAGCCGATGACCAGAACGGACTTGATATCAGTGCGCTTCGGCACGGGTCAGCTCCCTGCGGTGGTACGGGCCGGGGCGCCGGCCATGAGCTCTACGAACCGATCGAACAGATACGCGGCGTCGTGCGGGCCGGCCGCCGCCTCGGGGTGGTACTGCACGCTGAAGGCGGGCGTGTCCAGGCACTGCAGGCCCTCGACGACGTCGTCGTTGAGGCAGACGTGCGAGACCTCGGCGCGGCCGAACGGCGTGTCGCTGACCCGGTCGAGCGGGGCCTCGACGGCGAAGCCGTGGTTGTGCGCGGTGACCTCGACCTTGCCGGTGGTGCGGTCCTGCACCGGCTGGTTGATGCCGCGGTGGCCGTACTTGAGCTTGTAGGTGCCGAAGCCCAGCGCGCGGCCGAGGATCTGGTTGCCGAAGCAGATCCCGAAGAACGGGGTCTTGCGGCTCAGCACCTCGCGCAGCACCGCGACCTGGTGGTCGGCGGTGGCCGGGTCGCCCGGACCGTTGGAGAAGAAGACGCCGTCCGGGTTGACCGCGTAGATGTCCTCGGCAGTGGAGTTCGCCGGCAGCACGTGCACCTCGATGCCGCGCTCGGCCATCCGCTGCGGGGTCATCGCCTTGATGCCCAGGTCCACCGCCGCGACGGTGAACTTCTTGGCACCGATCGCCGGCACGACGTACGGCTCGGCGGTGGCGACCTCGGCGCACAGGTCGGCGCCCTTCATCTCGGGCGCCTGCTGCACCCGGGCCAGCAGCTCGGCCGGCTTGGCGAGCGAGGGGCCGGAGAAGATGCCGACCCGCATCGCACCGCGCTCGCGCAGGTGGCGGGTCAGCGCGCGGGTGTCGATGCCGCTGATCCCGACCACGCCCTGCGCGGTCAGCTCGGCGTCCAGCGAACGCTGCGAGCGCCAGTTCGACGGCACCCGGGCGGGGTCGCGGACGACGAAACCGGCGACCCAGATCCGCTTCGACTCCGGGTCCTCGTCGTTGACGCCGGTGTTGCCGATCTGCGGCGCGGTCATCACGACCACCTGGCGGTGGTACGACGGGTCGGTCAGGGTCTCCTGGTAGCCGGACATGCCGGTGTTGAAGACAGCCTCGCCGAAGGTCTCGCCGGTCGCGCCGTACGCCTGACCGTGGAACGTCCGGCCGTCCTCCAGGACGAGCACGGCCGGCACGCGCTCCCGCCAGGAATGCCGTGTGGTGGGGGCAGCTGCGGTCATGGTGTTACGCCTTCCGTCTTCTTCGTCGTACGTACAGCAAGTTCGGTGATCGCCGCGACCCACGCGGTGTGCTGCTCCGGGCGGTCCAGCCGGAAGCCCGAGTCGAGCTCCCGGGCTTGCGTGCCCTTGCCCCGCAGCGTCCAGCTGACCACCAGCAGACCGGCCGGGACGACCTTGCCGGCGATCCCGGAGTCGGTCCGGGCCCCCGTCAGGTCGGCGGCCGGGATCCACAGGTCGGTGTCACCCGGTCGGCGGGCCAGCAGGCCCTGCTCGCTCAGGGTCAGCTCGGCCAGGCTGCGGGTGCCCAGGCCGTGCGCGACGACCCGGTCCAGCCAGTTCCCGGCGGTCGTGCTGCCGTGGTAGCGGCCGCTGCTCTCCAGGATGGCCGTCCCGGTGCCGGTCGGCACGGCGGGCAGCTCGGGCAGGTCCGACTGGAGCGTGCGGCGCCAGTTCCAGCCCTGGCGCATCAGCCAGTAGAGCAGCGCGACCAGGATCAGCAGACCGACGATCCAGCCGATGTGCATCGGCCAGTTGGTGACCTTGGCCTTCTCCATCGCGAGCAGCGTGACAGCGGTGGCCGTGCTCGCGCTCACGCGAGCTCGCCCGGCTCGACCAGCTCGCCGGCCAGCACGGTGGGCACCCCGCGCAGGAAGGTGGCGTGCACCCGTCCCGGCAGGTCGAGGCCGCGGTAGGGGGTGTTACGGCTGCGAGTGGCGAAGCTGTCGGGGTTCACGGTGCCACGGTACGCGGGATCGAACAGCACCAGGTTGGCCGGCTCACCGACCGAGACGGGGCGGCCGTGGCCGCTCAGCCGGCCGATCCGGGCGGGGCGGTGCGACATCCGGTCGGCGACGCCCTCCCAGGTCAGCAGGCCGGTGTCGACCATCGCCTGCTGGACCACCGACAGCGCGGTCTCCAGGCCGACCATGCCCATCGCGGCGACCGCCCACTCGCAGTCCTTGTCCTCGGCCGGGTGCGGCGCGTGGTCGGTGGCGACCGCGTCGATGGTGCCGTCGGCCAGCGCGGCGCGCAGCGCCTGCACGTCCTCGGCGGTGCGCAGCGGCGGGTTGACCTTGTAGACCGGGTCGTACGAGCGGACCAGCTCGTCGGTCAGCAGCAGGTGGTGCGGGGTCACCTCGGCGGTGACGTTCCAGCCCTTGGCCTTGGCCCAGCGGACGATCTCCACCGAGCCGGCCGTCGAGACGTGGCAGACGTGCAGCCGCGAGCCGACGTGCGCGGCGAGCAGCACGTCGCGGGCGATGATCGCCTCCTCGGCCACCGCCGGCCAGCCGCCGAGGCCGAGCTCGCCGGAGACCCGGCCCTCGTTCATCTGGGCGCCCTCGGTGAGCCGCGGCTCCTGGGCGTGCTGCGCGACGACGCCATCGAACGCCTTCACGTACTCCAGCGCGCGGCGCATGATCACCGCGTCGTCCACGCACTTGCCGTCGTCGGAGAAGACGCGCACGTTCGCGGCGGACTCGTGCATCGCGCCGAGCTCGGCGAGCTTCTTGCCCTCCAGGCCGACCGTGACGGCGCCGACCGGCTGCACGTCGCAGTAGCCGGACTCCTGGCCGAGCCGCCAGACCTGCTCGACGACGCCCGCGGTGTCGGCCACCGGGAACGTGTTCGCCATCGCGTGCACGGCGGTGTAGCCGCCCTTGGCCGCAGCCTGGGTGCCGGTCAGCACCGTCTCGGCGTCCTCGCGGCCGGGCTCGCGCAGGTGGGTGTGCAGATCGACCAGGCCGGGCAGCGCGATCAGACCGTGCGCGTCGATGTCGACGTCCGCCTCGGCGGTGAGGCCGGCGCCGATCTCCCGGATCACGCCGTCCACGATCAGGATGTCCTGCGCGGGGCCGCCGAGGATCTGGGCGTTGCGGATCAGGTAGCTACTCACTGGGCGGCCTCGTTGCTGTCGGTGCGGTGGTTGTCGGCGAGGGTGGCCCCGCCGAGCAGGAGGTACAGGACGGCCATCCGGATCGAGACGCCGTTGGCGACCTGCTCGACCGCGGTGCAGCGCGGCGAGTCGGCCACCTCGGCGGTGATCTCCATGCCGCGGACCATCGGGCCGGGGTGCATCACGATGGCGTGCTCGGGCAGGTGGGCCATCCGCTGGGCGTTCATGCCGTAGCGGCGCGCGTACTCGCGCTCGGTGGGGAAGAACGCGGCGTTCATCCGCTCGCGCTGGACCCGCAGCAGCATCAGCGCGTCGGACTTGGCGAGGGTCGCGTCGAGGTCGTAGGAGACCTCGCACGGCCAGTGCTCGATGCCGATCGGCAGCAGCGTGGGCGGGGCGACGAACGTGACGTGCGCGCCGAGCGTGTTCAGCAGCAGCACGTTCGAGCGGGCCACCCGGCTGTGCAGCACGTCGCCGACGATGGTGATCCGGCGTCCGGCGAGGTCCTTGCCAAGGCCCGGGTTGAGGTGCCGGCGCATGGTGAACGCGTCCAGCAGGGCCTGGGTGGGGTGCTCGTGGGTGCCGTCACCGGCGTTGATCACACTGCCGTGCAGCCAGTCGGACTGCGCGAGCCGGGCCGGCGCGCCCGAGGCGTGGTGGCGGATCACGACCGCGTCGGCGCCCATCGCCTGCAGGGTCAGCGCGGTGTCCTTCAGGCTCTCGCCCTTGGAGACCGAGGAGCCCTTGGCGGCGAAGTTGACGACGTCGGCGGAGAGCCGCTTCTCGGCGACCTCGAACGAGGTCTTGGTGCGGGTGGAGTCCTCGAAGAAGAGGTTGACGACGGTGCGGCCGCGCAGCGTGGGGAGCTTCTTGACGGACCGGCCGGCGAGCTGGGCGAGCTCCTCGGCGGTGTCCAGGATCAGCAGCGCGTCGTCGCGGCTGAGATCGGCGGCGGAGACGAGGTGGCGCTTCACGGGGCCTTTACTCCGAAAGATGGGGGGCCGAGGGGTTCGGGGCGGCGAGAGCCTGCGAGCTGCGGGCGGCGTAGTCGCGGTCACCGACCAGGACGGCGTCCACGCCGTCGCTGTCGGCGAGCTTGACCTGCACGGCCTCGCGCAGCGAGGTGGGCAGGTTCTTGCCCACGTAGTCGGCGCGGATCGGCAGCTCGCGATGGCCCCGGTCCACCAGGACGGCCAGCTGCACGGCGCGCGGGCGGCCGATGTCGCCGAGCGCGTCGAGCGCGGCGCGGATGGTGCGGCCGGAGAAGAGCACGTCGTCCACGAGGATCACCAGCCTGCCGTCGATCCCGGTGGCCGGGATCTCGGTGTGCTCCAGGGCGCGGGCGGGCTTGAGCCGCAGGTCGTCCCGGTACATGGTGATGTCGAGCGTGCCCAGCGGGATGTCGCGGCCGGTGATCTGGGTGAGCTTGGCGTGCAGCCGGCGGGCGAGGTGGACACCGCGGGTGTGGATGCCGAGCAGGACGACGTCCTCCGCGCCCTTGGCGCGCTCCACGATCTCGTGCGCGATCCGGGTGATCACCCGGGAGATGTCGGCGCCGTCCAGCACCTGGTGCGGCGGACGCGGTGTATCGGTCTGTGTGGTCATGCCGAAGCGGACCTCCTTCCCCGCCTCACAGGACGGGCCTTAAAGGATGTCTGATGAACGGCTCCCCGGCGCGCCGGTAGCCTCAGCCATCCTACCAGGGTGATCTTGTCGTCTTCGCCACGCTTCGTGTCGTGTTCACGCAGAGATAGCAGCGCGTTCGCACGACTGCCCCATTCGGCTTGACGCGGCCACCTTACTCTACGTAACCTCACAGTGAGTTACGGAACAGACGTCGAACCCATCGGTAGGACGCCCTGGGCCGCGAGGTGCACCTCGCTCCCCCGTAGCCACCATGAAAAGGCAATTTTCGTCCGGGGAGACCAATGTCCAGCGACTACGCGAAGCAGCTCGGAGGCAAACTCCGTGCTATCCGCACTCAGCAGGGTCTCTCCCTGCATGGCGTCGAGGAGAAGTCCCAGGGGCGCTGGAAGGCGGTCGTGGTCGGCTCCTACGAGCGCGGCGACCGTGCGGTGACCGTGCAGCGGCTCGCCGAACTGGCCGAGTTCTACGGCGTTCCGGTGCAGGAGCTGCTGCCCGGCGGCACCCCGGGCGGCGCGGCCGAGCCGCCGCCGCGCCTGGTGCTGGACCTGGAGAGACTGACCCAGGTCCCCAGCGAGAAGGCCGGCCCGCTGCAGCGCTACGCCGCGACCATCCAGTCGCAGCGCGGGGACTACAACGGCAAGGTGCTGTCGATCCGCCAGGACGACCTGCGCACGCTGGCCGTGATCTACGACCAGTCGCCGTCGATCCTGACCGAGCAGCTGATCAGCTGGGGCGTGCTCAACTCCGACGCCCGTCGCGCCGTCCGCGAGGACGACGCCAGCTGACGGTCGTTCAGCTGAAGAAACGTCACGGCGCGGTCCCCGCAAGGGGGCCGCGCCGTCGGCGTGTGTCGGCATGTCAGGTGCCGCGAAGGCTAGCTACTGCTGCGGGCGCGGCACCCGGGCCAGCTGGCGGGACTGGGCGACCAGGCGGCCGTCCGCGTCCCAGACCTCGGCGTCCTCCTCGAAGTGGCCGCCGGCCAGGTTGCGGGTGCTGTGGCTGACCCGCAGCCAGCCGGGCGCGGGCTTGGCCCGCAGGTGCACGGTGAGCTCGATGGTCGGGGCCCAGCCGGGCATCCCGAGGTCGAAGGTGACCGGCGGCAGCGCGTCGGCGACCAGCAGCAGCGAGAGCGGGTCGGGCTGACGGCCGTCGGCGAGCTTGAACCAGCCCTGGATCCGGCCCTGCTTCGACGGCTGGCCGAGCGCCCAGCCGATGGTGGCCGGGTCGAGCCGCAGGTCGAAGCGCTCCAGCAGCGCGGCCTGCTTGAGCAGACCGGGCGGCGCGTGCTCGACGCCGATGCACTGCTCCACCGGCGGCAGCTCCGGCGCGGTGGCGGCGGTGAGCACCTCGCCGTCCAGCTCGGCCAGGTCGCCGTAACTGGCCAGCACTCTCAGCCGCTCGACCGGCACGCCGTCCGGGCCGTCCTGGTGGAGGGCAGCGGTCGCGGTGGAGAGCGAGCGGCCGCGGCGCACCACGTCGGTCTGCACCGTGGCCGGTCCGGCGGTGGCGGAGGAGAGGTAGTAGCCGCTGATCGAGAGCGGGTCGGGGTGGCCGGGCAGCTCCTGGCGCAGCGCGTTGGCGGCCACGGCGAGCAGCAGTCCGCCGTTGATACCGCCGCCGATCTGCCAGCCGGCGCCGAGCTCGCCGCGGTGGCGGCCGGGCGCCGCCGGGTCCGGGGCGAGCGCGATGGCCTGGTCGAACTCGCTGCTGGTGGCGGTTGCGGTCGTCATGGGGCGACACCCTTCGGAAAGTTACCGGTCAGTAATTCTGTACTTGCCAGTAACAACGTACGCGCGATGGCCGCCGGACCGGAAGGTCCGACGGCCATCGAAGGGTGCGCCCAACGCCGGCCGAACCGGCGGTACCGCCGCGGCTCAGCCCCGGCGGAGGGTCGGCTTGAGCTCCATGAACCGGGCCAGCAGACCGTTCACGAAGGCCGGGGAGTCGTCCGTGGAGTACTCCTTGGCGATCTCCACGGCCTCGTCCACGACGACCGCGTCCGGGACGCCGTCCTCCCAGATCAGCTCGTAGGCGCCGAGCCGCAGGACGTTGCGGTCCGCGATCGGCATCCGGTCCAGCGTCCAGCCGACCGCGTAGGTCGAGATCAGCTCGTCGATCCGACGGGCGTGCTCGACGTAGCCCTCGACCAGCTCCATGGTGTACTCGGCCACCGTGGGGATGCCGTCGCCGGGCTTGGCCTCCCGCGCGCGGGCGACCCAGTCGGCGAGGACCGACAGCGGGCTGACGTCCCGGTGGTCGGCCTCGAAGAGGATCTGGAAGGCCCGCGTGCGGGCCTTGGTGCGTGCGGACGACACGGTTACTTGTTCACCCGGCCGAGGTAGCTGCCGTCGCGGGTGTCGACCTTGATCTTCTCGCCGGTGGTGATGAAGAGCGGGACGGCGATCTCGGCGCCGGTCTCCAGCGTGGCCGGCTTGGTGCCGCCGGTGGAGCGGTCGCCCTGCAGGCCGGGCTCGGTCTCCGTGATGACCAGCTCGACCGAGGCCGGCAGCTCGATGTACAGCGGGTTGCCCTCGTACACGGCGACCAGGGCCTCGAAGCCCTCCAGCAGGTAGTTCGCAGCGTCGCCGACGACCGCGGGGCTGATCATCATCTGGTCGTAGGTGTCCATGTCCATGAACACGAACTGCTCGCCGTCCTTGTACGAGAACTGCATGCCGCGCTTGTCGACATTGGCGGTCTCGACCTTGGTGCCCGCGTTGAACGTCTTGTCGACGACCTTGCCGCTCAGCACGTTCTTGAGCTTGGTGCGCACGAAGGCAGGGCCCTTGCCCGGCTTGACGTGCTGGAACTCGACGACGGACCAGAGCTGGTCGTTGTCGAGCTTGAGGACCATGCCGTTCTTGAGATCGTTCGTGGAAGCCACGGGCGCACTTACTCCTGATATAGCTGTCAAGGAACCAAGGGGTGCGGCCTGCTCCACCTGGGCGGTGGTCACAGGGCGAGGAGCTCCTTGGTGGTAATGGTGAGCAGCTCGGGCCCACCCTCTTCGAGAGGGCGCACGACGAGCGTGTCCTCGATCCGGACACCGCCTCGACCCGGGAGATGAACCCCTGGACCGACGGTGACCGGCACGCGATTGTCCAGTTTACCCATCTCTCCGGGTGCAAGCTGCGGCGCCTCCCTGACCTCCAGCCCCACACCGTGTCCGAACGGCTGGGCGGGCGCTTCGACGAAGCCCGCCGAGCGGAGCAGATCGCGGGCGGCACGGTCGGGCTCGGCCCCCGGCGCGCCCGGTGCCAGCGCCTCCCGGCCGGCCCGCTGCGCCTCGAAGACCAGCCGGTGCAGGTCCACCTGCCAGGGCGCGGGAGCAGCGCCGATCACGAAGGTCCGGGTGGCCGAGACGCTGTAGCCGCGGTACTGCGCGCCGAGCGAGACGGTCAGGAAGTCGCCCTCCTCGACCCTGCGGTCGGTGGGCGCGTGCGCGATCCGCCCGGAGTGGCTCCCGGTGCCGACCGAGACCGGGAACGCGGCCCGGTCGGCGCCGTGGTCGATCATCCGGCGCTCCAGCTCCATCGCCAGGTGCCGCTCGGTGCGCCCGACCAGGATCGACTCCAGCAGCTCACCGAGCGCCTGGTCGCCGATCTCGGCGGCGATCCGCAGCTCGCCGATCTCGTGCTCGTCCTTGACCACCCGCAACCGCTCGACCGCGCAGGTCAGATCGACCAGCCGGGACTGCGGCAGCAGCGCGGCCAGCCCGCGGTGGCGGCTGACCGTGAGGTCGTGCTCCTCCACCGCGACCGCCCGCACACCGAGCCCGGCGGCGGCCGCGGCGGCGCTCTGCGCGGTGTCCTGATCCGGTCCGGCGACCAGGTGCGGCAGGTCGGCGGCGTACGGGTGCTCGCCGGTATCGTCCGGCGGCAGGTCGGCGGGCAGCACCAGCACCGCCCGCTCACGGGTCAGCAGCAGGGTGGCGCCGCACGGAGCGCAGCCCGTCAGGTATCTGACGTTGGCGGCCCGGGTGACCAGCGCCGCGTCCGCTCCGCCCGCGCTGCAGTGCTCTCGGAGGCGCTCTCGGCGATCCGCATGCGCATCGGACATATCTGGAAGCCTACGAAATCCGGCCACCGTGCGCCTGTTCTACGGAACCGGTAGCGCGCGGTCGTGCGCTCCCCATAGCGTGCTTCATGGTCGTCCGGATCCTGCCGGCGGCCCGGCTCCTACCTGTCCGGAGGACGTCATGAACACCACCGTCGCCACCGAGCTGCTCGCCCCGGAGGCCGAGGCCGCCGCCCGCCCGCAGTGGACCAGTCCGCAGGTCGAGTGCCTGGAGACGGCGCCCGAGGTGACCGCCTACGCCGGCAAGGACGACACGTGGCTCAGGCGCTGACCCAGACACCGACCCCGGCGCTGACCCAGGCAGTGACCCAGGCGCAGTTCAGGGCCGAGCTGTTCGGACTGCGCGAGCGCTACTGGGACACGCACCCGTTCCACGTCCGGCTGCACGAGGGCGGCTGCTCACCGGCGGAGCTGCGCCGGTGGGTCGCCAACCGCTGGTACTACCAGCTGGTCCTGACGCAGAAGAACGCCGCGATCGTCGCCAACTGCGAGCTGTCCGAGGTGCGCCGCGAGTGGTCGCAGCGGCTCGGCTACCAGGACGGGCCGAACGAGCACGAGGGCGGGCTCGCCGACTGGCTGGTGCTGGCCGAGGCGGTCGGGCTCAGCCGCGAGGAGGTCGTCGAACAGCGCCACCTGGTGCGCGGGGTGCGCTTCGCGGTCGACGGCTACCTGAACTTCTGCCGGACCAGGCCCTGGTACGAGGGCGTGGCGGCGGCGCTGACCGAGATGTTCTCGCCGGACCACATGGCGCAGCGGGTCGTCGCCTGGAAGAAGCACTACGACTGGATCGATCCGGCCGGCTACGCCTACTTCGAGCACCGGATCCCGACGGCCCGTCAGGACAGCGCCCGCACGCTGGAGCTGGTCCTGACGCACTGCGTCACCCGCGAGCAGCAGCTGGCCGCGATCGAGGCGCTGCGCTTCAAGACCGACGTGCTGCGGGCGATGCTGGACGCCGTGGACTACGGCCCCGACCGGTGACCGGCGATCCGGCGAGGGCTGTGACCGGTGCGACGGATGCGACGGATGCGATAGGGCTGCGCCCCGGCGTGCGGCTGGTGCGCGACCCGGTCCGGGAGCGCACCGCGCTGCTCTTCCCCGAGGGCGTCCTGCTGCTCAACGGGACGGCCGCCGCGGTGCTGCGCGAGTGCGACGGGCGGCGCGGCCCCGAAGCGGTGACCGCGGCGCTGGCCGAGCGGTACCAGGGTGTGGACGCCGCCGAGGTGCGCGAGCTGCTCGCCGACCTGGCGGCCCGCCGCCTGGTCGTGCTGGACGGCACCGGGCGGGGCGTCACCGAGCAGCTCGCGGCCGCCGTGCCCGAGCCGGCCGAGCAGCGGGCCGGGGTGCCAGCGGCGCTAGGGCCTGTCCGGCGGATCTTGCCGGGCGCGCGACGCCGGGCATCCCGGCTGGACGCACCGGCGGATCATCCAAGTACGACCCAGTACGAGGACGATCCGCCGGCACGCCCAGCCGGGCGCCCAACGCCGCGCGCTGATCCGACAAGATCCGCCGGACAGCCCCTAGGCCTGCTCGCCGAGCTGACCTACCGCTGCCCGCTCAGCTGCACGTACTGCTCCAACCCGGTGAACCTGGCCGACTACCGGACCGAGCTTGCCACCGAGGAGTGGCTGCGGGTGCTGGACGAGGCCCGCGCGCTCGGCGTGCTCCAGCTGCACCTGTCCGGCGGCGAGCCGCTGCTGCGCCGCGACCTGCCGGAGCTGATCGCGCACGCGAGCCGGCTCGGGCTCTACACCAACCTGATCACCAGCGGGATCCCGCTGGCGGCGGACCGGGCGGCCGCGCTCGCCGCAGCCGGCCTGGACCACGTGCAGCTCTCGGTGCAGGACGCCGACACCGGCCGCGCCGACGCGGTGGCCGGGCTGGCCGCCGCGCACCGGCGCAAGCTCGCCGCCGCCGAGCTGATCACCCGCCAGGGCCTACCGCTCACCGTCAACGCGGTGCTGCACCGCGGCAATCTGGACCGGGTGCCGGCGATCACCGAACTGGCGCTCGCGCTCGGCGCGAGCCGGCTGGAGCTCGCGCACACCCAGTTCTACGGCTGGGCCTGGCGCAACCGCGCCGCGCTGATGCCCACCCAGGAGCAGGTGGACCGGGCCGCCGAGGCGGTCGCGGCGGCCCGCGAGCGGTTCGGCGATCGGCTGGAGATCATCCACGTCGCGGCCGACTACCGCAGCGGCATGGTGAAGCCGTGCATGAACGGCTGGGGCAGCCGGCAGCTGGTCGTCGCGCCGACCGGCGCGGTGCTGCCCTGCCTGGCGGCCGCCCAGCTGCCGGGCCTGGACCCGCCGAGCGTGCGGGACGGCTCGCTCGCCGCGGCCTGGTACGACTCGGCCGCGTTCAACCGGTACCGCGGCACCGACTGGATGCCCGAGCCCTGCCGCGGCTGCGAGCTGCGCGAGGTGGACCACGGCGGCTGCCGGTGCCAGGCGTTCCAGCTCACCGGCGACCCGGACGCCACCGACCCGGCCTGCTCGCTCTCGCCGCACCACCAACTGGTGCTGGACGCGGCCGCCTCGGCCACGTCCGTTCCCGAGGCCGTTCCCCGGAGGATGCGGTGAAGATCAGGATCCTGGGCAGTGCCGCCGGTGGCGGGCTGCCGCAGTGGAACTGCGGGTGCCCGACCTGCACGACGGCGCGCGAGCGCGGCCCGGCCGCCCGGCGCGGCCAGGACTGCCTGGCGATCAGCGCGGACGGGCACAGCTGGTACGCCGTCAACGCCTCGCCCGACCTGCGCGGCCAGCTGCTGGACACGCCCGAGCTGGCGCCGGCTCCGGGCACCCGCGACACGCCCCTGCGCGGGGTGCTGCTGACCAGCGGGGAGCTGGACCACACGCTGGGCCTGCTGATGCTGCGCGAGGCGGGCGCGCTCAGCGTGCACGCGACGGCTCCGGTCCGCCGCGCGCTGGCCTCGGCGTTCCCGGTCGGGCCGATCATCGCGCCGTACACGGCGGTGGACTGGCGCACCGTCGAGCCGGACCGCCCGTTCGAGCTCGACGGCGGGCTGCTGGTGACGGCGGTGGCGCTGAGCGCCAAGCGGCCGCGCTACGCGGCGCAGCTCGCGCCCGAGCCGTCCGACAGCGACGTCTGGACCGTCGCGTACCGCTTCACCGACCCCGGCAGCGGCCGCTCGCTGCTCTACGCGCCGTGCCTGGCCGAGTGGACCCCGGCGTTCGAGGCGGCGCTGGCCGGCGCCGATGTGGTGATCCTGGACGGCACCTTCTGGGACGACGGCGAGATGTCGCGCGGCAGCGGCGCCCGGCGCACCTCCCGGGGCATGGGCCACCTGGCGATCGCCGACTCGCTGCCGCTGCTCGCCAAGCACCCCGGGCCGCGCTACCTCTACACCCACCTGAACAACACCAACCCGCTCGCGCACCCGGACGCACCGGAGCGCGCGCTGCTCGCGGCCGCGGGGGCGGAGATCGCCGAGGACGGGCTGCTGATCGAGCTGTAGCCCGTTTGCCCGCCCGTTCAGGGGGCGTGGGCGCATCGTCCGCGCCGTCCGGTGCCGCGGGTGGTAGGGATGGGGCTCGTGGAGTGGTTCACGGCGCCCGAGTACGCGTTGAGCCGGTTGCTGCTGCTGCGGATGCTGGCCGGCGTCTACCTGCTCGGGTTCCTGGCGGCGGCCCGGCAGTTCCGGGCGCTGATCGGCGAGCGCGGGATGCTGCCGGTCCCCCGCTACCTCGCCTACACGCCGTTCCGCGAGGCGCCGAGCCTGTTCCAGTGGGGCTACTCCGACCGCCGGTTCGCCGCCGTCGCGTGGACCGGCGCGGCGCTCTCGGCGGCGCTGGTGGCCGGCGCCGGCGACGCCGTACCGCTCTGGGCCGCGATGCTCTGCTGGCTGCTGCTCTGGGTGCTCTACCTCTCGATCGTCAACGTCGGCCAGACCTGGTACTCCTTCGGCTGGGAGTCGCTGCTGCTGGAGGCCGGGTTCCTGGCGGTCTTCCTGGGCAACTCCGCCGTGGCACCGCCCCTGCCGGTGCTCTACCTCTTCCGCTGGCTGCTCTTCCGGGTCGAGTTCGGCGCCGGTCTGATCAAGCTGCGCGGCGACCGCTGCTGGCGCGACCTGACCTGCCTGCGGTACCACCACGAGACCCAGCCGATGCCGGGACCGCTGAGCTGGTTCTTCCACCACCTGCCGATGCCGCTGCACAAGGTCGAGGTGGCGGCGAACCACGTCGCGCAGCTGCTCGTCCCGGTGCTGCTCTTCCTGCCGCAGCCGGTCGCCACCGTCGCCGGGTTCGCGGTGATCGCCACCCAGCTCTGGCTGGTCGCCTCGGGCAACTTCGCCTGGCTGAACTGGCTGACCATCACGCTGGCGCTCGCCGCCCTGCGGCTGCCCGGCGGCGACACCGGCTACTCCGGACACCGCAGCGCACCGCTCTGGTTCGAGGTGCTGGTGCTCGCGGCGACCGCGCTGGTGCTGGTGCTGAGCTACTGGCCGGCCCGCAACCTGCTCTCCCGGCGCCAGCTGATGAACTACTCGTTCAACCGCCTGCACCTGGTGAACACGTACGGCGCGTTCGGCAGCATCAGCCGGATCCGCTTCGAGGTCGTGATCGAGGGCACCGACGAGTCGCGGCTGCGGCCGGAGACGCAGTGGCGGGAGTACGGCTTCAAGGGCAAGCCGGGGGACGTACGGCGACTGCCGCGCCAGTTTGCGCCGTACCACCTGCGGCTGGACTGGCTGATGTGGTTCGCCGCGCTCTCCCCCGGCTACGCGCGCCCGTGGCTGCGCCCGTTCGTCCAGCGGCTGCTGGTCAACGACCCGCCGACGCTGCGGCTGCTGCGGCACAACCCGTTCCCGCAAGCGCCGCCGGTGTACGTCCGCGCGGTGCTCTACCGCTACCGGTACACGAGTTGGCGCGAGTGGCGGGAGACCGGCGCCTGGTGGCACCGGGACCGGCTACGGGTCTACCTGGCACCGGTGCGGCGGTGAGGATCGTCAGCCTGTGCCGGTCGTGAGCACCACCTTGCCGAGGTTCGCGCGCGCCGCCAGCAGCCCGACCGCCTCGGCGGCGCGCTCCAGCGGGAACACCGCCGAGGCCGGCCGCAGCCGTCCGGCGGCCAGCAGCTGCCACAGCTCGGCCCGGATCTGCGTGATCAACTCCGGCCGGTGGCGGGCCAGTACGCCCATCGACAGGCCGGTCACCGTGGTCATCGCGCCGAGCACCGCGCCGGCGTCGAGCGTGCCGCCGTGCCCGGCGAGCGTGACGAGGCGGCCGAACGGCTTGAGCGAGCCGTGCGCCCGGGGCAGCACCTCGCCGCCGACGCCCTCCAGCACCAGGTCCACCGGCGCTCCCCAGTCGGCGTCCTGGTAGCCGACCACCTCGTCGGCGCCGAGCGAACGGACGAACTCCGCCTTGTCGGCTCGCTGCGCCGAGCCGATCGCCGCGACCACCCGCGAGGCGCCGAGCTCCCTGGCCAGTTGGACGATCAGGTGGCCGACCCCGCCGGCGGCTCCTGTGACCAGCACCGACTCGCCCTTCGCGAACCCGCCGACCCGCAGCGCCGCGAGCGCGACCAGACCGCCTTGCACGAGGCCGAGCGCGTCGGCCGCGGCGACCTGCTCCGGCACCGGGCTGAGCAGCGCGGGCACGGCGATCGCCAGGTCCGCGTAGACCCCGTCGGCGATCCCGCCGACCCGGTCGCCGACCTGCAGCCCGGTCACCCCGTCGCCGAGCGCCAGCACCCGGCCGACCACCCCGCCGCCGGGCGAGCCGGGCAGTGGGGCGGCGCCGACCCCGCGCAGCGTCTTCAGCACCATCAGCCCGACACCGGCCGCCTCGACCCGCAGCAGTACCTCGCCCGGCCCGGGTGCCGGCTCGGCGACCTCGTCGAGGCGCAGCACGTCCGGGCCGCCGTACTCGTGAAACCTGACCTTGCGCACGGTGGCGCCTCCCCCTCGTCGAGAACCGTTGGTAGTCCCAACGATATCCCCTGGATCATTGGGATGTCCAACGATTCCCCGACTAGACTGCCGCCATGACCCCGCCACCGAACCGCACCGCGAGCCCGACCCCGTTCTCCCGGCTGCAGACGCTGCCCAGCTGGCTGCTCGGGCGCACCGGCGCGCTCGGCCACCGCCTGGTGGCCGAGCGACTGGCCACCGAGGGCCTGCGGATGGGGCAGCACGCCTTGCTCTGCGCGGTCGCCGAGTTCGGCCCGCTCGCGCAGGCCGAGCTCTCGCGCACAGTGAAGATCGACCCGAAGGACCTGGTCGGCGCACTGAACGAGCTCCAGACCAGGGGCCTGGTCGTCCGCGAGAAGGACCCGCGCGACGCCCGCAAGAACGCGATCGTGCTCACCCCCGACGGCGCCGCCCTGCTGGCCCGGGTGGAGGCACTCGCCGACGAGGCGAACGAGGAGCTGCTCGCGCCGCTGAGCCCAGCGGAGCGGGAGCTGTTGCTGAGCCTGGCCGCCAGGGTGATCGCGGACCGCTTGCCCGCTGTACCTACCAGTAGGTAAAATCGGCGGATGAGCACGTCGGAACGCCTGATCGAAAGCACCCGCGAACTGCTCTGGGAGCGCGGCTACGTCGGCACCAGCCCCAAGGCCATCCAGCAGCGCGCCGGGGTCGGCCAGGGCAGCATGTACCACCACTTCACCGGCAAGCCGGATCTCGCCGCCGCCGCGATCACCCGCTCCGCCGAGGAGCTGTGCGCCGAGATCGAGACGCTGTTCAGCGGCCCCGGCACCGCCGTCGAACGGGTCATCGCCTACCTGCACCGCGAGCGCGACGTGCTCAAGGGCTGCCCGATCGGCCGGCTCACCCAGGATCCGGACGTGATGGCCGACCCGACCCTGCGCCGGCCCGTCGAGCAGACCTTCGACTGGCTGCGCGGCCGGCTCGCGGAGCTGCTCACCGAGGGCCGCCAAGCCGGCGAACTGGCCCCCGGCCTCGACCCGGCGACCACCGCCTCGGCCATCGTCGCCGTCGTCCAGGGCGGCTACGTCCTGGCCCGCGCCGCCGACTCCGCCGCACCGTTCACCGAGGCCATGAACGGCATGATCGGCCTGCTCGCCGCCCAGACCCGCCCGACCACCGCCTGACCGCTGCCCGACCACCGGCTGGCTTGCGGGCCCTACTGACCCCTACCGGCCATCAGGCCGGCGGCGCGCGAACAGGATTCCGCCGAGCGAGCTCTCGGCCGAGCCGAGGGTCAGCTGCGCCTCGACCGTGAAGCCCGCATCGTCGAGCCAGGCGGCCACTCGCTCGGGCTGACGGCGATGGACGTAGACCTTCATCGGGTGGCCGCCGTAGCCCTCCGTCTTGAGCCGCGACCCATCGCCGACGTGGAAGCCGAGCAGCATCAGGCCCCCGGGCCGCACCACCCGCCGGAACTGCGCGAAGACCGAGCCGATCTCTTCCTCGGGCACGTAGATCAGCGAGTACCAGGCGACCAGGCCCGCCATCGAGGCATCGGCCAGGTCAAGGTCCGTCATGGTGCCGACCTCGAACCGCAGGCCGGGGTGATCGCGCCGGGCCACCTCGATCATCGCGGGTGACAGGTCGATGCCGAACATGTCCAAGCCCAGCCCGCGCAGGTGGGCGGTGATCCTCCCCGGTCCGCAGCCCACGTCCGCGACCGGCCCCCCGCCGCCGGCCTGCACCCGATCGGCGAAGAGCGCCAGCATCGCGCGCTCGTACGGCAGCCGGTCGAGGAGATCGCGCACCTGGTCCGCATAGCTGGCGGCGACGGTGTCGTAGGAGGTCCGGGTATCAGCCAGCCAGTCTTCAGTGCTCATGCCGGACACCGTAGTTCAACGGCCGAAACCACCGCACCGGCCGTTGGGAACGGCCGGCGCGGTGGTGGTGGTGGTGCTAGCGGCTAGTGGTTAGCGGCTGGTGCCGCCGAGGCCGGCCGGGCCGTGCCAGCCGTTGCTGTCCGCCCAGTCGTTGGCCATGTTGCCGTTGGGGTCCACGAACGCAACGAGGTTGCCGTTGGCGTTGGTGCTGATCCCGGAGCCGGCGCGAGCGGTGCCGCCCATCCCGGCCGGGCCGTGCCAGCCGTTGCTGTCCGCCCAGTCATTGGCCATGCTGCCGTTGGTGTCGATGAAGAAGATGTGGTCACCGGCCGAGTTGAAGGCCAGCGGGGAGTCCGAACGGGCCACGCCACCCAGGCCGGCAGGGCCGTGCCAGCCGTTGCTGTCCGCCCAGTCGTTCGCGACATTGCCGTTGGTGTCCACGAACGCAACCAGGTTGCCGTTGGCGTTGGTCGCGATCGCGGAGCCGGCCCGAGCGGTACCACCCGTCCCAGCCGGACCGTGCCAACCGTTACTGTCCGCCCAGTCGTTCGCGACACTGCCGTTGGTGTCGATGAAGTAGATGTGAGTACCGGCGGAGTTGAAAGCCAGCGGAGAGTCCGAGCGCGCCACGCCACCCAGAGCGGCCGGACCGTGCCAGCCGTTGCTGTCAGCCCAGTCATTGACCACATTGCCGTTGGTGTCGATGAAGGCGACCAGGTTGCCGTTCGCGTTGGTCACGATCGGCGAACCGGCCCGAGCCTGACCACCGATCCCGGCCGCACCGTGCCAACCATTGCTGTCAGCCCAGTCATTGGCGACATTACCGTTGCCATCGATGAAGAACGCGTGGTCAGCCTTCGCGTTGAACACCACCGGAGAGTCCGAACGGGCACTGCCACCCATCCCCGCCGGACCGTGCCAACCATTGCTGTCCGCCCAGTCGTTCGCGACATTGCCGTTCGTGTCCACGAACGCCACGTGATCGCCAGCGGCATCCATCGACACCGACGACACCCGCGGCGGAGCGACCGGCGGCGGCGTGACGGGGGTGGAGCCGCCGACCGGGCTGACGAAGCCCTGGAGGTTCACGGCGTAGCCGCCGGCGGTCCACTCGGTGGCACCGACCGAGCCGGGCATGTTGGCGTCCCGCGTCACGTAGCCGCCGCTCTGGTTGCCGCCGATCCAGTCGATGGTCCCGTCCGAGTGCACGGCTGTCACGATCGCGACGTGGTCCCAGGTGGTACCGGAGTAGGCGTTCGGGTGGAAGAAGACCGCATCGCCGACGTGCGGGGTGGAGGACAGGCTGCCGTACGAACCGAAGCTGTTCGCAAGGTCGTTGAGGGGTCCGAGGTTCTGGACACCGTTCTGGGCCCAGACCCAGCCCGCGAAGTCCGCACACCATGCGTGCGCCTCACCGCCACCCGAGCAGCTGGACGACTGACCGGTGCCCGGGGCGTAGTAACCGGCCCCGCCGTTGCCGCACGGGCCGTTCGAGAGCTGGCCGGTCGCGGTGTTCACGATCGCGTCGCCGAGCGTCGAGGCCTGGGAGGAGGGCGCGGCCAGGATACCGAGAGCCGAGCCGAGCAGCAGAGTCGCGACACCGGTGGCGGTAGCGCGCCGACGAGCATTGAGCATGATGATTCCTTCACAGATAGAACAAGGCAGTGGGGCATGGCCGGCAGGCGGCAGGGCGTGGCAGTACCGGCCACGCGTGGGGGCGAGCGGTGATCAGCCCGCGGTGGTCTGAAGTGCGTTGCTGACAAAGCCGAGTTGGTGACCGTCTGCACCGATCGCGTAGAACATGGCTTCGGTCTGCTGGACCGGCTGGTCCGGCGCGACCGTCAGCCGGTAGCGGATCGTCAGCGATCCGTTGGCCGACAGGGTGAACGGCGTGGATCCGGCGGCGCCGACAGGCGCCGTGCCGGCACCCGGGATCGGGACCGTCCGCCAGTTCTGCGCCACGGGATCGAACCGTTCGAGGGTGCCCTTGAAGGCGGCACCCGAGGCGGGGACGAGCTGGAGCATCGGGTCGAGTGACGAGTACGTCTTCGCCGTGTGGTTGGTGAGGACGACCGAGAACTCGGTCGGATTGCCGCCGGCCGCGAATCCCTGGGCAGGCAGCACGAGTTGGGCGTCGATGGGCAACCCCGCCGGCACGTAGGGAGACGGCGCGACCAGAACGCTGCCCGCACCGGTCGCGGGGGCGGTGGCAGACGACGAAGGTGACGAAGGTGAAGAGGAGGGTACTGAGGCAGGAGAAGGAGCAGCGGCGACACGGGACGCGGTCGCCGAAGGGACGGACGACGCGCCTGCCGCAGGAGCCTTCGCCGGCGGCGGGACCGACGACGCGCCTGCCCCGGGAGCTACGGCGGATGGGACGGACGACACGACTGCCGCAGGAGCCATCGCCGGTGACAGGGCGGACGGGGACGCCGCAGCCGGCGTGCCCGGTGCCGGTGTCGCGGCAGCAGGCGCGGCCCCGACGGCCGGGGCCGTCACCGTGGCCGCCGTTCTGACCTGGTCCGTGGCCGACGCATGTGCCCCGCCACCCAGCATCGCCAGACCCAGCGCAGCGGCGCTGAGGGCAGCGCCTACCGTCACGGCGGCCGCCAGGCGGGAACCTCGTACGGAGAACTTGACTGCGGGCATGGCGAACTGACTCCTTGAAGAGCGAAGCGTGGGTGACGGTCCCGGCGGTCCGTGCGCGGTCCGTGCGCGGTCGGTACGACGGCCGGCGGAGAGGGCTCGCCGCCTGGGCGCACGGGCCCAGAGGCCGTCCGGGAGCGGCGGCCGCCGGAGTCGTCTGCGGCGGGGCCTGACATCGCGGACTGCGGCAGGCGGTCAGGCCGCTGTGGTGCCCGGATCCTCGGTGTGCGGATCCGGTGCCCCTGCAGGTGGCAGGTAGCGCCGGTGGAGCGTGGGTGAGGCCTGGTGACCGCGGGCGAGCAGTACGGCGGCCCGCTGGAGGCCGCTGCGGGCCGCAGGCGCCGTCGGCTCGGAGAGCAGGAAGTACATCAGGAGGTCGACCCGGTCGTCCTCGATGCGGCCGGAGATGTGTTCCAAGCCGTCCTCAGGCGTGGCGTGCGCCCACAGGACGCCCAGGACCTCGGCTACCTCGCCCGCAGGTTGCACCTGCGCCGCAGAACGGCGCTGCAGGCTCGTGTAGACGATGTCCATCGCGTGCCTACCCCCACTGGGCGTTGTCAGGGGCGACAGCGGCCGCCGTCACGGTGGTGGCATTGGCGTTGGCGGCGCCGGCCGCGGCGGGCAGCAGGGCGCCGGTGCAGACGGCGAGGGCGGCGACCGCGACGGCCAGGGCGAGACGGGTGCGGAGCATGGTGTTCGTTCCTCTGCTGGAGCTGTGACGGTGGGTCGGTGCCGGTGTCGCGTCCCGCGGTTGACGCTTGTTCCGGTGTTCCGGTTACCGGCGGGGTGTCCCTCCCGGTGATCAATAGCTTCGCCGGTGGATCAACGCCGCGGAAGGGCTTCCGGCTGTCGCCAACTCGCCTGGCGCCATCCCGACACCGTGTCATGCACGCGCCACATCAGGCGCCACATCACACCGCCGCCGGCAGGCCGCAGGGCTCGGTCACCCCTCCCGAACTGCGGCGCGACGTCCGGAGAGATCTTGAAGGGGGGCCACCCAAGGTGCGACGATGCGGTGTGTGCGCACCGGTGGGAGGTGCGGACGTGAACTCGGGGGAGAGCACGATGCTGGAAACGTTGGGTTTGAGTGTGCGGGCGAGTGCGGTCTATCAGGCCATGCTCGATCACCCCGGCCACGGTGTCGCTCAGCTGGCCGATCTGTGCGGATCCTCCCCCACGCAGGTGCACGACTGCCTGGACGAACTCGGCGGCCTGATGCTGGTGCGAGCCTCCAGCGAACACCCCGGCCGGATGCGCGCCGTCTCCCCCGAGATCGGCCTGGCCGACGTGCTCGCCCGCCAGGAGGCGGACCTGGCCGCCCGCCAGGCCCAGCTCGCCGCCTCCCGGGCGGCCGTGACACGCCTGGTCGCCGAACGCGCCGACTCCCGCGCCACCCACGGCGAGCGCCTCCTGGGCATGGACGCCATCCAGCGCCGCATCGAGCAACTGGCCCACGCCATGAAGCAGGAGTGCCTGGGCGTCCACCCGGGCGCCAGCCACCGTCCCGAGGACCTCGCAGCGGCACGGGCCGCCGACGCGGAACCGCTGGCGCGCGGCGTCGTCATGAAGACCCTCTACCAGGACACCACCCGCAACGACCCGCACACCACCGCCCACGCCCACTGGCTCATCAGCCACGGCAGCGAAGTGCGCACCACCCCCGTCCTCCCCCAGCGACTGGTCATCTTCGACCGCACCCACGCGCTGGTCCCCATCGACCCCACCGACACCCGCAAGGGCGCTCTCCACGTCACCGAGCCCGGCATCGTCAACGCCCTGCTCGACCTCTTCGACCAGGCCTGGGCCACCGCCGTCCCCCTCGGCGCCAAGCGCCCCGACGACCCCGCGACCGGCCTGACCGACACCGAACGCGAACTCCTGCGGCTGCTCGCAGGAGGTCTCACCGACGACGCGGCCGGCCAGCGCCTGGGCATATCGTCACGTACCGTCAGCCGTCACATGGCCTCGATCATGGAACGCCTCGGCGCCACCAGCCGCTTCGAAGCCGGCCTCAAGGCCGCCCAGCGCGGCTGGCTGTAGGCCGGAGCGGCCCTAACGCTGCTGGCAGACCGGGCACCAGAAGAGGTTGCGGGCCGCGTGCTCCTCGGTGCGGATCGCCGTGCCGCACACCAGGCACGGCTGGCCGGTGCGGCGGTAGACGTAGACCTCGCCGCCGTGGTCGTCGACCCGCGGCGGGCGGCCCATCGCCTCGGGCGTGTGCTCGGGGCGGACGGTGTCGATCCGGCCGCTCGCGGCGCCCCCGTGCATCAGCGCGACCAGGTCCTGCCAGATCAAGTCCCACTCGGCGCGGGTCAGTTCGCGACCCGCGCGGTGCGGGTCGATGCCGTGCCGGAAGAGCACCTCGGCGCGGTAGACGTTGCCCACGCCGGCCAGGATCTTCTGGTCCATCAGCAGCGCGGCGACCGTGCTGCGGCTGCGCGAGATGCGTTGCCAGGCCCGCTCGGGATCGGCGTCGGCGCGCAGCGGGTCGGGCCCGAGGCGGGCGTGCACGGCGTCCTTCTCCGCCGGGGTGAGCAGCTCGCAGGTGGTCGGGCCGCGCAGGTCGGCGTAGTGCTCGTCGTTGGCCAGCCGCAGCCGGATCAGGCCCACCGGCGCCGGCGCGGGGGCCGGGCCGAACGTGACGACGCCGTAGAGGCCGAGGTGGATGTGCAGCCAGGAGGCGGCTGGGCTGCCCGGGTCGGGCGCGAAGCCGAGGAACAGGTGCTTGCCGTCCGCCTCCGCGCTCTCCAGCAGCTGGCCGTCGATCAGCGCGGCGCCGGCGGCGAACCGGCCCTGCGGGCTGGCCACGACGGCCGGGCGGCCGCCGAAGGCGCGCAGGTGCTGGGCAGCGAGCCGGTGCAGGATGTGGCCTTCGGGCATGGTGCGGCGGCTCTCCAGCGGTAGGGAAGGGTCGTACGGACGGCGGGGTCGGCAGGGACGGCGGGGATCGGCGGGGATCAGCGGACGGGTTGGCCGGCCAGCCGGGCGGCGATCACCCGGTCCAGCGCCTCGGCGGTGGCGGGTACGTCGAGCTGCGAGTTGTCGATGATCGGCAGGCCGGAGTTGTACCAGCCGGCCATCCGGCCGTGGATCGCCGCCACCTCCTCGTCGGCGAGCCGGCGGGTGCCGGTGCGCCGGGCGTTGCGGGCCAGCACGGTGTCCAGGCCGGGCAACAGCACCACCGGGATCATGCCCGGGCCGATGTGGCGCTTCCAGCCGCCCAGGCCGATCGCCGGCCAGTCCGGGAAGACCGCGTCGTCGATGATGCAGGAGATCCCGTTGGCCAGGAAGTTGCGGCAGGCGAAGCCGCAGGTGCGGCGGGCCAGCCGGTACTGGGCCTCGGAGGCGCTGTTCCAGCCGGCCTGCGGGTTCGCGAAGCCGGACTGCACCCACTCGCGGACGTCGTCCAGGCTGATGTGCGCGGTGGTACTCGGCCGCCGCTCGGCCCACTGCCGGGCCACCGTGGTCTTGCCCGCGCCGGCCGGCCCGATCAACAGCACCGCGACCGGCCCGGCGAAGCCCTGCGGCGCCGGCGTGGGTGTGGGCGCGGGGAGGTGGACGGTGCTGCCGGCGGGCATCACGAAGTGCCCGGTCGCGCTGGGCGGCACGGCGGGTGCCGGAGCGGCAGCGGGTGCGCCGGACGAGGGCTGCTGATAGGACGTCAGCGCGGCAGCCGGGGCGACCGGGGCAGGGGCGACCGGGGCGGCAAGCCGGGTGACCGCGGGGAACGGCACGGTCGGCGTCAGCTCGGCGGCCGACGGCGCCGGCCGGCCGGCGGGGCGTGGCGGCACCTGCGGCGGTGCCGCCGGGCGCGGGGGCACCTGCTCTCCCCCGGCATACTGCTGCGTCACGGACACTCACCTCCCGCCCGCGAGGTTACACGGCGGCCCCTCGACCGGCCCAGCCCACCGCCGGCCCGCCGAGGGCTGCCGCCAGCACAAACGAAAGACCGACCGGCAAATGGTGGGTGGAGGAAGGAGCGGCGTCCGGGCCGAGTCTGGGCGGTGCCGACGAGGGAGCCACTGCGGAGCATTGGCGACTGAGGAGAAGCCGTCCAGGCGAGAGCACGGGCGTCGCGACGCCGCCCACCATTTGCCGGTCGGTCTAGGTTTGACAGGCGGGTAGAGAGGGCGGTCCGGACGAGGGGGCGGTCCGGCGTCAGCTCGCGTTTCGCCAGGTGCCGCTGGCCCAGAGCGCGCCGCCGCTGCCCTGGCCGCCGTTCTGGCGGTAGACGACGAAGTTGCCGTCGTTCTGCATGACGGCGTACGCGCCCGGGTTGCCCCAGGTGCCGCTGGCCCACAGCGCACCGCCCGTGGTGGCGCCGCCGCCCTGGCGGTAGACCACGAGGTTGCCGTCGTTCTGCATGACGGCGTACGCGCCCGGGTTGCCGAACGTGCCGCTGGACCAGAGCGGCGCGCCGTCGCGCTTGCGGTAGATCACCAGGTTCCCGTCCGCCTGCATCTCCAGGCGGGTGAGGGTGTTCTCGGTCCACCGGCCCGGGGCGAGGCCGTCCCCCG
Source organism: Kitasatospora sp. NEAU-69 (assembly GCF_057158765.1). Lineage (NCBI taxonomy): Bacteria > Bacillati > Actinomycetota > Actinomycetes > Kitasatosporales > Streptomycetaceae > Kitasatospora > Kitasatospora sp. NEAU-69. Next base: position 65,439 of record NZ_JBWXUE010000003.1, read on the forward strand.
GGGGGATCACCGGACCGTGCTCGAAGGTGCCGCTCGCCCAGGCCGGCGAGCCGTCCGTCCGGTAGAGCACGACGTTGCCGTCGTCCTGCACGGTCAGCCGGTTCCCGGGCTGCCCGTAGGAGTTGGTCGCGAAGAGCACCGACCCGTCGCCGCCGTAGACGACGAAGTTGCCGTCCCACTGCATCAGCGCGTACGCGCCCGGGTTGCCCCAGGTGTCGGTGCTCCACATCGCGGGCCCCTGGCCCGAGGGGCCGGTGCGGGCGTAGAGCACCAGGTTGCCGTCGCCCTGCATGGTCAGCGTCATCGTCGAGCTGGAGATGCTGTTGCCCGGGTCCAGTCGCTGTCCCGGCTGCATCGTGGTCCCGGTCGCCTCGGCGCCGACCGTCAGCGCGTCCTCGTCCACCTGGAGCGCGATGCCGCCGTAGTTCACGCTCAGGTCCCCGCTGTACTGGTGGACCCGGCGCCCGCCCGGCCAGTAGCCCGGGCCGTACGAGGCAAGGCCCATGCCGGTGTCCGAGGTGTCGTGGTAGGAGTTCCAGGCCGCCGACCAGATGACGTCGGGGGAGGTGTACGCGCCGTTGGTGTAGTTGTCGGCGAGGTCCTTGACCCCGCTGTCGGCGCTCGAGTAGACGCCGCCGCGGTAGCCGCGCGCGTGGAGCGTGTCGTTCCAGCCGCTGACGTAGTTCAGGACGGCGGTCGCGTACAGCGAGGAGTCGTAGGCCTCGATGTCGACGTAGACCACCGCACCCGGCGTGAAGCCCAGCGCGCCGGCCGCCGAGGCCGCGTCGTTCGCGGCACTCGCGCCCTGCCCACGGGCGGTGCCCGGGTCACCGGACATCGTCGAGGCGTCCAGGCCGACGTAGATCGGCAGGAAGGACCAGCCCTCGGCCGCGCGGTCGGCGACCCAACTCGGCGTCAGGTTCGGCTGGGCGCAGGCCCGGCGACCGCCGAGGTAGATCCCGACGGTGGAGTACGGCGAGTTGTTGATCCAGTTCGACATGGTGGCGGCCGACGGCGCCGTGCAGGCGTCGAAGCCCGTCCCGTTCGCGTCGGTGCTCGGGGCGCTCACCGCCGAGCGCGGCGTCCGGCTGTTGGGGCGCGCGGGCCTGCGCGCGGGTGTGCGCGGCGCTGCGGACTCCGTGCCGGCCGTCGGACGGGCCGTCGCGGAGCCGGCGCTCCGGTGCGCGCCGGCCAGGATCGCGGCCACCTTCTCCGCGGAGCTGCCGTAACTGGCCGTCACCTGCAGCCCGGTGCCGCGGATCTGGACCCGGATCTCGCGGCTGCTCTCGCCCGCCGCGATGATCCCGTGCGACGGTGCGGCGCCCGGGTCGCTCAGCGGCGCGGCCGGCGCGAAGGCGGTCGGCGCCGGCGCGGGCTCGATCACCAGGGCCTCGGTGCGCCCGGCCGACGGGTGGGCCGGACAGTCCTCATCGGCTCCCGGGGTCCCCAGGTAGACGGCGTGCCGGTCGAACCGCACGCAGGTGCGCGGGGCGGCGGCGAGGTCCACGACCGGCCAGTCGGCCGGCACCTGGAGCCGGTAACCCTGGTAGTCGACCGTACGGGTACCGGCCCCGCCCGGTGCCCCGGCGGCCGGGGCACCGGCGCTGAGGACGGAGAGGCTCGCGGTAGCGAGCAGAACGGTGGCGGCACTACCCGCCCAGCGTCGTGACATGACGGAATCCCCGCCCCTTCACAGTGACGTGGATCTGACTGTGTGTCAGTCAGACAAGGCCGCACACCAGTAGGCCCTGCCACCTGCGCGGCAACCGGTCGCCACGCCCATCACCACGCACTGTTGCCCCGAACGGACCGCAGGGACGGCCGCCGGATCCTCCCGGCGGCCGTCCCTGCAGTCTTGCCCGGCTATTCGACTCAGCGCGCCGTCAGCTGGTCCGCGAGCGCCCGCAGCGCCAGCTCGTAGGAGCCGATCCCGAAGCCCGCGATCGTCCCGGAGGCGATCGCCGCGATCACCGAGGTGTGGCGGAACTCCTCCCGGGCGTACGGGTTGGAGATGTGCACCTCGATCAGCGGCGCGGTGCGCTGGGCGGCCGCGTCCCGCATCGCGTACGAGTAGTGCGTGAAGGCGCCCGGGTTGATCACCACCGGCGTCTGCTCGTCGGCCGCCCAGTGCAGCCACTCGATCATCTGCTGCTCGGAGTTGGTCTCCTTGACCTCCACCGCGAAGCCGAGCTCCTTGCCGACCGCCGCGCAGCGCTCGACCAGGCCGGCGTACGAGGTGGCGCCGTAGACGTCCGGCTCGCGGCTGCCGAGCCGGCCCAGGTTCGGACCGTTCAGTACCAGGACCCGCTGCACGTAGGCATCGCTCACGAGGAGACCTCCGCGTACGCCGCGACCAGCAGGGACGGGTCGGGGCCCTCCAGCACCGAGGTCTTCGCCAGGCCGTCCAGCACGATGAAGCGCAGCAGGTCGCCGCGCGACTTCTTGTCCACCTTCATCGCGTCCAGCAGCTTCGGCCAGGCGTCCGCCCGGTAGGCCAGCGGCAGTCCGACCGAGGCCAGCACCGCGCGGTGCCGGTCGGCCGTCTCGTCGTCCAACCGGCCCGCGAGACGGCCCAGTTCGGCCGCGTAGACCATGCCGACCGAGACCGCAGCGCCGTGCCGCCACTTGTACCGCTCGTTGCGCTCGATCGCGTGGGCCAGCGTGTGGCCGTAGTTGAGGATCTCGCGCGCCCCGGCCTCCTTGAGGTCGCCGGAGACGACGTCGGCCTTGACCTGGATCGCGCGCCGGATCAGCTCGACGGTGTGCGGGCCGGCCGGGGTGACGGTGCCGGCCGGGTCGCTCTCGACCAGGTCGAGGATCACCGGGTCGGCGATGAACCCGCACTTGATCACCTCGGCCAGGCCGGAGACGTAGTCGTGCTTGGGCAGCGTCTCCAGCGTGTCCAGGTCGGCCAGCACGCCCACCGGCGGGTGGAACGCGCCGACCAGGTTCTTGCCCTCGGCGATGTTGATGCCGGTCTTGCCGCCGACCGCCGCGTCCACCATGCCGAGCAGCGTGGTGGGCATCGCGACCCAGCGCACCCCGCGCAGCCAGCTCGCCGCGACGAAGCCGGCCAGGTCGGTGGTGGCGCCGCCGCCCAGGCCCACGATCACGTCGGAGCGGGTGAAACCGGTCTGGCCGAGCACCGACCAGCAGTACGCGGCGACCTCGGCGCTCTTGGCCTCCTCGGCGTTCGGCACCTGGAGCGCGATCGCCTCGTAGCCCTGGGCGGCGAGGTCCTCGCGGATCGCGTCGCCGGTGGCGCCCAGCGCCTCAGGGCAGATGATCGCGACCCGCTTGGCCTGGGTACCGATCAACCCGCTCAGCTCACCGAGCAGCTGACGGCCGATCAGCACGTCGTACGGGTCGTGGCCGGCCGAGCCGCCGACGTGGATGGTGACGGTGTCGGTCATGCTTCCTTCAACTCCAGCGATTCCAGTACCGCGGCCGCGACCTGCTCCGGGGTGCGTCCCTCGGTGCTGATCACGGCGGCGGAGACCTCCAGGTACAGCGGGCGGCGCTGCTCCATCAGCTCGCGCCACCGCTGGCGCGGGTTGACCGCGAGCAGCGGGCGCGGGGCGTCCAGGCCGACCCGTTTGACGGCGTCGTTCAGGGCGACGTCCAGGAAGACCACCGGGCGGCCGGCCAGCAGCGCCCGGGTGGCGTCGGCCAGCACGGCCCCGCCGCCCAGCGCGAGGACGCCCTGGTGGTCGGTCAGCGCGGCGGCCACCGCCTCGCGCTCCAGCGCGCGGAAGTACGGCTCGCCGTCCTCGACGAAGATGTCCGGGATCGGCTTGCCGGCCACCTTCTCGATGTCCGCGTCGGTGTCCCGGAACGCGGTGCCCAGGCGGTCGGCGAGCAGCCGGCCGACCGTGCTCTTGCCGGCGCCGGGCGGGCCGACCAGGACGACGACGGGCCCGGTCGCGGCGCTCATCGGACGATCAGGTGGTCGAGGTAGCTCTGGACGTTGCGGCGGGTCTCGGTGACGTGGTCGCCGCCGAACTTCTCGCTCACCGCGTCGGCCAGCACCAGCGCGACCATCGCCTCGGCGACGATGCCGGCGGCCGGCACCGCACAGACGTCCGAGCGCTGGTGGTGCGCCTTGGCGGGTTCGCCGGTGCGCACGTCGATGGTGCGCAGCGCGCGCGGGACGGTCGCGATCGGCTTCATCGCGGCGCGCACCCGCAGCAGTTCGCCGGTGGACAGGCCGCCCTCGGTGCCGCCCGAGCGGCCGGAGGTGCGCTTGACGCCGTCCGCGCTCGGCACGATCTCGTCGTGCGCCTGCGAGCCGGGGATCCGGGCGAGCTCGAAGCCGTCGCCGACCTCGACGCCCTTGATCGCCTGGATGCCCATCAGCGCGGCGGCGAGCCGGGCGTCGAGGCGGCGATCCCAGTGCACGTGCGAGCCCAGGCCCACCGGCACGCCGTACGCGAGCACCTCGACGACGCCGCCGAGCGTGTCGCCGTCCTTGTGGGCCTGGTCGATCTCGGCGACCATCCGCTTCGAGGCGTCGGCGTCCAGGCAGCGCACCGGGTCCTCGTCGAGCCGGGCCTCGTCGGCGGGCAGCGGCAGCGAGCCGGCCGGGGCCTTGGCGGCGCCGAGCTCGACCACGTGCGAGACGAGCTCGATGCCGCAGGTCTCCTTGAGGAAGGAGCGGGCGACCACGCCGAGGGCGACCCGGGCGGCGGTCTCCCGGGCGCTGGCGCGCTCCAGGATCGGGCGGGCCTCGTCGATCGAGTACTTCTGCATGCCGGCCAGGTCGGCGTGACCGGGACGCGGGCGGGTCAGCGCCTCGTTGCGGGCCAGGCCGGCCAGGATCTCCGGATCCACCGGGTCGGCCGACATCACCTGCTCCCACTTCGGCCACTCGGTGTTGCCGACCATGATCGCGACCGGGCTGCCCATGCTCAGGCCGTGCCGGACACCGCCGAGGAAGGTCACCTCGTCCTGCTCGAACTTCATCCGGGCGCCGCGGCCATAGCCGAGCCGGCGCCGGGCCAGCGCGTCGGCCACGTCCGCGGTGGTGACGGGCACGCCCGCGGGCAGGCCCTCCAGGGTCGCGACCAGCGCGGGGCCGTGCGACTCCCCTGCGGTCAGCCAGCGCAACGTACCCAACGGTGCTCCTTCGTCAGCGGTCGGGTCACGGCGCTGCTCGCCGCGGCCCCGGCCGGCCTCCATCCCAGCGGACCCGGTGGTACGGGCCCTGGTCGAATCCTTTCATGCCGACCGGTGACACCGGGCCACGGTCCGTTTGGCGGACAGCGTGGCGGACAGGCGCGGGCGGGCGGCTCGATCCGCGGTCGGTCGGTCACCCGTACGTTTGCCGCCCACACGTGCGAGAGATCGGGCAGAATGGAGGCGGACCGCGCTCCGCGGCCACCGGACGAGACGCGCCGTACCCGGACCGACAAGACGACGCGATCGCATGGAGGTGCGCCGTCATGGAGCAGGCCGTTCAGATCGCCGGGTCGATCCTGATCCTGATCCCGTTCGCGCTGGCCCAGTGGGGCCGGATGAGCGCGCGGTCCCGGGGGTACCTGGTCTTCAACCTCGCCGGCTCGGCGATCCTCGCCACCCAGGCCGCGTTCACCGCGCAGTGGGGGTTCCTGCTGCTGGAAGGCGTCTGGGCGGTCGTCTCGCTGTTCGGGCTGATCGCGGTGCTGCGCGGCCGCGAACCGAGCGCCGCGCACTGACCCGCGCGCCGGTGCCGGCGCGGCCCGGTCAGGCCGCGGGCGCGGCCGCCAGCGCCGCCTCGCCCGCCGCGCGCATCGCGGCCAGCGGGCCCGGCGTCCGGCCGGTGAACCGCTCGAACTGCAGCACCGCCTGGTGCACCAGCAGGTCGAGACCGCCCAGCACGGTCGCACCGCGCTCGGCGCAGGCGGCGGCCAGCGCGGTCGGCCACGGGTGGTAGAGCACGTCGAAGAGCGCACCGGGCGCGGCGGTCAGTCCTGCCGCGAAGCCGTCCGTCGCGCCGACCGGGGTGGTCGACACCGTCAGCGGCCCGGCCAGCGCCTCGGCGCCGCGCGCCCAGTCGGCGGTGCGCACCGCGACCCCGAGCCGCTCACCGAGCGCCTGCATCTCCCGGGCCCGCTCGGGGCTGCGGACGTAGACGGTGACCTCGCCGGTGCAGATCCCGCCGAGCGCGGCCAGCGCCGAGGAGGCGGTGGCGCCGGCGCCGAGCACGGCGGCGGCCGGCACCTGCTCGACCCCGCGCTCGCGCAGCGCGGCGAGCAGGCCCGGCACGTCGGTGTTGTCGCCGGTGCGGCGGCCGTCCGGCTCGAAGACCAGGGTGTTGACCGCGTCCACGGCCAGCGCGGTCTCACTCACCTCGTCCAGCAGCGGGATCACCGCGCGCTTGAGCGGCATGGTGAGCGAGAGACCGGCCCACCGCCCCGGCGGCAGCTCGGCCAGGAAACCGGGCAGGCCCGCCTCGTCCACCTCGAACCGGCCGTACTCCCAGTCGGCCAGCCCGACCGCCCGGTAGCCGGCGTTGTGCAGCACCGGGGAGAGCGAGTGGGCGATCGGTGAGCCGAGCACGGCGGCCCGGTGCTGCTGCTGGGTCATGCCGCCGATCCTAGTCAGCTTGACTCGGCCGTAAACGACCGGGTTTGGAGGTAGGGCACGGCTGGCTGCCGCGTGTCCTCCTCCGTCTGAGCCGCCCATGGGGTGGCTGGGACGCGTGACTCACGCCCCGCGATCCACACTCTCTCGCCCTTGCGGGCGATATTGCGGGACGCTCCCCCAGCCTTCGGCCGGGAGGTGCCCCCATGATCCGCGTGCATCATGACGCCGCAGGCGCGGCACGCGAACTCCGATTGTGTCGCCCGGTTCTTCCGTTCGACGTGGTGGCACTCGGAACACTGCCGGCTGGTGTACGCCGGATCGACGTACACCAGCGGCACTCCGGCCCGCTTCGCCTTGTACTCGACGAAGGAGGCGAGCTGGCGGAAGCTCCACGAGTGCAGAGAGGTCCGCTGGTCCTTGCGGAGCCGTACCCGGCTTCGGATGCCCGTGAGGTCTTCCAGGGCGATACCCGTGCCGGTGCGTTCAGCGGTGCTGACAACGGTCTTGGAGATGATGTGGTTCTGGTTGGTGGTGTGCCGGGTCTCCTTACGGGAGCGCTTCTTGAGGAGGCGCTTGGCTGACTTGGTGCCCTTGGCCTGCAACTTCTTCCGCAGGTCGAGCTGGCGCCTGCGATGGCGGTTCAGGCCTCGCCCAGCCGCTTGGAAGCCGGTGCTGGTGGTGGCGATGTTGACGATCCCCAGGTCCACACCGAGAAAGCCCGAAGGGTTCTCGTTCAACGGGACCTCGGGGACCTCACAGGTGGCAATCAGGTAGAACACGCCATCGCGCTGGACCAGGTCGGACTCGCCCTGCCGGTGACCGCGCAGAGTCTCCAAGGCGCCTGGGGAGCACGCGAACCGCACGCCCTTGAGACGTCCGGCCGTGGTCCAGATGCTCACGGTCCGGGCATCCAACTGCCAGGACAGACAGCGGTCATCGAAGGGCTGTGCGGCGTCCTGCCGGAAGGCGATCGGCTTGGACTCCGCCCTGATCCGGCGCCTTGAACCCGGCTTGCCGAGGTGCCCGGCCCGGATGTTCGCCTTCAGCGCGGTGTAGGCATCGCGGACCTTCTTGATCACGTGTTGTGCCGCCTGCGCCCCCAGCCCACGGGCCTTCAACTCAGCATAGGTGTGCTTGCGCAACTCGTACTCACGCGGCACACCGCGCTGGAACGCTACCCCCGACACCCAGTTCGCCGCCTCGTTGACCGTACGCAGGGTGACTGACAGTGCGGTGGCCTGGTCGGCCTCCGGTATCAGCTTGACCTTCACGACGACCTTCACAGCGGTGATCGTATTGATCCATGGCACCGCACCGGGAGCCAAATCCGAATATCCGCAAAGGTCGTACGGTCCTATAGTAGGGGTCGGACCGGGGCGCGGTACTGGCTTTGTGACCAGCCCGTTTCCCCGGCCCGCCCTCCGCACCGGACATGCGACTCTCACCGCATCCGGCGCTCCACGGATTCCCGATGGGCCGCGCGATTCATGCCGTCGCGGTCTTCGCCCACGGTGTCGGGATGCTGTATCCGCGCCAGCGATAGCGGGTCACTTTCACCCGCTGCGGAACGAACAGCGTGATCCCGTCCTCCTCGGGCCGCCAGCCGGGTTCACCGGTCAGGTATCGGCGCCGCAGAGTCCTCCAGTCGATCCCGGGGTGCTGCTTCCTCAGCCACAAGGTGACCCGACGCCAAGTGAAGTCGTCGAGATAATGGAATGTGGCCGTGGACGCCCCGAACCGGAAGTAGTAACACCACCCCCGCACCGCCGAGTTGATCTGACGGAGCAGGTCGGCGAGGGTTCGTTGACCTCTCTTGTTCGTCACCGCCCGTACCTTGTCCGTGATGGAGGCCAGCGCCTTCTTCGACGGGTAGGTGTAGACGTAGTACTCGCTGGTACCTCTCTTACGCCTCCGCTGGATGCGGAAGCCGAGGAAGTCCAGTCCCTCGTCGATGTGGCAGACACGGGTCTTGGCCTCGGACAGGCGAAGCCCCAGCGGGGCGAGCGCTGCCGCGACCTCCTCCCACAGCGCGTCCGCGTGTGCTCGGGTGCCACACACCATGATCAGAAAATCGTCCGCGTAGCGGACGATCCGGTAGGTGGCGCCTCCGCGTCGGCGGTGAGCTGTCCGCCTGCCGCCGCTGCCATGAGCGTCCCACTTGGCGCAGAAGTGTTCATCCAGCGCCGAGAGGGCGATGTTGGCCAGCAGCGGTGAGGCGATGCCGCCTTGGGGCGTGCCGGTGTTCGTGTCCCTGGTCGTGCCGTCGGAGGACATGATGCCCGCCTTCAGGAATGCCTTGACCAGGGTGAGAACCCGCTTGTCCTCGACACGTCGGCGCATCCGTTCCAGGAGAGCGGAGTGTGCGATGTTGTCGAAGCACGCTTCGATGTCCGCGTCCAGCACCCAGTGGTAGCCCTTGGTGCCGAAGTGGTGGACCTCGGCGATCGCGTCATGGGCCCGTCGTTCGGGGCGAAAGCCGTAGCTGACCGGCTTGAAGGACGCCTCGAAGATCGGTTCCAGGACCAGTACGAGAGAGGCTTGCACGAGCCTGTCCATCGCGGTGGGAATCCCCAGCCTCCTGAGCTTTCCCCCGCTGCCCGGCTTGGGGATCATGCGTTCCCGCACCGGTAGTGGGGTGAACGTGCGGGCCTTCAACTGCTCCCGCGCGTTCTTCAGGAAGGCCACGATGTCGGCGCCGTCAGCGATGAAGGCCGGGATGACCCGGTCCACGCCGGCGGTGCGTGCCCCCTTGTTGCCCCTCACCCTCTCCCATGCAACCGTGAGGAAGTCGGGGTGATGGACGAGGTTGTAGAGATCATCGAACCTGCGGTCGGGATCATCGACCGCCCATTGGTGCAGCTTGGTCTGCATCCGTCGTACCCGCAGCCAGGCCCCGTCAGGGTCGGGCCACAGATCACCGGTGTTCACCAGCGTCTCCGTCCATTGCAGTTCCTCAACTACTTGAATCCGCTGGGCTGCTTCGCCATGTGGACGGCTTTCCCGCCCCCGGACTACTACCAGCCCTCCGCCCCATTCCGGGCCGTCGGCGGACGACGCGCCTTCCCGCCCGACACGCCTGGAGAGCGCGCTGGGACGAGAGCTCCGGGATGGTTCCCACGTTCACTGTGATCCGCTCGTCGGGTGAGGCGGCCAGCTTTGCCCCTGCGGCATCGCCACGGTTACGCCGCAGTCCTTCACCGTGGCCTCCCGACCGGCAAGATCAATCCGATCCAGGAGTTCCCGCCCGTATGGGCGGTGCGCACCGCGATCCAGCCCAGATCCACCGGGTTTTGAGCTGGCGGAGGTCTTGAGGGGCTTTACACCGCTGGTTCCTCGCGTCCACCTTCCCGTCTCGCTTGCCGGACCCGCACCGTCCGGTAGTGCCGGTGCGTCCCGTCGTTGTCGGGGCTGCTCTCCATCAGGCTCGGCCGACTCACCGAACCCGACTGCCCCCTGCTTCTGCCGTCCCGCTGCGACGGGACGACGGCGCGGGTCTCACACCCGCACGCGGATCACAGCGCCTCGTGGCGCACAACCTTTCACCTCCACTTGGTCTTCGCATCCAAGTACCGGCGCGGACCGTTAACCAACGAGATCCTCAAGCGCTGCGAAAAGATCATGCGCACCGTAGCTGACGCACTGATCAGGCGCAGTGCACCGCCTGCGCGTCGTACGCCTCGCCGTGCGAGGTGCAGTACTGCTTGACGTTCGCCGCGAACTCGTCCGACTTGACCGAGAACAGGGTCTGCGTCGGGCTCATCGCGATGAAGTACGCCCAGTCGCCCGGGGTCGGGGCCAGGACGGCCTTGATCGCGTCCTCGCCCGGGTTGGAGATCGGGGTCGGCGGCAGGCCCGGGTTGACGTAGGTGTTGTACTTGTTCGACCCGTCGTTGATCTGCGCCTTGGTCAGCGTCTTCGAGTTGAGCGAGTACTCCAGCGTGGTGTCCATCCCCAGCTTCTTGTGGGTGACGTCCGTGTTCAGCCGGTTGTAGATGACCCGGGCCATCTTGCCGAAGTCCGCCGTGTTGTTGCCCTCGGCCTGCAGGATGCTGGCCTCGGTCAGCACGTCGTACGCGGTCTTCAGACCGGCCTGCGGCGCCTGGGCGTCCAGGTTGAGCGAGGTGTACTCGGCGATCGCGTTCGTGACCATCTGCTTCAGCAGGTCCTCAGGCTTCATGCCCTGGCTGACCGAGTACCTGGTCGGCCAGAGGAAGCCCTCGGGGTTGTTGTTCGCGTAGGCCGGCAGGCCGAGGTTGGCCGCGTTCGCCTTCGCGGCGGCCGCGGTGCTGCCCGCCGGCAGCTTGAGCTTGGTGTCGATCAACGCGTAGATCTGGGTGGAGCTCTTGCCCTCGGGAATGATCAGCGAGTCGCCGCCGGCCTCGCTGACCATCATCGCCACGGCCGCGTCGCCTGACATCTGCAGGGCCATGTTGTAGTAGCCGGGCTGGAGCATCTTGCCGGCCTTGGTGTACGCGTTGTTGAACGCGCCGACGCTCTTCACCACGCCCGCGTCCTTCAGCACCTGCGCCATGTCACCGGCGCTGGAGCCGTCCTTGATCTGGATCTGCACCTTGCCGGTGCCGGCGCCGACGTAGTCGGCCGGCGGGCCGAAGGTCTTCTGGTAGAAGCCGTAGCCCCACCAGCCGGCGCCGCCGAGCCCGCCGAGCAGCACCAGCGTGACCACCAGGCAGGCGCCGCTGTTGCGCAGGCCGGACTTCTTGCCGTCCTTCTTGCGCTTCAGCTCGGCTTCGCGGCTGGTGTCCTCCGCACCGAGGAAGGACTCGTGCTGCTCCTCGCCCTCGGCGTGCTCGTCGGCCTCGACGTACTCGCCGTTCTCGTCGTACTCGCCCTCGTGCAGGTCCTCCGCGGCGTGCTCGCCGTCCTGGAAGTCCTCGTCGGCGTACTGGTCCTCGGCGTACTGCTCCTCGGCGTACAGCTCACCGTCGAACTGCTCGGTGGCAGCGCCGCCTTCGAGCCCGGCCTCCAGGGCCGCGGCCTCGGCCTCCCAGTCGATGCCGTCCGGGCCGGGGCCGCCGGCCGGCTGCGGGGCGACGGGCTGCGGGGCGTACTGCTGGGGCATCTGCTGCTGCATCGGCTGCTGCGGCATCTGCTGCTGCGCCTGCATGTGCTGGGTCGGCATCTGCTGCTGCGCCTGCATCTGCTGGTTGGGCATCTGCTGGTTCGGCATCTGCTGCCGGCCCGGGTGGCCCTGCTGCTGCGGCATCTGCTGCTGCATCGGCTGCTGGGGCATCTGCTGGAACTGCTGCGGCGGGTACTGCTGATACTGCTGCTGGCCCTGCCACTGCTGCTGCCCATAGGGGTCCTGCGGCATCGGCCCGCCCTGCGGCTGGAGGTGCTGCGGCTGACCCGGCTGCTGCTGCCCCAGCTGGTGCTGAACCGCCTGCTGCCGGCCCTGCGCGTAGGGGTCCAGCGGGACGTAACCCAGGTCGTTCCCGTACTCCGGGCCCTGCACCGGGTACTGCGCCTGCCCGTACGGATCCTGCGGGTGGTAGGCCTGCCCGTCCGGAGCGACCGCCTGCGGCGGCTGCTCACCGTAACCGGGCTCGGCGGGGTGCCACGGCTGGGAGCCGTAGCCCCGACCCTGATCAGTCATCGAATCCCTTAGGGCGGTGGGACGGGCGGTTGATCGGACCGGCCGTCCGGGACGACGTCCCGGCAGTGTCTCGAACCGGCGTGCTAGCGCAGCGCCTGACGGGAGACGTTACCGTACCGCACGGTACAGCCACCGGTCCTCACCTTGCGCAGGGTCGCCGCCGGGAGGCACCGCTCACAGTCCGTCAGCCCTTGCCGGAGCTGGGCGGGAGCGGGTTCGCGGCCTGGTGGGCGTTGAACTCGTCGACGTTTTTTCTGTGCTGTTGCTCACTGTCCGTGAACCGGGTGTCCCCGGGTCGGACGGTCACGAAGTACAGCCAGTCCCCCGGTGCCGGATTAAGCGCGGCCTGGATCGCGTCGTGCCCGGGGCTGTCGATCGGGGTCGGCGGCAGACCGGGGAACCGGTAGGTGTTGAACGGCGAGTCGAGCTGGGTGTCGACGGCTGTGGTGTGCAGCGATGTCCGGCCGAGCGCGTAGTTGATCGTGGAATCGAGCTGCAGCGGGAGCTTGCGCGCGAGCCGGTTGTAGATCACCCGGGCCACCTTCGCCATGTCGTCCGGGTTGTCCGCCTCGCCCTGGACCAGGCTGGCGAGCACCAGCAGTTGGTACGGCGCCAGTTGAACGCCGGGTGCCTGCACGCCGATCTGCCCGCCGATCTGCCCGCCGACCGGTCCGCCGGCGGGCTGGCCGCCCTGGCCGGCGTCCGCGAGGTCGTCCGCGTCGTACTCGCCGCCGGCCTGCCGGACCATCTCCTGCAACAGGCCGAGCGCGGTGGTCTCGCCGCTGACGCCGTAGGTGGACGGGAAGAGCAGGCCTTCCGGGTTGCCGCCCGCGTAGTCGGGCAGGCCCAGCTCGTCCCGGTGCTGCTCGGCGGTCTGCCGGGTGGTGCCGGCCGGCAGCCGCAGCCGCTGGTCGATGTAGGCGTAGATCCGGGTGGCCCGCCAGCCCTCGGGGACGGTCAGGCCGTTGGCGTTCACCGGATTGCCGAGCACGGTCAGCGCGGCGCCGGCCGACATCCGCAGCCGCAGCGGGTAGGTGCCGGGCAGGATCTGCTGCCCCGAGCCGTGCGCGGCGGCGTCGGTGAACGCCTTGACGCTGGCCACCACCCCCTCGCGCGCCAGGATCTGGCCGATCCGGGTCAGCCCCGCGCCCTGCGGGATCGAGATCTGCACGGCGTTGCCGCTCCCGGCGCCCGCGTAGTCGGCGGGCCGGGTGTGCAGGGCGCCGCTCAGCAGCCGCTCACCGCCGAGCACCACGCCGCCGACCAGTGTGGCGAGCAGCAGCAGGGTGAGCCCGCAGGCCAGACCAGTGCGGCCGCGGCGGTGTCCGGGCAGCTCGGGCTCCGGCTCCGGGCCGGTCTCGACCAGCGGCTCCCACTGCCGTGGCAGCTGGTAGGGCGCGGGCTCCAGCGGCGGCGCGCCGAGGTGACCCGGGGTCAGCCCGGGCGCCGAGTCCTGGTCCACCGGTGCCAGCCCCTTGCCTCGCCGATGCCGGAAGGCGCCGTGCGCGGCGCCCCGGGCCCGCCACCCCAGCGGAATGGCGTCGGGGCCCGTCCGGACGCGTCCGGACGGGCCCCTCGCACAGCACGCTAGGCCAGGCTGATCAGCTGATCGGCTCGACACTCTCGCCGGGTGCCCGACCGCTCACCCGTTCGGTCTCAAGCGCGCTCTGCAGGATCACCACGGCGGCCGCCTGGTCGATCGCCGAGCGGCCCTTCTTGGCCTTCACGCCCGAGGCGCGCATGCCGGCGGCCGCGGTGACCGTGGTCATCCGCTCATCGACCAGCCGGACCGGCACCGGGTAGAGCAGCATCGCCAGGCGCCCGGCGTAGCCGCGCACCTTCTCGGCGGCCGGACCCTCCTTGCCGCTGAGCGAGCGCGGCAGGCCGACCACCACCTCGATCGCGTCGTACTCCTCGACGATCGCCTTGAGCCGCGCCTGCGACCGGCCACCGGCGGGGACCGTCTCGACCGGCGTCGCGATCAGCCCGTCGGGGTCGCAGGACGCGACCCCGATCCGGGCGTCACCGACATCGACGGCGATCCGCCGGCCCCGGCGCCAGGGCTTGGGCTCCTGCGGGAGTTGGGACTCCATCAGGCGGAGCGCTCCGCGACCAGGGCGCGGACGGCCTCGATCGCCTCGCCGACGGCGGCCGGGTTGCTGCCGCCGCCCTGGGCGACGTCGTCCTTGCCGCCACCGCCGCCGCCGAGCGTCTTGGCCGCGGTGCGGACCAGCTCGCCGGCCTTGATGCCACGCGCGCGGGCGTCCTCGTTGGTGGCGATCACGGTCAGCGGACGGTCGTTCGCCACGGTGAAGGCGGCGACCACGGCCGGGCGCGAGCCCAGGCGGGCGCGCACGTCCAGCACGAGCTTGCGCAGCTCGTCCGCACCGACGCCGTCGGCGACCCGGGCGGCGACCAGCGCCACCCCGCGGACGTCCTCGGCGCCCTCGGCCAGACCGGCGGCCGCGGCCAGCACCTTCTCGGCGCGGAACCGCTCGATCTCCTTCTCCGCGTCCTTGAGCTTGGCGAGCATGCCGGAGATCTTCTCCGGCAGCTCCTCCGGGCGGCCCTTGACCAGCTCGGTGAGCTGGGAGACCACGGTGTGCTCGCGGGCCAGGAACTTGTACGCGTCCACGCCGACCAGCGCCTCGACCCGGCGCACGCCGGAGCCGATCGAGGACTCGCCGAGCAGCTTCACCAGGCCCAGCTGGGCGGTGTTGCCGACGTGCGTGCCACCGCAGAGCTCCTTGGAGAAGTCGCCGATGGTCACCACGCGCACGGCGTCGCCGTACTTCTCGCCGAACATCGCGATGGCGCCCTGCTTGCGGGCCTGGTCCATCGTCATGACCTCGGCGGTGACGTCGAGCTCGCGGCTCAGCACCTCGTTGATCTTCTGCTCGACGTCGACCAGCACCGTGCCGGGGACGGCGGCGGGCGAGCCGAAGTCGAAGCGGAACCGCCCGGGGGCGTTCTCGGAGCCGGCCTGGGCGGCCGTCGGGCCGAGCGCGTCGCGCAGCGCCTGGTGGGTCAGGTGGGTGGCGCTGTGCGCGCGGGAGACCGCGCGGCGGCGCTCGATGTCGATCGTGGCGTACGCCGCGGCGCCGAGCACGACCTCACCGAAGAGCACGCCGCCGGAGTGCACGACCACGCCGGGCACCGGCTGCTGGACGTCGCGGATCTCGACGACCGCGCCGGAGTCCAGGCGGATCCGGCCGTGGTCGGCGAGCTGGCCGCCGCCCTCGGCGTAGAACGGGGTGCGGTCGAGGATGATCTCGACCTCGTCGCCCTCGGTGGCGGCCGGCGCCGGGACGCCGTCCACCAGCAGGCCGACGACCGTGGCCTCGCCCTCGGTGCTGTTGTAGCCGGTGAAGACGCTGGCGCCCGACTTGTCGGCGACCTCGCGGTACGCGGCGACGTCGGCGTGGCCCATCTTCTTGGCCTTGGCGTCGGCCTTCGCGCGGTCCCGCTGCTCCTGCATCAGGCGGCGGAACCCGGCCTCGTCCACCTGGAGGCCCTGCTCCTCGGCCATCTCCAGGGTCAGGTCGATCGGGAAGCCGTACGTGTCGTGCAGCTTGAACGCCTGCTCGCCGGAGAGCACCGCGCCGCCGGCCTGCTTGGTCTCGGTGACGGCGGTGTCCAGCAGGTTGGTGCCGCTGCGCAGGGTCTGCAGGAAGCTGGCCTCCTCGGCCACCGCGACCGTCTCGATCCGCTTGCGGTCGCTCTCCAGCTCCGGGTACTGCGGACCCATCGCCTTGATGCTGATGTCGGTGAGCTCCTTGGCCACCGGCTCGGTCGCGCCGAGGAGGCGCATGTTGCGGATCGCGCGGCGCAGGATGCGGCGCAGCACGTAGCCGCGGCCCTCGTTGCCGGGGGTGACGCCGTCGCCGATCAGCATGACGGCGGTGCGGATGTGGTCGGTGACCACGCGCAGCGAGACGTCCGTCTTGTGGTCGCGGCCGTAGTCGTGACCGGTCAGCTCGGCGGCCCGGTCCAGGATCATCCGGCTGGTGTCGATCTCGAAGAGGTTGTCGACGCCCTGCAGGATCGCGGCGAGGCGCTCCAGGCCCAGACCGGTGTCGATGTTCTTGCTCGGCAGGTCGCCGAGGATCTCGAAACCGTCCTTGCCGTCGCCGTGGCCGCGCTCGTACTGCATGAAGACCAGGTTCCAGATCTCCAGGTAGCGCTCGCCGTTGACCGCCGGGCCGCCCTCCTCGCCGTAGGCGGGGCCGCGGTCGTAGTTGATCTCCGAGCACGGGCCGCACGGGCCGGGCACGCCCATCGACCAGAAGTTGTCCTTCATGCCCAGGCGCTGGATCCGCTCCGAGGGCACGCCGATGACGTCACGCCAGATCTGCTCGGCCTCGTCGTCGTCCTTGTAGACGGTGATCCAGAGCTTCTCCTTCTCCAGGCCGTAGCCACCGTCCGCGACGGAGGAGGTGAGCAGCTCCCACGCGAACTTGATGGCCCCTTCCTTGAAGTAGTCGCCGAAGGAGAAGTTGCCGCACATCTGGAAGAACGAGCCGTGCCGAGTGGTCTTGCCGACCTCCTCGATGTCCAGCGTGCGCACGCACTTCTGCACGCTGGTGGCGGTGGAGAAGCTGGGCTTGACCTCGCCGAGGAAGTACGGCTTGAACGGCACCATGCCGGCGTTGACCAGCAGCAGGGTGGGGTCGTCGGCGACCAGGGACGCCGACGGAACGACGGTGTGGCCGCGCTCCTCGAAGAAGCGCAGCCAGCGGCGGCGGATCTCTGCCGACTCCATGAGTGGTCCTTCCGGTTAAGGGTGCTTGTCCCGCCGCTGTTCGAGCTGACGGGGCTTTGACGCGATGATGTGGGGGGTGGTGGCGCTGCTGCGCGTCGGAGGCAGGGCGGCGACCGGGCTCGTGACGTTCGTGACGTCCGGCGAACCGGGGGCCGCCGAGATAGCTCGGTACTCACCGCCCCGGGCGCCGGCCGACAGCCGCCGGCGCGGCGGCTCGACCACCGCGCTGCCGTCCAGCCCGAGATCGGCGCGCAGCTGCTCCTCGCGCTCGGCCATGCCGGCCCTGACGTCCAGGGCGAAGCGTTTGGCCGCGTCGCCGAGCTGGATCGCGCCGCGGGTGGCAGTGCCGGAGAGGCTGTCCGGGGTGAGCCGGCGGGTGGCCTCGTTGGCCTTGTTCATGGCCCAGACGGCGGCGCCGGCGCCGACCGTCATCCAGAAGATGCGTCGAACCACGGTGCATCAGCCCTTCACGGCTCGCCGGACACGGGACAGCAGCCCGCCGCGCGGCGCGGTCGCCGCTCGGACCTCGGCGCGGATCAGCCTGGCCAGCGCCTCCTGCTCGGGGCCCTGCTGAGGGAGCGTCAGCGAACCCTGCTGCCTGCTCACGGCCTTGCGGACGCCGTAGCTGAACGCCGCGACCTTGACCAGCGGGCCGCCCAGGGTGGCCGCGACGGTCGAGGAGAGGGCGTTCGCGTTGGCGGCGGCGTCCTGCACGTTGGCGGTGATGTCGTCGACGCGCTCCAGCTGCTGGTGCGCGCTGCGCACCGCGGCGCTCGCGTCCACGAGCAGCGGGACGGCCTGCTCGGTGACGGCGGAGACCAGTACGGTGGCCTCGCGGAGCACCTTGGACAGCCGGACGAGCACGACGGCGAGCAGGGTGACCAGGACAACCCAGCCCACGGCCACCAGTAGGCCGGCCAGCTCTCCCACGGACACCGCTCGCTCCCTTCACTGTCCAGCCAGCCAACCCTATCGTGCCCGGACCCCGTGGCCCGACCGGATAACCGCTGGCGAGGCGCCACCCGGGCGGCCCGGCGCGCGCGTGAGGCGTTCAGGCGTACGAACCGCGACCGTAACCTACCGGCCGGTCACCTCGTTGGGCGGACCGGGGCACCGGTCCACGGGCCCGGAACTGGAGGGCGACCGGTGGCGCAGCAACGAGCGGGCGGACCCGGGCGGCTACCCGCGGAGGTCACCAGCTTCATCGGGCGTCGCGCCGAACTGGCAGCGCTGGACGTGCTGTTGAGACAGGCCAGGCTGGTCACGGTGACCGGCCCCGGCGGCGTCGGGAAGACCCGGCTGGCACTGCGGGCGGCGGCCGTCGCCGACGGGCGGCCCGGCTTCCCCGACGGCGCGTTCCTGGTCGAGGTCGGCGAGGTGCACGATCCGCTGCTGCTCGGCCATGCCCTGCTGGAGGCGCTGGAGCTGACCGACGCGACCGCCCGGCCGCCGCTGGACGTGCTCGCCGAGCAGCTCGCGGGCCGCCGGCTGCTGGTGGTGCTGGACGGCTGCGAGCACCTGGTGGCGGCCTGCGCCGAGCTGGTCACCGAGCTGCTGCGGGCCGTGCCCGGGCTGCGGGTGCTGGCCACCAGCCGGGAGCGGCTGCACGCGGCGGGCGAGCACCTGCTCCAGGTCGCCCCGCTGCCGGTCTCCGCACCTCTCGGCTCCCCGGGCTCCCCTGGCCCGGGCGCTGACCTCGGCGCGCCCGAGCCCGGACGGCTCGGGGAGCCGGCCGAGGCGGTGCGGCTCTTCGCCGACCGGGCGGCCGCGGTGCTGCCCGGCTTCACCGTCACCGCGCACAACCACGCCGAGGTCGCGCTGCTCTGCCACCGGCTGGACGGCATCCCGCTGGCCGTCGAACTGGCCGCCGGGCGCCTGGCCGCGCTCTCGGTGCAGCAGATCACGCTGCGGCTGGACGACCGGTTCCGGCTGCTCACCGGCGGCGTGCGCGGCACGCTCCCCCGGCACCAGACGCTGCGCACCGCGATCGGGTGGAGCCACGAGCTCTGCACGGCGCAGGAACGTTTGCTCTGGGCACGGCTCTCGGTCTTCGCCGGGTGCTTCGACCTGGAGGCGGTGGAGTACGTCTGCGCGGGCGACGGGATCGAGCCGGAGGACGTCTTCGAACTGGTCGCCGACCTGGTCGGCAAGTCGGTGCTGATCCGCGAGGAGAGCACCGGCATCGTCCGCTACCGGCTGCTGGACACGCTGCGCGACTACGGCGCGTACTGGCTGCAGGCCACCGAGGAGGAGCTGCGGCTGCGCCGCCGGCACCGCGACTGGTACTTCGGGCTGGCCGGCTGGGGCGAGGCGGAGTGGTTCGGGCCGCGCCAGCAGCAGGCCGCCGAGCGGACCACGCTCGCGCACACCAATCTGCGCGCCGCGCTGGAGTTCTGCCTGACCGAGCCGGGCGAGGAGCAGTCGGCGCTGCTGCTGGCCGGCACGCTCTGGTACTACTGGGTCGGCTCCGGCCACCTCGGCGAGGGCCGGCACTGGCTGGACCGGGCGCTCGCGCTGGACCGCACGCCCACCGAGGCGCGGGCCAAGGCGCTCTGGGTGACCGGCTACATGGCGACGCTGCAGGGCGATCCGGGCCGGGCGCTGCCGGTGCTGGAGGAGTGCCGGGCGCAGGCGCTGGCCACCGGCGACGACCGCGCGCTCGCCTACGCGCTGCACCGGCTCGGCTGCGCGGCCCTGATCGGCGACCGCCCGGCCCGCGCCGCCGAGCTGTTCGAGGAGGCGCTGTGGCACTACGAGACCATCGGCGAGCTGAACAGCAACGTGCTGATGGCGATGTTCGAGCTCGGCCTGGCCCGGATCTTCCAGGGCGAGCTCGATGAGGGCGAGCAGTGGATGAGCCGGATCCGCACGCTCTGCGAGGAGTACGGCGAGCAGTGGGCGTACGCGTACGGGCTCTACGCGATGGCGTACTCGCAGTGGCTGGCCGGCGACATCCCTCAGGCCCGGGCCCACGCCCGCGAGTGCCTGCGGCTGCACCACCTGTTCCGCGACCTGGTCGGGATCGTGCTCGGCCTGGAGATGCTCGCGCTGCTGGCCACCGAGCCGCCCGAGCGGCCCGATCTGGTCGAGGCCCGGCTGCTGCAAGGCGCGGCGCACCGGATCTGGCAGGCCGTCGGGATCCCGCTGTTCGGCTCCAGCTCGTTCAACGCGCTGCACCTGGAGTGCGAGGCACGGGCCAAGGCCGGGCTGAGCGAGCACGAGTTCACCGCCGCCTTCGCGCGCGGCGCCGCGCTCGATCTGGAGGCGGCGGTGCGGCGGGCGCTCGGCGCGGACGGCACGGACGGCGCCCCGCCCGCGCCCGGCGCCTGCGCGCTGGAACGGCCGGAGCCCCCGCGGCCCGAAGGCTGCGGGGGCTCCGTCGCGCCACCCGGTACGGAGACCGCACCCGGTAGCGGAATCGCGGGTCAGCGCGAGTAGTACTCGACGACCAGCTGCTCGTCGCAGATCACGGGGACCTCGCGACGCTGCGGCAGGCGGTCCAGGCGGAAGGCCAGCGCCTTGAGGTTGACCTCGAGGTACTTCGGGGTCGCGCCCTCGCCCGCGTAGCCACCCTCACGGGCGACCTGGAACGGGACCTTCTCCTTGGACTTGTCCTTGACCGTGACGACGTAGCCCGGCTTCATCTGGAACGACGGCTTGTTGACCTTGCTGCCGTTGACCTGGATGTGACCGTGCACGACCATCTGGCGGGCCTGGTAGATGGTGCGGGCGATGCCCGAACGCAGCACCATCGAGTCGAGACGGGTCTCGAGCTCGGCGACCAGCACCTCACCGGTCTTGCCCTCGGCCTTCTTCGCGCGGTCGAACGCGCGGGCCATCTGCTTCTCGCTCAGGTCGTACTGAGCGCGCAGACGCTGCTTCTCGAGCAGACGGACCTTGTAGTCCGAGTTCTGCTTGCGGCCACGGCCGTGCTGGCCGGGCGGGTACGGGCGGGCCTCGAAGTACTTGACGGACTTCGGGGTCAGCGGCACGCCAAGGGCACGCGCGATCTTGACCTTGGGACGCTTCTGGTTCGCCATGGAACCAAACCTCTTTCAGTGTGCGAATACGGCTTCACCAGGTGTTGACGGAGGTCGCCTCTCGCGGTCCGGAGAAAAACCACCCGGGGGTGATCAGCCGCTCTCCGAGGCCGGGCACTTGCGTGCATGCACACGAGTGGCCCACCGCCACTGTGCAGAGGTGGTGGGCTGCCCGCGACACCTGAAACGGTGCGCGACGCTCCTGGCAGCTCCCCTCGCGGGGTGCTGCGGGCCGACGTCCCGCTGGTGCGGCCGGTCAGCGTTGCGGCTGCCGGACCCGGGACATGGCACTTCGATCGAGTATACCGGGTGCTCAGCCGCGCTCTGCGCCGCCCCTTGTCGGCCGGTTGTCGACCGGCCGGGCTACTCGCCGTTGAGCTTGGACCTGGTCCACTCGACGGTGTCCGCGTACCGGGCCTCCGCGCCGTGCCGGGTCGGCCGGTAGTACGCCTTGCCGTGCACCTCGTCCGGCGCGTACTGCTGCGCCGCGATCCCGCCTGGCAGGTCGTGCGGGTACTGGTAGCCCTGGCCGTGGCCGAGCTTGCCCGCGCCGCCGTAGTGCGCGTCGCGCAGGTGCGGCGGGACGGCCCCGGCCAGCCCCTGGCGCACGTCCGCGAGCGCCGCGTCGATCGCGAGGTACGCCGCGTTCGACTTCGGCGCGAGCGCGAGGGCGATCGCCGCCTGCGAGAGGATGATCCGCGCCTCCGGGAACCCGATCAGCGCGACCGCCTGGGCGGCGGCGACGGCGGTCGGCAGCGCGGTCGGGTCGGCCAGGCCGATGTCCTCGCTCGCCGAGATCATCAGCCGCCGGGCGATGAAGCGCGGGTCCTCGCCAGCCTCGATCATCCGGGCCAGGTAGTGCAGCGTCGCGTCCACGTCGCTGCCGCGGATCGACTTGATCAGCGCACTCGCCACGTCGTAGTGCTGGTCGCCGTCCTTGTCGTAACGCACCGCCGCCTGGTTCACGGCGGTCTCGGTGGTGGCCAGCGTCAGCTCGCTCTCGCCGCGCTCCAGCGCCGCACCGGCCGCCGCCTCCAGCGTGGTCAGCGCCCGCCGGGCGTCGCCGCCGGCGAGCCGGACCAGGTGGTCCTCGGCCTCCTGGCTGACCGTGAGCCGCCCGGCCAGACCGCGATCGTCGGTGACGGCCCGGCGCAGCAACGCGCGGACGTCCTCGTCGGTGAGCGACTGGAGGGTGAGCAGGAGCGAGCGGGAGAGCAGCGGGGAGATCACCGAGAAGTACGGGTTCTCCGTGGTCGCGGCGATCAGCGTGACCCAGCGGTTCTCCACGGCGGGCAGCAGCGAGTCCTGCTGGGCCTTGGAGAAGCGGTGGATCTCGTCGAGGAAGAGCACCGTCTCGGTGCCGCTCATGCCGACCGCCCGGCGGGCGCCGTCGATCACGGCGCGGACCTCCTTGACGCCCGCGGTGATCGCGGAGAGCTCGACGAAGCGGCCCTCGACGGCCTGGCTGATCACGTGCGCGAGCGTGGTCTTTCCGGTACCGGGCGGCCCCCAGAGGATCACCGAGCTGGTCGCCGCCGGCCCCTTGGCGCCCGACACCAGCCGGCGCAGCGGCGAGCCGTCCTTGAGCAACTGGCGCTGGCCGGCCACCTCGTCGAGGGTGCGCGGGCGCATCCGCACGGCGAGCGGCGCCCGGCCGGGCTCCCTGGCCTGGCGGTCCTCGGCGGCGGCGGTGAAGAGGTCCGGTTCGTCCACCCGGCCAGGGTATGCGAGGGTCAGGACAGAAACGGCTGCCCGCCTCTTCCCCAGGAGACGTCGGATGGACCGCTCCACCAGCTGCCGGCCCGCGCGCAGGGACGTGCTGTCCGGCCTGGGCGCGGCGCTCGCCGCCTGCGCCACCGTCGGTGCCACCCGGCGCGCACGGCACACAGCGCACCACAGCCCCGGGCCGAGCGTCCCCACCAGCGCGGACCCCTCCGCCGGACGGCCCAAGCGGCAACTGCGCGGCCTGTGGGTCACCTCGCTGCACAACGCCGACTGGCCGGCCGCCCGCGGGCTGTCGCCCGAGCGGCTCCGGGCGGACTACACCGCACTGCTCGACCGGGCGCTCGCGATCGGCTTCAACGCCGTCTTCGTCCAGGTCCGCCCCACTGCGGACGCGCTCTGGCCGTCACGCCACGAGCCGTGGTCCGAGTGGCTGACCGGCACGCAGGGCCAGGACCCGGGCTGGGACCCGCTGGAGTTCCTGGTCCGCGCCACACACGAACGCGGCCTCGCGTTCCACGCCTGGTTCAACCCGTTCCGGGTGGCGATCCAGCCGGACCCCGCCAAGCTGCTGCCCGACCACCCCGCCCGCCGCAACCCCGGCTGGCTGGTCCGCTACAACGGCGAGCTCTATTACGACCCCGGCATCCCGGCCGTGCGCGCCTTCGTGCAGCAGGCGATCATGGACGCCGTGCTGCGCTACGACCTCGACGGCGTGCACTTCGACGACTACTTCTACCCGTACCCCCTCCCCCACCACGCGTTCCCCGACCACGCGAGCTTCGCCGCCCACGGGAAGGGGTTCACCGACCGCGCCGCCTGGCGCCGCCACAACATCGACCTGATGGTCCGCGAGACGCGCGACCTGGTCCGCGCCGCTCGCCCCGAAGTGGCCTACGGCGTAAGCCCGTTCGGCGTCTGGCGGAACCGGACCAGCGACCCGCGCGGCTCCGCCACCGCCGCCTTCGTGCAGAGCTACGACAGCCAGTACTCGGACACCCTCGGCTGGGCCCGCAAGGGCTGGATCGACTACATCGCGCCACAGCTCTATTGGTGCTTCGGCTACACCATCGCGGACTACGCCGTCCTCGCCCCCTGGTGGGCCGAACAGATCGCCGGGACCGACGCGCTGCTCTGGATCGGCCAGTCCGCCTCCCGCCCCGGCGCCCCCGACCGCCCGGGCGCCTGGCAGGACCCCGCCGAACTCTCCCGCCACCTCGCGCTCAACGCCACCCTGCCCGCCATCGGCGGCGACATCTTCTTCAGCGCCCGCGCCGTCCAGCTCGACCGGATCGGCGCGATCGGCAAACTCGCCGCCGAGCACTGGCAGCGCCCGGCCCTGCTCCCCCTGCTCCCCCGCCTCGCCAGCGGCACCCCACCCGCGCCGCCCACCCTGCACCTCGCCGACGGCCACCGGGCGCTGCGGATCTCCTCCCAACCCGGGGCGTTCCAGTACGGCATCTACCGGTACGACAGCTACCCCGGACCGAGCCCCTCCCCCGATCCCACCCGACTCACCGCCCTCCTCCCGGCACTCACCACCGACCACTACCAGCCGCCAACGAACACGCCGGGCACACCGCGCACGCCGGGCACCTGGTACGCGGCCACCGCGATCGACCGCGCCGGCCGCGAGAGCGCGGCCGGCCGGCCGACCCTGCTGATCCTCTGACGCATCCCCTCGCCGGCACCGACTCACTTCTGATAGGAAGTCAGGAAGGCGGGCCAAAAAGGCCGTTGCCCTGTTGCAGGACTCCCAGCTGCCGTCAGATGCTGACCCGGGCGGCCGTCGGCCCGATCCGTTTCGGCCAAGCCACCACGACCGACGTCACCTTCGGCGGGCGCATCACCCTCGCCCGACACACAGGATCCGGCCGCTCCGCCCGGAAGGGCGGTCCGAGGTGCCAGAGGAGATCATCCGGGAAGTAGCAGAACTATTACCGCGCCGCGAGTTGGACGAGACGGAAATAGCTTAAGCCCGCCTTCGACTGAGGCCAGCCAAGTCCTCCGCACCCAGTCAGCCCCCGAGCATCTTCATGGCATGCTCGATCAGTCGTTTTCGTCTCGCGTCCCATTTTAAGTGACGGACCGCGACCCGTCTTCGGATTCCTCTGGAGCACTGTGGAGGCCTACACGAGCGACAACAAGGTGGGCCAAGCCATGGCCTTCATCTACTAGAACAAAGGAGTATCCGAAATTTCCGAGACCGCAGCAACAAACGCAGTGCCACCGGCCATCACCGGCCGGAAGACACAACGGCCCACGATGCTGGCCCCGTTCACCCGGGCCAGCCACGAACACATCGAGCCCATGTTCGATGCAACACAGACGCTGGGCACAAGCTCAGCGGCCATGGGTTCCTGGGACTTGCCTCCATACGGCTTCCTCCGCAGCATCATCCTGGACGTGCACGCGACTGGCGGCACCGGTACCGGCGTCACTACTTCCGAGGACTCACCATGGAATGTTATCTCAGAGATCACGCTCATTGATGCCAATGGCTCCCCGGTGGTCGGGCCTTTAAGTGGCTATGACCTATACCTCATCAACAAGTGGGGTGGAGTAACCGGTGCGAACTCAGATCCGAAGGCGTCGCCAATGTATTCAGCAGTGGCCCCAACCGGCGGCAGCTTTCGGTTCTGCTTGCGCATTCCCGTGGAAATATCAGCGCGTAGCGCACTGGGTGCCCTGCCCAATATGAATTCCGCGTCCCCGTGGATGCTACGCATCACCCTGGCATCCGGCTCAACCCCCTACGGCACCGCTCCGACTACCCTCCCGATTGTGCGGATCCGTGCACACCTCGAGACGTGGAGCCAGCCCCAGCAGACTGATCTCAACGGCGCTCCCACCGCGCAGCAGCCCCCAGCGATCGGCACCATATCGTACTGGTCCAAGAACACCATCAACGTAGCCAACGGCATCAATACCGTGCGCCTGCCACGAATGGGCTTACTCATTCGCAACCTGCTGTTCGTCTACCGCGACAGCAGCGGCTCCCGAGCGAATGGTGCGAGCCTGTTCCCAGACCCGTGCTCGATCTACTGCGACATGCGTCTCCTCAAGACGTACGGCCGTGATGTGTGGCGTCATGAGATGTATCGAAAGACGAACTACTACCAGGTAGCCGAGTCCATGAATGGCCTCGATAATGGGGTTTTTGTGGAGGACTACTGCCACGACTTCGACGGCAAGATCGGCGCGGAGCTGCGTGATCAGTATCTCAGTACCACGCATTCCACGTGCTACGAACTCTCCGGTTCGTTCACAGGCGCCGGTGTTCTGACCGTCATCACGAACGATGTGGCTGCCACTTCCGAAATCTTCGTGAACTGATACCGCAGAACAGGTCAAGGATCTCGGCTCCGCGAAGGCGGCGGGCCTGATCGTGAGCGGTTCCGTCATCCTCCTGACCGTTCTCCAGTGCGGCTTTAACGGGGTTCCGGTCCACATCGGTTCCTGCCAGCTAAGTGTGAACGTCTGCGAACCGCGATGGACAGCATTCGGGAGAATTGGAAAGCATGTCGAGGCCCCGACCACAGCGTTGGTCGGGGCCGCCTGTCGGTCAGTCCTCCGTCAATGCGGCGACTAAGCGTCGGGGAGGTCCCCCAGGGAACGTCTGGCGTTGTCGATGAGCTCCTTGTACGTGATGACCTCGACACGGTTCACGTGCGTGTTGAATGTCCTGAGCGCTTCGTTGATCTCCCGCTCCGGCACGCTCGGCTGGACGGCTGGATGGCCGATCAGAACGATGGCGCTTGCTCGGCGTGTCTCGATGCCGAAGTCCTCGAAGATCTGCTGGCGGTTCTCATCCAGCCCGACAAGGTAGTTGACTGCCTGGCCGACTGCGTCGTGCACCTCAGCGGTAGGCACCCATGCTCCGCGATATCGCTTCACCAGCGAACCGTTCATGCTCATGGCTCGCTTCAACTCGACGATGTGAAGACTTCCATCACCGCGGATCAGAGGAATGTCGACCTCGTCACCGGGCACCAACCTGCGCTGAGCAGCTTCCCCAATAAAACGCCCACCGAAGATCCAGTGCTGCCCCTCCAGCGCCCGCTGTAGGTCCGACTCTGTGGCTGTTCTGTCCTCAGCCACTTTGCACAGGGTGGCCAGACGGGCCGAGCGCTGCTGAAGCTGTGCCGCCCGGAGGATCATCTGGCCATCTGGATCAGCGGCGAGGAGCGCCAACGCCTCTGGCGAGGCGGCAATCCGCTGAGCGGCCTCCGCCGGGTCTTCGATATCGATCCGCTCCTGAAGCACCCGCTCCAGCCACACCATCCTCTCCGCCCGGCCGCGGAGGAGCGAGTAGCGCGCCGGCCGACCTTCCGGCGCTACGAGATACCGCGCGTCATGGCTGAGCGTGTTGATATAGGCCAGCAGATCATCCACATCTGCACCGGGGTGCTGGTCCAGGAACTCGCGCCCGGCTTCGGCGACGTACTTGTAGTTGTTCTCAAGCATGCTCGCCACAGACCGTCGCAGCCGTTGGTTGCGTATGCCGTCTTGAAAGAGCCGGTATCTCTCGTCGAACTCCGGCTGCAGGATCCGTTCCTCGGCGTAGTCCAGGGAGTCATGCAGCAGCCGCACAACCTCCCACTCACCGACCGAGGCAGCGCACCCGCGCGCCTCTGCCAGGAGTTGCACGAGCACCTTCCCACCCCTGCGGTGGCCGCCGCGTCCAGTGCTCATGTGCTGGAGCACGGAGGTGACCGCTCGCTTCACCTCGTCGTTCGCCGCCTGCTCGTGAACGTACCTGAGCTGCAGTTCCAGCGAGAGATCCGATCTGATACCCATACGCTGAAGTGTGACCTGCCGGTGTGACAGTGCCTTGTGAAGCAATCGAGGAGCCACCCGGTCTCAGTGGCAAGAGGTGCGGAGCACAAGCCGCCTGTCGCTCAGTCACCGGACTCCTCGGTGCGTTCGGGGAGCAGCAGGACGGCGCCGACGAGGAAGCACACCGCGCCGATCAGTGTTTGCGTGTTGGCCCGGTCGATGTCGTGCACCTGGCCGGTGATCGGGTTGATGTAGCCGGCCACCGCCGAGATGCCGAAGGCGATGGACCCGATCAGGTTGGCCAGTGTGATCCACCACGCCCAGGACCGGGGGTGCCAGGCGAGCCAGCCGTGGCACGTCTCGTACCAAGCCAGCAGGCTGGCCACCAGGAAGCAGACGGAGCCGATCGCATCGGGTCGCCAGACGTGCTGGTGGGCGGCCGGGGCGGAGAGGTTGTCGGCCATGGCGAGCCCGGTGCTGATGTTGAAGTACAGGGTTCCGGCCAGCTGGATCGCGGTGGACCACCAGTCGATCCGGCGGGGCTGGCAGGTGAAGAAGCGCCGGTGGTGGGGGTTCTGCGCCGGTGAGGCGGCATCGACCGTCTCGCGGTAGCAGAGGAAGGAGGCCGAGGTGAAGAAGAGGGAGCCGATGAAGTAGGTGATCGTGTCCCCGCGGGCTCCGACCGCGTCGGCGTAGCCGGAGACCGAGCCGAGCGCGAACAGCAGCGATCCGACGGCGAACAGGACCGCGATCCACCAGCCACGGGCCGCCGGGGCCCACCAGGTCGATCCGGTGGCCGGCTTCTGGTGCTTGCGGTGACGACGCGATTCCAGGCGCACGACGCCCCCCTACTTCTTCGCCTTCTTCTCCTGCTTCCTCTTCTTGCCCTCCAGCTTCGCCGCGTGGTCCGGCACGTACTTCTGCAGGTCGCGCGGCGGGCGCTGGTAGCCCTTGGACGGCGGGCGGGGCGGCAGGGCGACCGGGGGCTTGGTCACGTCCTCGTAGGGGATGGTGGAGAGCAGGTGGGCGATCATGTTGATCCGGGCGCGGCGCTTGTCGTCGCTCTCGACCACGTTCCACGGGGCCTCGGTGATGTCGGTCTGGACGAACATCTCGTCCTTGGCCCGCGAGTAGTCCTCCCACCGGCTGATCGACTCGGTGTCCATCGGGGAGAGCTTCCAGCGGCGCATCGGATCGGCGAGGCGGGCCTGGAACCGGCGCTCCTGTTCCTTGTCGCTCACCGAGAACCAGTACTTGCGCAGCACGATGCCCGCCTCGATGAGCATCCGTTCGAAGGTCGGGCACTGCTGGAGGAACTGGCGGTATTCCTCCTCCGTGCAGAAGCCCATCACCCGCTCGACGCCCGCCCGGTTGTACCAGCTGCGGTCGAACAGGATGATCTCGCCGGCGGCCGGCAGCTGCTCCACGTAGCGCTGGAAGTACCACTGGCCGCGCTGGCGCTCGGTCGGGGCCGGCAGCGCGGCGATCCGGGCGACGCGCGGGTTGAGGAACTCGGTCACCCGCTTGATCGCGCCGCCCTTGCCGGCGGCGTCCCGGCCCTCGAAGACGACCACCAGCCGGACGCGTTCGAGCTGTACCCACGCCTGGAGCTTCACCAGCTCGCCTTGCAGGCGCAGGAGTTCGGCCTCGTACAGCGACTTCGCAAGGCGGGGTTGCTGGGCGGGCGCGTCGGTCACGTGGCGTCTCCTGGGGGCGGGCCGAACGGTGGCTGATGAGCAGTCACGTTAGGTCGCGGGGGACGAAACGGCGGCTCGGCGCGGCGGCCGGGGAGGGATCAGCCGCCCAGCCGGCGCAGTGCCGAGCGGGCGGCGTGGTGGCCGCACATGCCGTGGATGCCGGCGCCCGGCGGGGTGGCGGCCGAGCAGAGGTAGACGCCGGGGACGCCGGTCCAGTACGGGTCGGGGACCAGGCGCGGGCGGGCGACCAACTGCCAGGGAGTGTTGGCGCCGCCGATGATGTCGCCGCCGACGAAGTTCTCGTTGTAGGCGGCGTACTCGGGCGCGGAGCGGGTCGCCTGAGCCACGATCCGCTCGCGCGCGCCCGGGGCGAACCGCTCGATCTGACCCAGGATCGCCTCGGTCGCATCGCCGGAGTAGCCGGCCGGGACGTGCGCGTAGGCCCAGACCGGGTTCAGGTCGCCCCGCGAGCGGGACGGGTCGGCCAGGTACTGCTGGCCGACCAGCACGAACGGCCGTTCGGGCATCCGGCCGCCGTGGATCTCGCGCTCCGCGTGCGCGACCTGGGCCAGCGTGCCGCCCAGGTGCACCGTCCCGGCCCGGGCGCAGGCCGGGTCACGCCAGGGCAGGTGCCCCTCGACGGCCAGGTCGAGCTTGAACGCGCCCGGCCCGTGCTGCCAGCGCGCGTACGCCCGGCGGACCCGCGGCGGCAGCCGGTCCCCCGCGATCGCCAGCGCCGCGCGCGGCGAGACGTCCAGCATCACCACGGCGCCCGGCGGCAGTTCGGCCAGCGAGCGGACCCGCACCCCGGTCTCGATGCGGCCGCCGCGTTCGCGCAGCACGGCGGCCAGCGCGTCGGTCACCGTCCTGGTGCCGCCGGCCGCCACCGGCCAGCCGTGGCGGTGCGCCGAGGCGCCGAGCATCAGGCCGACCGAGGCGGCGGAGAGCGGCCGCTCCAGCGGGTGGAAGGCGTGCGCGGCCATCCCGGCGAAGAGCGCGCGGGCGGCCGGCGTGTACAGCCGGCGGGCCACCCCGCCCACGCCGCGCAGCGCCCGCGCGCCGAAGCCGGCGAGGCGGACCGGGTGGCGCGGCACCCGCAGCACCGGGCCGAGCAGGTCCTCAGCGAGCTCGTCGAAGTGCGCGCCGAGCGGCTCGAAGAGCGCGCGCCAGGCGGGCCCGTCGGGGCCGAGCGCCTCGGCGGTGCGCTCCAGCGAGCGGTAGAGCGCGCCGGCCGGTCCGGCGTCCAGCGGGTGCGCCAGGTCCACCTCCGGGTAGCACCAGCGGACACCGTGACGCTCGAGGCCGAGCCCGCGCAGGAACGGCGATCCGGGCCCGAGCGGCAGCACGGCGGCGCAGTGGTCGTGCAGCAGGCCGGGGAGGGTCAGTTCGCTGGTCCGGGTACCGCCGCCGATCTCGGCCGCCGCCTCCAGCACGGTGACCCGCAGGCCGGCACCGGCCAGCTCGACCGCGGCGGCCAGTCCGTTCGGGCCGGAGCCGACCACGACGGCCTCGGTGCTGTGTCCTGCGGTGTTCATCGAATTGTCCCTTTCGGAGCCGGGCGACGACGGACCGATGGCACGCCAAGAATGCCACACGGCGCCATTCGACCACGCTCCATCCGGCGCCCCATGACATTTTGTCAACGTGCCGAAGTCCGCCCACTCCCCCCGCCCTCCGATACTGCGTCCGATAGTCGTTGACGCTCCGACCAGGCCACTGCATGATGAATTCCGCCGGTGATCACGTCACCGGCACACGGGGAAGGCAGACGATTCCAAGGCTCGGACGCGAGCACTTCGACCGTCTGCGGGGTGCACCAACCATTGGGCGCCACCGACACGTACGCACGCCGCGCGCAGCATGCACGCTGTGACGTTCCCCGGGATATTCGGTCCGGCCACGGACGCGGGTTCCCGCAGCACTCCCGCTGCCGGTGAACTCCCGTCGGTATCGGGCGCGCCCGGATATCCCTCACCACCATCGACCTTCACACGAATGTGAGTGGGATCAAGATGAATCTGAAGACTCGTTCACTGGTCTCTGCCACCGTCGCGGCCGGCCTGGCCCTCGGCATCGCCGGGACCGCGATGGCCGCCGCCCCGGCGCAGGTCGCCAAGCCGGCCACCGCGACCGTCACCAAGGCCCACACGGGCTCGTACACCGACGGTGAGGTGCTCGGCGTACTGCTCTTCGCGAACGGCCGGGCCGCCGAGGAGCACCCCGCGCTGGCCAAGGAGATCAAGGCCCAGCACCCGGGCGTGGCCACCACCACGGTGACTGCCGCGCAGGAGGACTACCTCGCCAAGCAGCTGACGGTCATCGACCCCGCCTACCACAACGAGGTCACCGAGGCCATCCAGGCCAAGGACCCGTTCGTGGTGCAGAACGGGATCCAGCGGCTGAACAGCGACATGAAGCAGTACCTGACGAAGACCAGCACGGCGTCGAACACCGTTGACGCGAACGTGGTCCGCCCGGACGGCTTCCTGAAGCTGTGGGCCAACGTGGTCGTCGCGGCCAACGTCTCGGTCGTCGCGAACGTCTCGGTCGCCTCCGAGGTCGCGGCCGTGTTCGTCGTCGCCTACAGCTACGACCTGACGGCGCAGAACAGCCTGGACACGGACGGCCTGGTCGCGTCGGTCTCCTCGAACCTGTGACGCGGTAACGCAGTGACGCAGTAGCGCCGCAACCAATGGTGTCCCGCCGAGACCGCGGCTCGGCGGGACACCGTTCCCGACCCCGATTACGGCGCGCCCGACCGGCGCCCGACCGGAAAACGCCCCCACCTACCAGGGACCCGTTCATGGCCAGCACCAATGTCACCGCCGGGCTGCTGTCACCGACACCGACCCGGGCCGCCCGACGGCAGTTGGCGATATTCTCCGCCAGCTGCGCGGTAATCTTCGGATTTCTGCTCGTCTCGCTCTTCTACACCATTCCCAGCAATGTCCTGAGCAGCCGCCATTCGGCCGGCGCCAGGACTTTCTTCAATGCCATCGCCCCGCAGGACTGGGCATTCTTCACGAAGAATCCGGAAACCAGCAAGCTCGGCGTCTACGCGTTCGACGGCACGCACACCCGCAGCCTGCTGCGCACTCCGCAGGCGAATGCCTCGAACTATTTCGGGCTGTCCCGCGAGCAGCGGGCGCAGGGGCCCGAACTCGGCTTCGTCAACAGTGCGGCCACCGACTGGGCGACGTGTTCCGGCCTGCTCGCCGGCTGCCTGCAGGACGCCGCGGCCACGCCGGCCCAGCGGATCGAGAACGACAGCCCGGTCCCGACCGTCTGCGGTGACACCTTCCTGACCGAGGAGAAGACCGTGCCCTGGGGGTACCGAAACATCGTGTCGTACGAGAACCGGGTCGTCCGGGTCGCCCACGTGGACGTGGCATGCGTGCGCTGACCGCCCTCGACTCGCTGGCCGGTGGTCTCGACCGGCACCTGCACCGCTTCGACGCCCGCAACCGGTGGTTCGGCATCGGCCGCTCGCTGGTCTGCTTCGCCGAGCTGACCGTGGTGCTGCTGACCCCGTCCAAGGCGCTGCTGGTCCCGGTGCTCGGGATGGGCAACGGGCCCAAGTGCGGCTCGATCGACACGATCTCCGCCTTCTGCATCGGCCATGACTCGATCGGCGCGGAGTGGCCGCGCTGGCTGCTGGTCGTCATCCTGGCGGCCGCCGCGAGCGGCTACCGGCCGCGCTGGACGGTGCTGCCGCAGCTCTGGGCCGTCTTCTCGATCGCGACCAGCATCTCGCTGCCCGACGGCGGTGAGTCGATCGGGCTGATCGTCTCGCTGCTGATGGTCCCGATCGGGCTGGCCGACGACCGCACCTGGCACTGGCAGCCGGCGACCAGCGCGGCCTCACCGGCCTGGCGTGCGGTCTCCTTCGCCGCCTTCCTCGCGATCCGGCTGCAGCTGGCGTACATCTACCTGGACAGCGCGATCAGCAAGTTCGGCGTCGCCGACTGGGCGAACGGGACCGCCGAGTACTACGTGCTGCGCGACAACATGTTCGGCGCCGCCAAGCCACTCGCCCCGCTGCTGCTGGCGGTCTCCAAGAACTCCGTGATCATCGCCTCGATGACCTGGGGAGCGCTGGTGATCGAGATCGCCATCGCGGTCTGCCTGCTCTCCTCGGACCGCTGGCGCAAGGTCGGGCTGGCGATGGACGTCGCACTGCACGGCATGATCATCTTCACCATGGGCCTGTGGAGCTTCGCACTGATCATGATCGGCTCCTCGGTGATGGCAGCCACCCCGGGCCGCTCCGCCCGCCGCGAGGAGCAGGCGCAGGAGCAGGAGCAGGCAAAGGCGCACGCGCAGGCACAGAAGCAGACGTCGGCGACCGCAACGTCGGCGACCACGACTTCCGGTGCGGCGAAGGCCGGGACTCTGACGCCCTCTCAGGCCTGACGCCACACCGGCGGACCCCGGCCGGGCCGTCAGACTCCGTCGAACGGCTCCGGGTACTCGCACGGCCCGGTCGGGGTGCCGTCGTAGCCGGGCAGTGGGAGGGCCTGGAAGACCTCCTCGGGCACCTCGTACGGTCCGGTCACGCCGTGCCGGGCCGCCGGGACGAAGCCGAAGCGGCCGTAGTAGCCGGGATCACCGAGGACCACCACGAGCCGCTCCCCCTCCTGTTCGGCGGCGGCCAGCGCGGCACGGACAAGCCGTTCGCCGACGCCACGGCGCTGCCACTCCGGGGCCACCGCGACCGGGGCCAGCGCCAGCGCCTCGCCGCCGCCGACCCGCAGCCGGGTGAGCAGCGCGTGGGCGACGACCAGTCCGCCGGGGTCCGTCGCGACCAGCGAGAGCGCGGGCAGCCAGGCCGGGTCGTGGCGCAGCGCGTCCACCAGGTCGGCCTCCTCCGGGCCGGGGAAGGCCGCCATGTGCACCCGCCTGGTCGCGGGTGCGTCGGACGGGTCCTCGACTCTGATCCGCAGCTTCATGGGGCCCACTCCCTTGTGGACGGGTTCCGGTACGGACGCCGGTACGGACGGACGGGCGGGATGCCCACACAAGCGCTCCGGCCGGTGCGCGGGGTGCGCACCGGCCGGAGCTGGTTCACGACTGACTGATCGTCAGGACTCCTGCGGAGCCTCCGACTTGGCCTCGTCCTTCAGACGGGGCTTGGCGTCGACACCGGCCTCGCGGCGCTGCGCCGGCGTGATCGGGGTCGGCGCGCCGGTCAGCGGGTCGCCGCCGGTGGACGTCTTCGGGAACGCGATGACGTCGCGGATCGTGTCGTAGCCGCCGAGCAGCGTGACGACCCGGTCCAGGCCGAGCGCGATGCCACCGTGCGGCGGCGGGCCGTAGTTGAACGCGTCGAGCAGGAAGCCGAACTGCGAGGCCGCCTCCTCCTCGGAGAGGCCGATCGCGTCGAACGCCCGCTTCTGCACGTCCCGCTGGTGGATACGGATCGAACCGCCGCCCAGCTCCGAGCCGTTGAGCACCAGGTCGTAGGCGTTGGAGAGCGCGTTGCCCGGGTCGGTGTCGAAGCTGGCCAGCGACTCGGCGGTCGGCGCGGTGAACGGGTGGTGCACCGCGTGCCAGCCCTGGAACTCGCCCTTGTCGTCCTCGATCGGCTCGAACATCGGGAAGTCCACGACCCAGAGGAAGGCCCACTTGGACTCGTCGATCAGCTCGCAGCGGCGGCCGATCTCCAGGCGGGCGGCGCCGAGCAGCTCCTGCGAGGCGGTCTTCTTGCCCGCCGCGAAGAAGATCGCGTCACCGTTCTTGGCGCCCGCGGCGGCCGCGAGGCCGGCCAGGTGCTCGGCGTTGAGGTTCTTGGCGACCGGACCGCGCAGCTCGCCGGTCTCGGCGTCGATGACGACGTAGGCCAGGCCGCGCGCGC
This sequence comes from Kitasatospora sp. NEAU-69, assembly GCF_057158765.1. NCBI lineage: Bacteria > Bacillati > Actinomycetota > Actinomycetes > Kitasatosporales > Streptomycetaceae > Kitasatospora > Kitasatospora sp. NEAU-69. The sequence goes on from NZ_JBWXUE010000003.1 coordinate 100,471, forward strand.
CGCGCGCCTTCGCCCAGTCCTGCCAGGCGTCGAGCGCCTTGCGCGGCTGCGAGGCGCCGCCGGGCATGACCACGGCGCCGACGTACGGCGCCTGGAAGACCCGGAACTCGGTGCCCTTGAAGTACTCGGTCAGGTCGGTGAGTTCCTGGCCGAAGCGGACGTCCGGCTTGTCCGAGCCGTAGCGGTTCATCGCGTCGGCGTAGGACATCCGCGGCAGCGGGTTGGGGATCTCGTAGCCGTGCACCTCGCGCCAGATCGCGCCGATGATCTTCTCACCGAGCGCCAGCACGTCCTCCTGGTCGACGAACGAGGCCTCGACGTCGAGCTGGGTGAACTCCGGCTGGCGGTCCGCGCGGAAGTCCTCGTCGCGGAAGCAACGGGCGATCTGGTAGTAGCGCTCCATGCCGGCCACCATCAGCAGCTGCTTGAACAGCTGCGGGGACTGCGGCAGCGCGTACCAGTGACCGGGCTGGAGCCGGACCGGCACCAGGAAGTCGCGGGCGCCCTCGGGGGTGGAACGGGTGAGGTACGGCGTCTCGATGTCGAGGTAGTCGCTCTCCTCCATCACCCGGCGGATGATGTTGTTCACCTTGGAGCGCAGGCGCAGCGCGCGAGCCGGGCCCTCGCGGCGCAGGTCCAGGTAGCGGTAGCGCAGCCGGACCTCCTCGTTGACCGTGCCCGGCTCGTACTCGGCGACCTGGAACGGCAGCGGCGCGGCCTCGGAGAGCACCTCGATCGAGGTGACCACGATCTCGACGGCGCCGGTCGGGATGTCCGGGTTCTCGTTGCCCTCGGGGCGGATCCGGACGTCGCCGACCACCTTGACGCAGTACTCGGCGCGCAGGCCGTGCACCGAATCGAGGTCGCGGACCACGATCTGCACGGTGCCGGAGGCGTCGCGCAGGTCGATGAAGGCCACCCCGCCGTGGTCGCGGCGGCGGGCGACCCAGCCGGCCAGGGTGACGGTCGTTCCGGCGTGCTCCGCGCGGATCGTGCCCGCGTCGTGCGTGCGGATCACAGCTGCTTCTCCTTCAGGGTGGTGACGAGTGCGTCGAGGGCGACGGGGACCTGCTCGCCGGTCGACATGTCCTTGAGCTGGACGACGCCCTCGGCCAGGTCGCGCTCACCGGCGATCACGGCGAAGCGGGCCCCGGACCGGTCGGCGGACTTCATGGCGTTCTTGATGCCCTTGACGCCGAAGGCGAGGTCGGTGGCCACGCCGGCCCGGCGCAGCTCGGTCACCTTGGCGAACAGGATGCTCTTGGCCTCCTCGCTCAGCGCCACGGCGTAGACCGAGGTGGTCGCCGGAACGTCGAGGACGACGCCCTCGGCCTCCAGCGCGAGGTAGGTGCGGTCCACGCCCAGGCCCCAGCCGACCGAGGGCAGCGCCGGGCCGCCGAGCATCTCGGAGAGCCCGTCGTAGCGCCCGCCGCCGCCGATCGCGGACTGCGCGCCGAGGCCGCCGTGCACGAACTCGAACGTGGTGCGGGTGTAGTAGTCCAGGCCGCGGACCAGCTTCGGGTCGTCCACGAAGGCGACGCCGGCCGCGGCGAGCAGCTGGCGGACCTGCTCGTCGTAGGCCTTGCAGTCCTCGCAGAGGTAGTCGCGCAGCATCGGCGCGCCGGTCAGCTGGGCCTGCACGGCCTCGCGCTTGTCGTCGAGCACCCGCAGCGGGTTGATCTCGGCGCGGCGGCGGGTGTCCTCGTCCAGGTCCAGGTCGCGCAGGAAGTCCTGCAGCGCGGCGCGGTAGACCGGGCGGCACTGCTTGTCACCCAGGCTGTTCAGCAGCAGCTTGTAGTCGCGCAGGCCGAGCGAGCGGAACGCGTCGTCCGCCAGGATGATCAGCTCGGCGTCCAGCGCCGGGTCCTCGGCGCCGAGCGCCTCCGCGCCGACCTGGGCGAACTGGCGGTAGCGGCCCTTCTGCGGGCGCTCGTAGCGGTAGAACGAGCCCGAGTACCAGAGCTTGACCGGCAGGTTGCCCTGCTTGTGCAGGTTGGCCTCCAGTACCGCGCGGACCACCGAGGCGGTGCCCTCGGGGCGCAGCGCGAGCTCTTCCTTGCCACGCTGGGTGAGCGTGAACATCTCCTTGGTGACGATGTCGGTGGACTCACCGACACCGCGGGAGAAGAGCTTGGTGTCCTCGAAGACCGGGGTCTCGATGTAGCCGTAGCCGGCCCGGCGCAGCGGGGCGGCCAGCGCCTGACGCACCGCCAGGAAGGTCGCGGAGCTGGGCGGGAGCAGGTCGTAGGTGCCCTTGGGGGCGGTGAAGGCGTTCAACTTCTCTTCCGTCACATTCCTCGTTGCGGCGCGGAGGGCCCAAAAGAGTCCAGGGAGGCCAACGCCCCGGCCGCTTGCCTGAGGTAGGGGTTGGTGGCGCGCTCTTTGCCGATGGTGGTCTGGGCGCCGTGGCCGGACAGCACCACGGTGGCGTCGTCGAGGGGCAGGCAGACCCGGGCCAGCGACTGCATGATCGCGGCATGGTTGCCGCCCGGGAGGTCCGTGCGCCCGATGGAGCCGGCGAAGAGCAGGTCGCCCGAGAAGAGAACCGGAGGGATCTCCTCGGTGGCGGGCGTCCGGAACGTCACCGACCCCCCGGTATGGCCCGGCGCGTGGTCGACGGTCATCCGCAGCCCCGCCAGCTCCAGCACCGAGCCGTCGGTCAGCTCGCGCAGGTCGGACGGCTCGCCGATGGTCAGCTCGCCGAGCAACTGCTGGCCGATCGCCCGGCCCAGCGCCTTCTCGGGATCCGTCAGCATGAACCGGTCGTCCGGGTGGATGTACGCCGGGACGTCCCTGGCGCCGCAGATCGGGACCACCGAGGCGACGTGGTCGATGTGCCCGTGCGTGAGCACCACCGCGACCGGCTTCAGGCCGTGCTCGCGGATCATCGTCTCGACGCCCTCGGCCGCCTGGTGCCCGGGATCGACGATCACGCACTCCTCGCCGGCGGCCGGCGCGACCAGGTAGCAGTTGGTGCCCCAGGCTCCGGCGGGAAATCCGGCGATGAACACGGCAGTCCTCAATCGGTCGAACGGGGCGTGGAAAGTCTTCGGTGCAGCCTACCGGCGGTAAGGCACCGGTCGCGAACCAGATAGGGGGCGCGGCGCCGAGCGGTTCGTTCGTGATCGCCGCCATGCGCGCTTCATCGAGTTCTCAGGGACCGGGTCCCTACACTTGGCGGCCATGGGGTGCGATGATCCGCGGGGCGCCTGTACGGCGCCCAAACCCCCGAACGACGAAGAACCTGACTCAAGACGCAGTCGAAACACCTAGGAGACACGGCCGGTGGTCAGCAGCGAACAGCGGCGACGGCAGCTCGCCCGCGAGAAGTACGAGCGCCAGCAGGAGAACCGCGTCCAGGCCGCGGCCAAGGCGAAGCGCCGCAACGCCATCGTCGGCGGCGTGCTCGCGCTCGTCGTGATCGGCGGCGTCTCCTCCGCCGCCGCCGGCGTCTTCTCCTCGGACAAGAAGAGCACCGCGAGCGCCGACACCGCGCCGACCGCGGCGGTGCCGAGCAGCGCCGCACCGAGCCCGGTGGCGGTCAAGGGCTGCACCACGCCGCAGCCGGGCCAGCCGAACGGCAAGCAGTGGCCGGCCGAGCCGGCCATGACGGTGGACACCAAGTCGACCTACACCGTCCAGATGGACACCAGCTGCGGCAACGTGACGCTCCAGCTGGACCCCTCGAAGGCGCCGCACGCGGTGAACTCCTTCGTCTTCCTGGCCGGGCAGAACTTCTTCGACCACGTGAAGTGCCACCGCCTCACCACCGAGGGCATCTACGTCCTGCAGTGCGGTGACCCGACCGGCACCGGCACCGGTGGTCCGGGCTACAAGTTCCCCGACGAGAACCTGACCGGCGCGACCTACCCGGCCGGCACCGTCGCGATGGCCAACTCCGGTAAGAACACCAACGGAAGCCAGTTCTTCCTGGTCTACAAGGACACCCAGCTGGACCCGAGCTACATCCCGTTCGGCAAGATCACCGGCGGCATGGACGTGCTGAACAACATCGCCGCCGGCGGCGTCCAGGGCGGCACCGGCGACGGTGCGCCGAACGCGAACGTGGTCTTCAACAAGGTCACCGCCACCAAGGACTGACCGCGCGAAATCGGCCCGGCCCGGATGCGGACAGCACCGGGCCTGGTCGCCTATGTTGCTGTTGTATAGGGTGCCTTGACCCGACCGCCGTCACCCACGGCAGCCGAACAGATCGGGCGGGCAAGGACGGCGGGCCATCGGTCCGCCGCACATTCAACTGTGGACGACGGACCCGCACCACGAGGCCGTGGGCGGGACGTCATGTGGAGGAGGCGCTGTGAGCAGCGACCCGTGGGGCCGTGTCGACGAGCAGGGGACCGTCTACGTCAGGACCAGCGAGGGCGAACGCGTCGTCGGCTCCTGGCAGGCGGGCTCCCCCGAGGAGGCTCTCGCCTACTTCGAGCGCAAGTACCAGGGCCTGGCCGCCGAGATCGGCCTGCTGGAGCACCGCGTGCGCAAGACCGACCTGGCTGCCAAGGAGGCGCAGACCGCGCTCGACCACCTGCGCGCGCAGGTCGTCGAGGCACACGCGGTCGGCGACCTGGAGGCGCTCGCGAAGCGGCTGGACACGCTGGCCGGCGAGATCGAGTCCCGCCAGGTCGAGCGCAAGGCGGCTCGGGCCAAGGCGGCCGACGAGACCCGCACCGCCAAGGAGGCGCTGGTCGCCGAGGCGGAGCAGCTCGCCGAGTCCACCCAGTGGCGGGAGGCCGGCGACCGGCTGCGCGCCCTGGTGGACACCTGGAAGGGCCTGCCGCGACTCGACCGCAAGAGCGACGACGAGCTGTGGCACCGCTTCTCGCACGCCCGCTCGGTCTTCTCCAAGCACCGCAAGGCGCACTTCGCGCAGCTGGACGCCGAGCGTGACTCGGCCCGGGCGGTCAAGGAGCGGCTGGTCGCCGAGGCCGAGGCGCTGTCGAACTCCACCGAGTGGGGCGACACCGCGGCCCGCTACCGCGATCTGATGGCGCAGTGGAAGGCCGCGGGTCGGGCCCAGCGGGACGCCGAGGACGAGCTGTGGGCGCGGTTCCGCGGCGCCCAGGACGTCTTCTTCCAGGCCCGCTCGGCCGTCTTCACCGAGCGCGACGCCGAGCAGGGCGAGAACCAGAAGCTCAAGGAGGCCCTGCTCGTCGAGGCCGAGGCGATCCTGCCGATCACCGACCTAAAGGCCGCCAAGGCCGCGCTGCGCGAGGTCAACGAGCGCTGGGAGGCGATCGGGCACGTGCCGCGCGACGCCCGGCCGAAGCTCGACGCCCGGCTGAACACGGTCGAGCGGGCGATCCGCGAGGCCGAGGAGGCCGAGTGGCAGCGCTCCAACCCGGAGGCCAAGGCCCGTGCGGCCGGCATGACGGGGCTGCTCCAGGGCGCGGTCGACAAGCTGAAGGCCGACCTCGACAAGGCCCGCGCGGCCGGCAACGAGAGCAAGGCCAAGAAGCTGGAGACCGAGCTGGCGGGCCGGCAGGCGCTGCTCGACCAGGCGCTGAAGAGCCTGGAGGAGTTCAGCGGCTGATTCTTCGAGCCGCACAAGGATCGGGCCCGGGGGGGGGGGGGGGGGGGGTGTGGGGGGGGGGGGGGGGGGTTTTTTTTTTTTGGTTTTTTTTTTTTCTGTGGTTAGAGAAGGGAGGGGGTTTTCTTTGTTTTCCCTCTCTTTTCCTCCCCCCCCGGGCCCGATCCGTTTGCCGCTGTGCGGCTACTTGCGCGCCGAGGTCACCCGGTACACGTCGTAGACGCCCTCCACTCCGCGCACCGCCTTGAGCACGTGCCCCAGGTGCTTGGGGTCGCCCATCTCGAAGGTGAAGCGGCTCATCGCGACCCGGTCGCGGGAGGTCTGCACCGCCGCCGACAGGATGTTGACGTGCTGGTCGGAGAGCACCCGGGTGACGTCCGAAAGCAGCCGCGACCGGTCCAGCGCCTCGACCTGGATCGCGACCAGGAAGACCGAGGACTGGGTCGGCGCCCACTCGACCTCGATCATCCGCTCCGGCTGCTGGGTCAGCGAGTCCACGTTGACGCAGTCGGCGCGGTGCACCGAGACGCCGTTGCCGCGGGTGATGAAGCCGACGATCGGGTCGCCCGGCACCGGCGTGCAGCAGCGCGAGAGCTTGACCCAGACGTCGTCCACGCCCTTGACGATGACGCCGGGGTCGCCCTTGGCGCGCCGGCGGCGGGCCGCCCGGCCGTCCTGGGTCGGGATGGCCGTCTCGGCGTACTCCTCGGACGCGCTCTCCTCGCCGCCGAGCGCCTGCACCAGCTTCTGCACGATGGACTGCGCGGTGACGTGCCCCTCGCCGATCGCGGCGTAGAGCGAGGAGATGTCGGGGTAACGCATCTCGTGCGCGAGCGTGACCAGCGAGTCGCCGGTCAGGATCCGCTGGATCGGCAGGCCCTGCTTGCGCATCGCGCGGGCGATCGCCTCCTTGCCCTGCTCGATCGCCTCCTCGCGGCGCTCCTTGGAGAACCAGGCCCGGATCTTGTTGCGGGCCCGCGGCGACTTGACGAACCCGAGCCAGTCGCGGGACGGGCCGGCGCCCTCGGCCTTGGAGGTGAAGACCTCGACCAGGTCGCCGTTCTCCAGCGTCGATTCCAGCGGCACCAGCCGCCCGTTGACCCGGGCTCCTATGCAGCGGTAGCCGACCTCGGTGTGCACGGCGAACGCGAAGTCCACCGGGGTGGCACCCGCGGGGAGCGCTATGACGTCACCCTTGGGGGTGAAGACGAAGACCTCGTTGTTGGAGAGGTCGAAGCGCAGCGACTCGAGGAACTCGCTCGGGTCCTCGGTCTCCTTCTGCCAGTCCAGCAGCTGCCGCAGCCAGGCCATCTCGTTGACGGCGCCGGCCTTGTCCTCCTTGCGGACCTGGGTCGGGGTGTCGGTGCGCACCTTGGAGGCGCCGGCCACCGCGCGCTGCTTGTACTTCCAGTGCGCCGCGATGCCGTACTCGGCCCGCCGGTGCATGTCGAAGGTGCGGATCTGCAGCTCGACCGGCTTGCCGCCGGGGCCGATCACCGTCGTGTGCAGCGACTGGTACATGTTGAACTTGGGCATCGCGATGTAGTCCTTGAACCGGCCGGGGACCGGGTTCCACCGCGCGTGGATGGTGCCGAGCGCCGCGTAGCAGTCGCGGACGGTGTCGACCAGGACCCGGATGCCCACCAGGTCGTAGATCTCGGCGAAGTCGCGACCGCGGACGATCATCTTCTGGTAGACCGAGTAGTAGTGCTTCGGCCGGCCGGTCACCGAGGCGGAGATCCGGGCGCCGCGCAGGTCGCCCTGCACCTGGTCGATCACGGTCGCCAGGTACTCGTCCCGCTTCGGCGCGCGCTCGGCGACCAGCCGGACGATCTCGTCGTACATCTTCGGGTAGAGGATGGCGAAGGCCAGGTCCTCCAGCTCCCACTTGATGGTGTTCATGCCCAGCCGATGCGCCAGCGGGGCGTAGATCTCCAGCGTCTCGCGGGCCTTCTTCTCCTGCTTCTCCCGCTTGAGGTAACGCATGGTGCGCATGTTGTGCAGCCGGTCGGCGAGCTTGATCACCAGGACCCGGGGGTCCTTGGCCATCGCGACGACCATCTTGCGGACCGTCTCGGCCTGGGCGGCCTCGCCGAACTTGACCTTGTCCAGCTTGGTGACGCCGTCCACCAGCAGCGCGACCGAGTCGCCGAAGTCCTGGCGCAGCGTCTCCAGGCCGTAGTCGGTGTCCTCGACGGTGTCGTGCAGCAGGCCGGCCATCAGCGTGGCGGCGTCCATGCCGAGCTCGGCCAGGATGGTGGCCACGGCGAGCGGGTGGGTGATGTACGGGTCGCCGCTCTTGCGCTTCTGGCCGCGGTGCCAGCGCTCGGCGACCGCGTAGGCCCGCTCGATGTCGCGCAGCAGCGCCGGGTCGGCCTTCGGGTCGTTCGCCCGGATGGTGCGGAACAGCGGCTCCAGCACGGGGTTGAGCACCGTGGAGCGCTGGCCGCCGAAACGGGCCAGCCGGGCGCGCATACCGCCGGAGGAGGAGCCGGCCCGGGCGGCGGCGGCCGCGGCGCGGGCGTAGCCCGAAGGGGGCGGGGTCGGACGTGCCGGGGTGGCCCCCGAAGGCGCGGGCTGATTGCTGGGGGCGGCGGCCTCGGCCGTGGGGACTACCTCGTCGGGCAAGGACACTCCTCGGTACGCACCGGATGAACCTTCATCGTACCGAGCATGGCGCGCCGACGTTTAGCCGCCCGGTGGCTGACATGCCGAGAGCGGTGATCACAGATGTGATCACCGCTCTCGATTCAGCCGGGTGCTACCGGCTCAGACCGTGACGAGCGTCTCCAGCGGAGCGCCGCCCAGGTGCGGGACGAGCCGCTCACGGCCGGGCAGGAAGCCCAGCTCCATCAGCACGACCACGCCGACCAGCTCCGCCCCGGTCCGCTGGACCAGGTCCAGCGAGGCCGCGATGGTGCCGCCGGTGGCCAGCACGTCGTCCACCACCAGCACCCGCTCACCAGGCTCGAAGGCGTCGCACTGCACCTCCAGCGTGGCCGAGCCGTACTCCAGGTCGTAGGACTGCTGGAAGACCTCGCCGGGCAGCTTGCCCTTCTTGCGGATCGGCACGAAGCCGAGCCCGGCCGCGAAGGCCGCCGGGGCCGCCAGCACGAAGCCGCGCGCCTCCAGGCCGACCACCTTGGTCGCCCCGAGCTCCCTGGCCCGCTCCGCCAGCGCCCGGGTGAGCGCCGCGAAGGCCTCGGCGTCGGCGAGCAGCGGGGCGATGTCCTTGAACAGCACCCCCGGCTTCGGATAGTCGGGGACGTCGCGGATCCGGCTGTTCAGCAGGTCGGCGAGTGCGGTGTCGGTCATGGAACGCTCCTCAGCGCTTTCCGGAGGGACGGCCCTTGCCGCGGGCCCGGCTCACCGGCTGGTTGCGCTGGCCGACCAGGCCGGCCGAGAGGCCGTCGGCCTGCTCGTCGTCCTCGTCCCCGGCCAGGCCGTCGGACGCGTCCTGCGGAGCGAGCGCGGCCGCCTTGGCGTCCGCGGCACGCCGCTGGGCGACCCGCTTGGCCAGCGCCCGCATCTGCGGGGTCTGCTCCTTGAGCTGCGCCAGCAGCGGGGTGGCGACGCAGATCGAGGAGTAGGCACCGGCGGACAGACCCACGAAGAGCGCGAGCGAGATGTCGTTCAGCGTGCCGGCGCCGAGCAGGCCGCCACCGATGAAGAGCAGCGCGGCCACCGGCAGCAGCGCGACCACGGTGGTGTTCAGCGAACGCACCAGGGTCTGGTTGAGGCCCGCGTTGGCCGCCTCGCTGTAGGTGAGCTTGTTCTGCTTCTCCAGGTCCTTGGTGTTCTCGCGCACGGTGTCGAAGACGACGACCGTGTCGTAGAGCGAGTAGCCGAGGATCGTCAGGAAGCCGATCACGGTGCCCGGGGTGACCTCGAAGCCGACCAGGGCGTAGACGCCGATGGTGATCACGAGGTCGTGGATCAGCGCGACCAGGGCGGCCACCGCCATCTGCCACTCGAACGCGACCGCCAGGTAGAGCGTCACCAGGACCATGAAGACGATCAGGCCGAGCAGCGCCTTCTGGGAGATCTCGTGACCCCAGCTCGGGCCGACCACCTGGGCGTTGATGTTGCTCGCCGGGATGTCCAGGTCGGTGGAGAGCTGCTTGGTGAAGTCGTCCGCGGACACCTTCTCGTTCGCGCTGACCTGGATCCGGATCTGACCGTCACCGGTGGCCTGCACCTGCGGGGTCGAGTCACCGACGATCTTGTTGGAGCTGTCCTGCGCCTGGACGACGGTGAGCCCGGGCTTCTGGACGGTGTAGACCGAACCGCCCTTGAACTCGATGCCCAGGTGCAGGCCGATCACGGTCAGACCGATGATCGCCGCGGCCGCGATGGCCGCCGAGATGCTGTACCAGAGCTTGCGCCGGCCGACGAAGTCGAAGCTGACCTCGCCCTGGTAGAGACGGTGGCCGAGGTTGCCGAAGCGTGACATCGGGTCAGGCCTCCTTCACGGCGGAGGTTGCGGGGCGACGGCGGCTGCCGCGCACCGGCGGGCGGGCGCCCAGGCGCTTCGGGTCCAGGCCGGACCACGGGTGGCCGTCGGCGAAGAACTTCTTCCGGGCCAGCAGCGTGATCAGCGGCTTGGTGAACAGGAAGATCACCACGATGTCGAGCAGCGTGGTCAGCCCCAGCGTGAACGCGAAGCCCTGGACCTTCCCGACCGAGACGATGTACAGCACGGTGGCACAGAGGATCGAGACGAAGTCCGAGACCAGGATCGTGCGCCGGGCCCGCGGCCAGGCGCGCTGGACGGCGGGGCGCAGTAGCGCGCCCTCACGGACCTCGTCGCGGATCCGCTCGAAGTACACGATGAACGAGTCCGCCGTGATGCCGATCGCCACGATCGCACCGCAGACGGCCGGCAGGTTCAGCGCGAAGCCGATGCCGGCGCCGAGCAGCGTCATGATCGTGTAGGTCAGGATCGCGGAGACGAGCAGACCGCCGATCGAGACCAGGCCCAGGCCGCGGTAGTAGATCAGCGAGTAGAGGATGACCAGCGCCAGGCCGATCGCGCCGGCGAGCATGCCGGCGTGCAGCTGGTCGCCACCGAGCGCGGCGGTCACCGTGGTGACGTCGCTCTTGTCGAAGCTGAGCGGCAGCGCGCCGTAGCTCAGCACGTTGGCCAGGCTGCTCGCCTGGTCCTGGGTGAAGGAGCCGGAGATCACGGCGTTGCCACCGGTGATCGACTGGCTGACGTACGGGTGCGAGACGACCCGGCCGTCCAGCACGATGGCGAACTGGTTCGCCGGCGACTGCTGGGTGGCGAGCGCGCCGGTGGTGGCGGCGAAGGCCTTGGAACCGGCGTCGTTGAAGGTCAGCTGGACCTCCCAGCCGGCGGCGTTCTGGGTGTCGTAGGCGGCCTGCGCCTTGGACACGTCAGCACCCTGGACGGCGACCGGACCGAGCGCGAACTTGAACCACTGGTTCTGCTCCTTGTCGTAGGAGCAGGCGACCGTGTCCTTGGTCGGGTCGGTCTGGTAGTCCTTGTTCTGCTGCGCCGTGTTGGAGCAGTCCAGCGCGGCGAACTGCTGCGCCAGATCGGCGGGCGGCTGGCCCTGGAGGCTCGCGGCCGAGATGTCGGCGGCGGTCGCCGGCGGCTGGGCGCTCGGGGCGGCCGACGCGGGGACGGCTGCGCCGCTCGGGACGCCCGGGGCCGGGGCGGACGCGGCGGCCGAGCCGGACGCGGGAGCACCGGAGGCGGGGGCACCGGACGCGGGAGCGCCGGAGGCGGCGTCGGCGGCGAGCAGACCCTGGGAGATCGCCCGGCCGGCCGTCGAGGCACTGGCCGAGGCGCTGGGCGACGCGGAACCCGAGGCACTGGCGCTCGCACTGGCCGAAGCACTGGCACTGGCGCCGGCCGAGGCGCTACCGGACGGGCTGGCCGCGGCGCTCGGCGAGCCGCTCGCGGAGCCGCTGGGCGCCGGCTTCGGGCTGCTGCTCGCGGGAGGGATGACGAACGGACCCGAGGACGCCGACGCGATCACCGGGCGGAAGTACAGCTTGGCAGTGGTACCGACCTGCTCGGCCGCCTGCTGGCTGTTCGTCCCGCGCGGGATGTTGACGATGATGTTGTTGCTGCCCTGGGTCTGAACCTCCGCCTCGGAGACACCGAAAGCGTTGACACGCTTCTGGATGATCCCGACGGCGGTGTTCATGTTGGTCGAGTTGACCGCGTTCTTGTCGGTGGACTTGGCCGTCAGCGTGATGCTGGTACCGCCGGCGAGGTCGATCCCGAGGCGAGGCGTCTTGTGGCCTGTCCCGAACATGAGGGCGACCAGACCGACGGTCACCGCGAGGATCAGGGCCAGTGCCCGCCCCGGATAACCGTCGCGCGGACGCGACTTGGGTGTTGCCACCTTGCTCGTTTCTCCCTGTCCCATGCCGCCGGCTCAGCGCCGCCCGGCCCGTCGTGGGGACAGGGGGCAGCGCGAGCCGCGGACAACCGTGAAGTGCTGCAGACCGTCCGGAACTACTTGCCGGCGGACCGTTCCCCGTCGCCCTTCTCCAGGTTGACGGACTCGTCCGACAGCTCGGCCCCGACGGGCTCGGCGTCGGCGAGCTCGGCGAGCTCGGCGGACTCGTCCTGCTCGGGACGGCCGTTGATGATCTCGTCGTACTCCTGCGGGTCGATCACCGCAGCGACCGCGCTCTTCGAGAAGTGCGTCACGACGCCAGGCGCGATCTCCAGCTCGACGCTGGAGTCGTTCACCGCCTTGACCAGCGCGTACATCCCCCCGATGGTGCGCACCGCCGAACCCGGCTCCATCGCCGACTGCATGCTCTGGGCCTGCTGCTGGCGCTTCTTCTGCGACCGGAACATCAGGAAGATCGCGGCGATCGGGAGGAGAAGGATGATGAAGTTCACAGCAGCAAGGTCCTTTACGGCCACCCGGCGGATGGCCAGTGGAGATGGTCGGCCCGTCAGGCGAGACGGGGCGGTCCGGCGAAGTCTAGGAGACCCGCTCTGATCGGACAACGCCAAGCATCGCATCCTGCCGCCGAAGGTGGCGAGTCCCTGACGTGTCCACGCGCCGAAGGACCGCAAACCGGTCCCGCACGCCTGGCCGAACCGGCCTTGATCAGGAGACTTCGCCCTCCCGCCGAGCCCTGCGCCCGACCCCGCGCTCAGCCCTCGGCGGGCCGGAACAGCTCCGGCTGGGCGGGCACCGCACCGCGCCCGGCGGCCGGCTGCACCGGCGGGGTCAGCCCCAGGTGCTGCCAGGCGGCGGCGGTCGCGATCCGGCCGCGCGGGGTGCGGGCCAGCAGACCCTCGCGGACCAGGAACGGCTCGGCCACCTCCTCGACCGTCTCGGCCTCCTCCCCCACCGCGACCGCCAGCGTGGAGAGCCCGACCGGGCCGCCGCCGAACAGGCGCAGCAGCGCGTTCAGCACCGCGCGGTCCAACCGGTCCAGACCGCGCTCGTCCACCTCGTAGACCTGGAGCGCACGGGCCGCGATCCGCTGGTCGACGACGCCGTCGTGTTCGACCTGCGCGTAGTCGCGCACCCGGCGCAGCAGCCGGTTGGCGATCCGGGGCGTGCCGCGCGAGCGGCCGGCGATCTCGGCGGCACCGGCCGGGTCGATCTCGACGTCCAGCAGCGAGGCCGAGCGGTGCACCACCCGCTCCAGCTCGGCGGGGGCGTAGAACTCCATGTGGCCGGTGAAGCCGAAGCGGTCGCGCAGCGGCGGCGGCAGCAGCCCGGCCCGGGTGGTCGCGCCGACCAGCGTGAACGGCGGCAGCTCCAGCGGGATCGCGGTGGCGCCGGGTCCCTTGCCGACGATCACATCGACCCGGAAGTCCTCCATCGCCATGTAGAGCATCTCCTCGGCCGGGCGCGACATCCGGTGGATCTCGTCCAGGAAGAGCACCTCGCCCTCGGTCAGCGAGGAGAGGATCGCCGCCAGGTCGCCGGCGTGCTGGATCGCCGGACCGGAGGTGATCCGGATCGGCGCGTTCAGCTCGGCGGCGATGATCATCGACAGCGTGGTCTTGCCGAGCCCGGGCGGGCCGCTGAGCAGCACGTGGTCGGGCGCGCTGCCGCGCATCCGGGCCGCCCGCAGCACCAGCGAGAGCTGCTCGCGCACCCGCTCCTGGCCGATGAACTCGTCCAGCGCCTTGGGGCGCAGCGCCGCCTCGACCGCCTGGTCCTCACCGTCGGCGGCCGAGGCGACCAGGCGGTCGCCGGCGAAGCCGTCGGCGGCCGACCGGTCGGCAGGATCGTCGTACGGGTTCATCAGGGCGGGCTCCAAGTCGACAAAGTGATGAAGCGTCAGGTCGTGCTATCGAGTTCGGTTGAGCGAGCGCAGCGCGGCCTTCAGCAGCGCCCCGACATCGGTGCGGGCCTGTGCCTCGGCCTCCGGAGTGACCGCGACGACCGCCTCCTCCGCCTCGCGCGGAGCGTAGCCGAGACCGACCAGCGCCGCATGCAGCTGCTCGCTCCACGGCGCGGGCCCGGCCGCCGCCGGCTTCTGCGCCGGCACGCTGCCGACCGGGCTGCCGAGCTTGTCCTTGTACTCCAGCAGCAGCTTGGCCGCCTTCGCCTTGCCGATCCCGGGCACCTGGATCAGCGCCCGCTCGTCGCCACCGGCCACCGCCAGGCGCAGCGCGTCCGGACTGTGCACGCCCAGCATCGCCTGCGCGAGCCGCGGCCCGACCCCCGGGGCGGCCTGCAGGACCTCGAAGGTGGCGCGTTCGTCGTCGTCCGCGAAGCCGTAGAGCGTCAGCGAGTCCTCACGGACCACCAGCGAGGTGGCCAGCCGGGCCGGCTCGCCGAGCCGCAGCGCGGCCAGCGTGTTCGGCGAGCACTGCACCGCGAGGCCGACGCCGCCGACCTCGACGACGGCGGTGCCGGCCGCGATGGCCGCGACCGGGCCCTGAACGAAGGCGATCACAGGCGGGGCTCCTTACGAACTGCCGGACGGGTGTTGGTGGCCGAGCGGGCGGCCAGCGCGGCGGCGATCTTGTCGGTGGCCGTGCCGCGCCAGATGTGACAGATCGCCAGCGCCAGCGCGTCGGCCGCGTCGGCCGGCTTGGGCGGCGTGTCGAGCCGCAGCAGCCTGGTCACCATCGCGGTGACCTGCGCCTTGTCGGCGCGCCCGGAGCCGGTCACGGCCGCCTTGACCTCACTGGGCGTGTGCAGCACCACCGGTATCCCACGCCGGGTGGCGCACAGCATCGCGACCGCGCTGGCCTGCGCGGTGCCCATCACGGTGCTGACGTTGTGCTGCGCGAAGACCCGCTCGATCGCGACGATGTCGGGCCGGTGGGCGTCGATCCACTCCGACAGGCCGGCCTCGATCGCCAGCAGCCGGTGCGGCACCTCCTGATCGGCCGGGGTGCGCACCACCCCGACCCCGAGCATCCGCAGCGGCCGGCCCGGCGCGCCCTCGACCACGCCGACGCCGCACCTGGTCAGCCCCGGGTCCACGCCCAGTACCCGCACCGTGCCGCCCTTCGTCTCCGGCCCGCCCGGATCGTCCGGTCGTGCCTGGTCAGACCCTAGCGCCAGGCACCGACAGCCAGGCAGCGACAGCCCCGACAACGACACCGGCCCGGCGGTCCCTGGGGACCACCGGGCCGGACAGCCCCTCGCCGGGGCCGTCAGCTGTCAGCTCACTCGTCGTCGAGCTGGGCGCCGACCTCGTCCGGGATGTCGAAGTTGGCGAAGACGTTCTGCACGTCGTCGCTGTCCTCCAGGGCGTCGATCAGCTTGAGGATCTTGCGCGCACCCTCGACGTCCACCTCGACCTGCATGCTCGGCACGAAGTTCGCGTCCGCCGAGTCGTAGTCGAGACCGGCGTCCACCAGCGCGGTGCGCACGGCGACCAGGTCGGTCGCCTCGGAGATCACCTCGAGGGAGTCACCGAGGTCGCTGACCTCCTCGACGTCCAGACCGGCCTCCAGCACGACCTCCAGGACCCGGTCCTCGTCCACGCCGTCGACCTTGGGGACGACCACGACGCCCTTGCGGTTGAACAGGTAGGAAACCGAACCCGGGTCGGCCATCGAGCCGCCGTTGCGGGTCATCGCGACGCGCACGTCGGAGGCGGCGCGGTTGCGGTTGTCGGTGAGGCACTCGATGAGCACCGCGACACCGTTCGGCCCGTAGCCCTCGTACATGATCGTCGAGTAGTCGGCCCCGCCGGCCTCGGCGCCCGAGCCGCGCTTGACGGCCCGGTTGATGTTGTCGATCGGGACCGAGCTCTTCTTGGCCTTCTGGATGGCGTCGTAGAGCGTCGGGTTGCCGGCCGGATCGCCGCCGCCGGTGCGCGCCGCCACCTCGATGTTCTTGATCATCTTGGCGAAGAGCTTGCCGCGCTTGGCGTCGATCACGGCCTTCTTGTGCTTGGTGGTAGCCCACTTAGAGTGGCCGGACATCACCAGCTCCTTTACGTCGCCAAAGGGAAATGAAACAACGGAGATCCTACCGGTGTCGGGCAGGACACCAGGTACCAGCTACTTCGCCGCGCTCTCGACCATCCGGACGAAGAACTCGTGCACGCGGTGATCGCCCGTCAGCTCCGGGTGGAACGAGGTCGCCAGCAGGTTCCCCTGACGAACCGCCACGATCCGGCTCTCCGCACCGTCCGCCGCGGGCAGCTCGGCCAGCACCTCGACGCCGGCGCCGATCGCCTCGACCCACGGAGCACGGATGAAGACGCCGTGCACCGGCTCGCCGTCGAAGCCCTTGAACGCGATCGCGGACTCGAAGGACTCGTTCTGCCGGCCGAAGGCGTTGCGGCGCACGGTCATGTCGATGCCGCCGACGGTCTGCTGGTCGTCCCGGCCGTCCAGCACCTTGTCCGCCAGCATGATCATGCCCGCGCAGGAGCCGTAGACCGGCATGCCCGTCGCGACCCGGGCCCGCAGCGGCGCCATCAGGCCGAACGAGAGCGCCAGGTTGGACATCGTGGTGGACTCGCCGCCGGGGATCACCAGGGCGTCGACCTCGGCCAGCTCCTCGGCCCGGCGGACCGGACGGGCCTGGGCGTCCGCCTCGGCGAGCGCTATCAGGTGCTCGCGGACATCGCCCTGCAGAGCCAGGACGCCGATCACGGGGGTGCTGCTCGACACGGTTTGTTCTACCTCTTCAAAGTCGTTGCGGGTACGTACGAGGGCCCGCCGCGCCCAGGGGCTGCGCGGCGGGCCGACGGACGAGCCAGTGCGCGGTGATTACCAGCCGCGGTTGGCGTAACGCTCGGTCTCCGGCAGGGTGTCGCAGTTGATGCCGACCATGGCCTCGCCGAGACCGCGGGAGACGTCCGCGATCACCTTCGGGTCGTCGAAGAACGTGGTGGCCTTCACGACGGCGGCGGCACGCTTGGCCGGGTCGCCCGACTTGAAGATGCCCGAGCCGACGAAGACGCCCTCGGCGCCGAGCTGCATCATCAGCGCGGCGTCGGCCGGGGTGGCCACGCCACCGGCGGAGAACAGCACGACCGGGAGCTTGCCCAGCTGCGCGACCTCCTTGACCAGCTCGTACGGGGCCTGCAGGTTCTTCGCCGCGACGTACAGCTCGTTCTCGTCCAGCGTGGCCAGGCGGCGGATGTCGCCGTTGATCTGGCGCATGTGGCGAACGGCCTCGACGACGTTGCCGGTGCCGGCCTCGCCCTTGGAGCGGATCATGGCCGCACCCTCGGCGATCCGGCGCAGCGCCTCACCGAGGTTGGTGGCGCCACAGACGAAGGGGGTGGTGAACGCCCACTTGTCCGAGTGGTTGACCTCGTCGGCCGGGGTCAGGACCTCGGACTCGTCGATGTAGTCGACGCCGAGCGCCTGCAGGACCTGGGCCTCGACGAAGTGGCCGATGCGGGACTTGGCCATCACCGGGATGGACACGGCGTTGATGATGCCGTCGATCATGTCCGGGTCGGACATCCGGGCCACGCCGCCGTCCTTGCGGATGTCGGCGGGGACGCGCTCCAGCGCCATGACGGCGACGGCACCGGCATCCTCAGCGATCTTGGCCTGCTCGGCGTTGACCACGTCCATGATCACACCGCCCTTGAGCTGCTCGGCCATGCCGCGCTTGACCCGGGCGGTACCGATCTGCGGCTGGTCGGCGGAAGCGGGAGTGGTGGTGGACACGTAAGACCTCACTCGAAGACGAACCGGTGCTATCGCCCTATGGTAGGCCGTACAACTGGCCGATCGATGCGCCACCAAGTCCATTCACCCAGATCGGATGCGCCAAAGAGGCCGGAACCCTCCGCAAACCGACCATCTTTCAGGCCCCGATCAGGCACCGATCGAGCACCGCCACAGCCCGAATCCAGCCACAACTCAGGGCACAGCTCAGGCCACAGCTCGGGCCCCGGCTCAGGCCGGCGCGCCCTGCGGAACGAGCGCCGCCGGCGGCTCGTCGTCCATCTCGAACGCCAGCGGAAACGGCGCCCGCCCGGCGAGTCGGAAGTACCGCACCAGCCGGTGGATCCGCACCTGACGCGCCGCCCGCACCGCGTCGTTGTGGAACCGGCGCGCCATCGGCACCCGCCGCACCGCCGAGGTCAGATCGCGCAGCGCCTCCTCGCCCCCCGGCGCCGCCCGCAGCACCTCCACCTGCTCCGGCTCGGCGAACACCGCGCGCAGCGCCTGGCTCAACTCGCTCTCCGCCACCTCGCGGTGCTCCTCGTCCGCCTGCCGCGCCGCGTGCGAGGCCTCGTACAGCACGATCGAGGTCGCCGGATCCAGCACCGAGGAGGTCGCCAACTCCTGTGCCACCGAAGCACGGCGCAGCAACTGCGCGTCCAGCGCCGCCCGCGCGGCGTCGATCCGCGCGTGCAGCCGGTCCAGCCGACCGGCCGTCCAGCTCAGGTAGACGGCGAACAGCACCACGGCCAACGCGGCCCAGATCCAGGTAGTCACGGGGCGCAACGCTACCGGCTCGCCGGAGTGTGACCGAGGTCACGTCAACCGGTTCAGTCGGCTCAGCCGCGCGGCAGACCCAGCCGCTCGCGCCAGCCGGTCCGCTCGTCCTCCCGCACGCCCGCGGCGCCGGTCCCGTCGGTCACCGTCTCGTACACCGCGAGGATGTCGGCACCCACCGTCGCCCAGTCGAAGCGCTGCACGTGCCGCGAGGCCGCCAGCCGCAGCTCGGCCAGCCGCGCCGGGTCGTCCAGCAGCCGCACCGCGGCCGCCGCCAGCGCCGAAGCGTCCTCCACCGGGAACAGCTCCCCCGCCAGGCCGCCGTCCAGCACCTGCGCGAACGCGTCCAGATCGCTCGCCAGCACCGGCGCCGCCGCCGACATCGCCTCCACCAGGATGATCCCGAAGCTCTCGCCACCGGTGTTCGGCGCGACGTACAGGTCCACGCTGCGCAGCAGCCGGGCCTTCTCCACGTCGCTCACCATGCCCAGGAAGACCACCCGCTCGCGGACCTCCGGCGCCAGCGCGGCCGCCGCCTCCGCCTCGTCGCCCTTCCCCGCCACCAGCAGCCGCACGTCCGGGCGCGCCGCCAGGATCTCCGGCAGCGCCGCCAGCAGTGTCGGCAGGCCCTTGCGCGGCTCGTTGATCCGCCCGATGAACCCGATCGTCGCCCCCGACCAGCGCGGATCCGGCTCCGCCTCGGCGAAGAACGAGACGTCCACCCCGTTCGGGATCACCACCGCGTCCCCGCCCAGGTGCTCCACCAGCGTGCGCCGCGCGTACTCGCTCACCGCGATCCGCGCGCTCAGCTTCTCCAGCGCCGGCTGCAGGATCGGCGAGGCCGCGATCATCGCCCGCGAGCGCGGGTTCGAGGTGTGGAAGGTCGCCACCATCGGCCCGGTCGCCGCCCAGGCCGCCAGCATCGACAGACTCGGCGAGGCCGGCTCGTGCACGTGCAGGATGTCGAAGTCGCCGTCGCGCAGCCAGCGCCGCACCCGGGTCGCCGAGATGATCCCGAAGCTGAGCCGCGCCACCGAACCGTTGTACGGCACCGCGACCGCGCGCCCCGCCGACACCACGTACGACGGCAGCTTCGAGTCGTCCTCCGCCGGCGCCAGCACCGACACCTTGTGACCCTCGGCGAGCAGCCACTCGGCCAGGTCGCGGATGTGGAACTGCACGCCACCGGGCACGTCCCAGTCGTACGGGCAGACGATGCCGATCTTCACCCGACAGCCCCTCGCTCCGGCTCCGCCGCCACCGGCTCGACCACCCGGTCGACCGGCAGGTCCGCCAGCCAGAACTTCTGCAGCATGTGCCAGTCCTGCGGATGCCGGGCGATCTCGACCGCCCAGACGTCCGCCATCGCCTGCGTCATCTGCGCCGTCGCCACCTTCCGGTCCACGCCCTGCGGCACGCCGATCGGCGGGTGGATGGTCGCCCGCATCACCGGACCGTCGTACCAGAGCGAGACCGGCAGCAGCGCCGCCCCGGTCCGCTGCGCCAGCGCGGCCGGGCCGGCCGGCATCCGGGTCGTCTCGCCGAAGAACCGCACCGGCAGCCCCGCCGCCGACAGGTCCCGGTCCCCGACCAGGCAGATCAGCCTGCCCTCGCGCAGCCGGCGGGCCAGCGTCCCGATCACCGAGATGTCGCTGCCGGTCAGCGCCAGCACCTCCATCCCGAGGCCCTCGCGGTAGGCGACGAAGCGGTCGAAGAGCGACTCCGGCTTCAGCCGCTCGGCGACCGTGGTGAAGGGCAGGCCCTGGGTCCGCGCCACCCAGGCGCCGGCCAGGTCCCAGTTCGCCATGTGCGGCAGGGCGACCACCGCGCCGCGCCCGGCCGCCATCGCCGCCGTCAGGTGCTCGACACCCTGGACGTCTATCCGGTCCGCGATCTTCCGGTCGTTCCACACCGGCAGCCGGAAGGACTCCATCCAGTACCGCAGGTAGGAGCGCATGCCGGCCCGGGACAGCTCGCGCAGCTCGGCCGACGAGGCCTGCGGCCGCACCCGCGCGAGATTGCGCTCCAGCTGCCGCACCCCCTTGCCCTGCCGCCGCCAGGTCAGATCGGCCAGCTGGTCACCCAGGACCCGCACCGCCGGCTCCGGAAGCAGCTTCAGCGCACCCCAGCCCGCCGCGTAACCCGCGTCGACCAGCCGGTCACGCAGCCGCGCCTCAGACTTCGGTGCCGCGCCCTTCGGCGCCTCGCCGTTCGGTGCCGCGCCGTTGGGTGCCCCGGCCTGCGGTGCCCCGGTCATGGGTGCCTCGGTCATGGATGTCGTCGTCCTAGCTCTCTCGTGCGACGGCCGCCGCCTCGAACGCCTCGCGGCGCACCGTCAACATCCGCTGCAGCACCGTGACCAGGCTGCCCACCCCGACCAGCCAGAGCGCGACCGGCAGCAGCCACTCGACGTACGGCACACCGAACGTGTGCAGGCCGGAGATACCCGCCGCGACCAGCGTGACCACCAGCCGCTCGGCCCGCTCCACCAGCCCCGACACGTCACACGGCAGGCCCAGGCTCTCCGCCCGCGCCTTCGTGTACGAGACCACCTGGCCGCTCGCCAGGCAGAGCACCGCGACCGCGCAGAGCAGGTCGTTGTCACCGTGCCCGGCGTACCAGAGCGCCAGACCACCGAAGATCGCCGCGTCCGCCACCCGGTCGAGCGTGGAGTCCAGGAACGCACCCCACTTGTTCGAGGTCCCGGCCTGGCGGGCCATGTTGCCGTCCACCAGGTCCGAGAAGATGAACAGGGTGATCGTGATCGTGCCCCAGAAGAACTCCCCGCGCGGGAAGAACACCAGCGCACCCGCCACCGAACCGGCGGTGCCGATCAGCGTCACCGCGTCCGGGCTCACCCCCCAGCGCAGCAGCAGAGCGGCGAACGGGGTCAGGACACGTGTGAAGAAGGCACGCGCGTATTTGTTGAGCATGGCCTTCCCGACCGCTCCGATCTCACCGGATTTCACCGGCGGCCGAAATGCGGCACAGCCGGTCCACCGAATGGATCAGCCCACCCGGCGCAACCCATGGTATCCAGGCCACTCCCCCGACTCTGCCGCCGCACACCCGATCGGCCGCTGCCCGAGGGCCGCCCGACCGCCGCCCGAGGGCCGCGACGGTAGTACGGCCGGACTACGGCCGGTTCGCCAGCGAGCACGCCTTGGTACCGCCCGGCATCCGGTGCCGGTTGCGCGCCACCCAGCGGTACGCCAGACCCGCCAGCGGCCGCACCGGCGGCAGCGCGATCAGCGCACCCAGATACGCCCACACCCCACCCGAGCGCGCCAGCAGCTTCGCCACCGCCAGCTCCCCGCCGTACACCCGCCCCGACGGCGTGACCAAGAGCACCTCGCGCTCCGCCCGCTCCTCCGTCACCCCGAGCGCCGCCAGATCCGCGAACTGGAACGGCACCGCCGTCCACCCCGCCGAGGCCAGCGTCTGCCGCAGATACCGCTCGGCCAGCCGGGTACAGGAACTGCAGAACGCACAGTCCCCGTCGAAAACCAGGATCGGGTCAGGATTCGCGAGCGCCGCTGACTCGGCTTCAGAACCAGTCATGGCAACGATCCTGCCGCATCAGGATCGAAGCGCCCGCATCAGGGGCAACAAACCGGGAAGAATGAGCCCGCGCCGTCAGCACACCCGCAGATGACGTCTCTTCACAACTGACACAGCTTCAGACGATCTTCGGCGCGACCGGCCGACAGCGCGGTAACCTGCCGCAGACAGGGGAGGAGGGGAGACCGCCATGGCCAGCAAGCTCGACATGACCCCCGGTGCGCAGATACCCCGCACGGACGCCGGACCGCAGACCGTGGTCACCCAGGCACTCGCGTCGGTCGCCTACCGCGAC
Source organism: Kitasatospora sp. NEAU-69 (assembly GCF_057158765.1). NCBI lineage: Bacteria > Bacillati > Actinomycetota > Actinomycetes > Kitasatosporales > Streptomycetaceae > Kitasatospora > Kitasatospora sp. NEAU-69. Next base: position 122,758 of record NZ_JBWXUE010000003.1, read on the forward strand.
GGCGCCATCAGCGGCTTCGTCGATGCCGTCCAGGACGGTGCCGGGGAGAAGAAGGGCCGGTTCGAACTCTTCGCCCCCAACATCGGCGAGGCATTCAGCAAGGCCGTGATCACCCGCACGCTCGGCGTCGGCCGCAAACCGATCGTGCCCTCCTTCGGCACCGAGCCCCGGATGGTCGTCGAGCACTGCCTGGCCGCCGAGCAGATGCGCGCCGTCCGCGACCGCAAGCTCATGTGGGTCGCGGGCCTCACCGGCCTGCTCTTCCTGCCCGGCGCGATCCTCTGGGTCGGCGCCTTCATGCTGCGCGCCCGCCTCAAGCGGACCAACGCCAAGCGGGAGGCCTGGGTCGGCCCGTTCCTGGTGATCCTGCTGCTGATCGTCGCCGCGGTGCTCGCCTGGCGGCCGCCGTTCGGCGGCTTCTTCGGCGGCTACAGCCGCATCGTGATGCTCGTCCCGGTGGCCGGCTGGTTCCTCGCCAAGCGGATCTGCCTGGCCAGCCTCAAGGAGATGCGGGCCCAGTGGACCGATCTGCTGGACGGCAACCTGACCGCGCCGATCATCCCCGGCGCCGTCCCGCGTGACGAGAACGACAAGAAGGCCGCGCTGCTCAAGGAGCAGCTGACCCGGCTGTCGATGGAGCAGGAGACGAACATCCTGCACTACGCCGGCGTCAACGGGATACTCGGCCTCGGCAAGCGCTGGGGCTCCTGGGAGATGGTCGAGGACCTGCGCCCGATCGACGGCATGGAGGACTTCCGCACCTTCCACACCTGGGACCTGGTCCGCAAGATCACCGACCGACTGAACGGCCTCGGCCGCAGCGAGGTCGGCAACGGCGCGGTGCCCAACTCCTCGGTCGAGCAGTGGGTGATCTCCGAGGTCGGCGCCGGCGCGGACGAGATCGGCCGCCCCGACGGACCCAACATGGACGGCCCCCGGATGCGCGACCACGCCGTGGTCGAGGTCGCCAACCGGCAGGGCTTCGGCGTGGACGGCCCGCGGCACTACCTCGGCACCCAGTTCGTGCTCAACCGCGGCCGGCTGATCGTCAGCGTCATGGTCACCGTCACCGTGCTCAGCAACACGCTGCGGGTCTCGGTCAACGGCCACACGCTCGGTCCGGTCGGCGGCTACTTCCACGACAAGCCGAAGCCGCGGGAGATCTCGCGGCCCAAGACCGGCAAGTTCTGGGAGGAGCAGACGATCCAGCTGCCGCTGCTCGACAACGACGAGGTGGTCCGCCAGACCGTCCGGGCCGCGTTCATGAAGGCCCCCGGACTGCTCGGCTGGCTCGGCGGCTCACTCAAGCTGCCGGAGCCGTTCGGCCTGCGCACCGCGTGGGCGACCCACCCGTGGAACAGCCGCTTCATGTCCGACGACTCGATCCGGATCGTCACACCGGTGGTCAGCGCGGTGCTCGGGGCCACCATCGAGTTCCTCCAGGACCACGACATCAACACCGAGCGGTTCAACACCCGCGGGCTGATCATGCGCTCCGAACTGCAGGGCGTACGGCCGTTCCGGGCGGACGTGTACGACGCCGGCTGACGGTGTCGGCGGAGCGCGACGCGACGAAGAGCGGGGCCGGAGTTACTCGGGCCCCGCTCTTCGTTTTGTGGCTCAGCGCTGCGGCCAGGCCTCGGCGAGCATCTTGCGGGTGTCGGCCAGCAGCTGGGGCAGCACCTTCGTGTGGCCCACCACCGGCATGAAGTTGGTGTCGCCACCCCAGCGCGGCACCACGTGCTGGTGCAGGTGCGCCGCGATCCCGGCACCGGCCGCGCCGCCCTGGTTCATCCCGATGTTGAACCCGTGCGCCCCCGAGGCGGCGCGCAGCGCCGTCATCGCCTGCTTCGTCAGCGCGGCGAGCTCGACGGTCTCCTCGTCGGTCAGCTCGGTGTAGTCGGCCACGTGCCGGTACGGGACGACCATCAGGTGGCCGCCGTTGTACGGGTAGAGGTTGAGCACCGCGAAGACGTGCGCGCCACGGGTGATGATCAGCCCATCCTCGTCGCTGAGCGACGGGATCGAGCAGAACGGGCAGCCGTCATCGGGAGCGGGCCCGGTGGGCTTGTTCTCCCCCTGGATGTAGGCCATCCGATGGGGCGTCCACAGACGCCGGAAGCCGTCCGGCTCCCCGACGCCCTGCTGCAGTTCCGGCTCACTCGTCATGCTGATCAGCATATTCGGAGCTGGGCGGTGGGAAACCAGTGCGGGGGCAGACTCCTGGTGGAGTCCGCCCCCGCACTTGAACCCCCGCGATCGCGGGGCGGATGCTGTGCCCTAGATCCGCTGCAGCATCGGGTTCGGATCACCCCCGCTCAAGCGGGGCCCGGCGTCACACCTGGATGCGACGCTCCACCGCATCAACGATCTCCTGGATCGCCTCGTCACGGGGCACGCCGTTCTTCTGCTCACCGTTGCGGTAGCGGAAGCTCACCGCGCCGGCCTCGACGTCGTCGTTACCCGCGATGATCATGAACGGAACCTTGGATTTCTGGGCGTTCCTGATTTTCTTCTGCATCCGCTCGTCCGAGGCGTCCACCTCGACCCGGATCCCACGCTTCTTCAGCTCGGCCGCGACCTCCTGGAGGTACGGCACGTGCTCCTCGGTGATCGGGATGCCGACCACGGTGACCGGAGCCAGCCACGGCGGCATCGCGCCCGCGTAGTGCTCCAGCAGGACGGCGAAGAAACGTTCGATCGACCCGAACAACGCCCGGTGGATCATCACCGGCCGCTGACGGTTGCCGTCGGCGCCCTGGAACTCCAGCTCGAAGCGGTTCGGCAGCTGGAAGTCCACCTGGATCGTGGACATCTGCCAGGTCCGGCCGATCGCGTCGCGCGCCTGGACCGAGATCTTCGGGCCGTAGAACGCCGCGCCCTCGGGGTCCAGCACCAGTTCGAGGTTCTGCTTCTCGGCGGCCGCCCGCAGCGTCTCGGTGGCCTCCTCCCAGTCCTCGTCCGAGCCGATCGACTTCTCCGGGTCCCGGGTCGAGAGCTCCAGGTAGAAGTCGGTCAGGCCGTAGTCGCGCAGCAGCTCCAGCACGAAGGTGAGCAGCGAGTCGAGCTCGCCGGCCATCTGCTCCTTGGTGCAGTAGATGTGCGCGTCGTCCTGGGTGAAGCCGCGGGCGCGGGTCAGGCCGTGCACCACACCCGACTTCTCGTACCGGTAAACCGTGCCGAACTCGAAGAGCCGCAGCGGCAGTTCACGGTACGACCGACCGCGCGAGCGGTAGATCAGGTTGTGCATCGGGCAGTTCATCGGCTTGAGGTAGTAGTCGTTCTCGCCGTCGAGCTGCATGGGGGGGTACATGCCGTCGGCGTACCAGTCGAGGTGACCGGAGAGCTCGAACAGCGTGCCCTTGGTGGCGTGCGGGGTGTAGACGAACTCGTAGCCCGCCTCCTCGTGCCGCTTGCGCGAGTAGTCCTCCATGGCCCGGCGCATCACGCCGCCCTTGGGGTGGAAGACCGCGAGGCCGGAGCCGATCTCCTCGGGGATCGAGAAGAGGTCCAGCTCGTTGCCGAGCTTGCGGTGGTCGCGCTTGGCGGCCTCCTCGAGGAACTCGAGGTGTGCCTTCAGCTCGTCCTTGGTCGGCCACGCGGTGCCGTAGATGCGCTGGAGCTGCTGGTTTTTCTCGCTGCCACGCCAGTAGGCGGCCGCCGAGCGCATGATCTTGAACGCCGGGATCATCCGGGTGCTCGGCAGGTGCGGGCCACGGCAGAGGTCGCCCCAGCACAGCTCGCCGGACTTCGGGTCCAGGTTGTCGTAGATGGTCAGCTCGCCGCCGCCCACCTCGACGTCCGCGCCCTCGCCGGCCGTGGCGGCCGAGCCCTTGAGGCCGATCAGCTCCAGCTTGTACGGCTCGTTCGCGAGCTCCTCGCGGGCGGCCTCGTCGGTGACCACCCGGCGGGCGAACTTCTGGCCCTTCTTGATGATCTCCTGCATGCGCTTCTCGACGGCCTTGAGGTCGTCGGGGTGGAACGGCTTCTCGACGTCGAAGTCGTAGTAGAAGCCGTCCTTGATCGGCGGGCCGATGCCGAGCTTCGCCTCGGGGAAGATCTCCTGGACGGCCTGGGCCATCACGTGCGCGGTGGAGTGGCGCAGGATGTTGAGGCCGTCCGGGCTGCTGATCGTGACGGGCTCGACCTCGTCGCCGTCCTGCACCTGGTAGGCGAGGTCCTTGAGGGCGCCGGCCACGCGGGCGGCGACGATCGAGCGGTCGTCGGCGAAGAGCTCGGCGGCCGTGGTGCCCGTAGTCACCACGCGCTCTTCCCGATCGGGTTCGCGGCTGATGATGATCCGGACGTCGGTCACCGGTCTCTCCTGTCGATTTGGTCCGAGGCACTCTGCCCTGGTCCGACGATGGTACCGAGACGGACGCGCCCGCTGCGCACCAATGCCGCCCCAGCTCCCCCACAGCTCCCCCGCCGCCGGGTCCGCGCCGGGAACAGAGCGGCGCCGCGCGGGTTGAGGGGGCGTCAACTGCGGTATCACCAGGGAGAACAGCCGCATGCGAGGCACCCTCGGGGGGCAGTCGTGCAGGAGTCCCGACCCTGGTTCGAGGGTCCACTCGCCTCTTTCGACACCGAGACCACCGGCGTGGACGTCGAGCTGGACCGGGTGGTGTCCGCCGCCCTGGTGGTCCAGTCCGCGCCCGGCGCCGCGCTGGAGCGGCGCAGCTGGCTGGCCGATCCGGGGGTGCCGATCCCCGAGGGCGCCCAGGCGGTGCACGGGATCAGCGACGAGCGGGCGCGGGCCGAGGGCCGGCCGCCGGCGGTGGTGACGGCCGAGCTGGCGACCGCGCTGGCCGAGCAGGCCCGGCGCGGGGTGCCGCTGGTCGTGATGAACGCGCCGTACGACCTGACGCTGCTCGACCGCGAGCTGCGCCGGCACCGCGGGAGCTCGCTGGAGGCGTTCCTGGCCGGGGCACAGCTGCTGGTGGTGGACCCGCGGGTGCTGGACAAGTACGTGGACCGCTACCGCAAGGGGCGTCGGACGCTGACCGACCTCTGCGCGCACTACGGGGTTCCGCTGGAGGGGGCGCACGACGCGACGGCGGACGCGGCGGCCTCGCTGGAGCTGGTGCGGGCGATAGCGGTGCGGCATCCGAAGCTGGGCGCCTTCTCGCCGGCCGAGCTGCACCTGCGCCAGCGCGGCTGGCACGCGGCGCAGGCCCGCGGTCTGCAGGACTGGTTCGACCGGGCCGGGACGCCGGAGCGGGTGGACCGCTCCTGGCCGCTGCGGCCGGCCCGCCAGGAGGACGCGGCCTGACGGCCGGACGGACCGCGGCCTGACGGCCGGTCAGCGAATGCATCGGGCCCCAACCGCCATTGGCAGTTGGGGCCCGATGTTGTCCGGTGGGCGATACTGGGATCGAACCAGTGACCCCTTCGGTGTGAACGAAGTGCTCTCCCGCTGAGCTAATCGCCCGGGCAACGAGATGAACAATAGCACCGTCCGGGGGGTACCTCGCAACGTGGTGGGCGGCGGGGCGCCCGACGCCCCGACAGGAGCGGGCCGGCAAAGGCGGGGTGACGACCGTTCAGCTTCCCCGGGTGAACCGGGGAATGTCGAGAACGTCAAAAAGGCGTAGGACCCTGGTCGATTAAAACCAGAGTCCTACGCCTTACTGCACTATCCGGTGGGCGATACTGGGATCGAACCAGTGACCCCTTCGGTGTGAACGAAGTGCTCTCCCGCTGAGCTAATCGCCCGGGTGCAGAGAAAACATTACCGCATCCCGAGGGGTGCCCCGCACCACCCCCCGGGAACCGCTTGAGTAACCGCCACGCCGGGGCCCGACCAGCCGATCCGTTCGAATCCGTCACTTTCCGTGACCAACGGCGGACTCGTCGGACGATCCGGCGCCGGGCCCGGTATTTCCGCTCCGGGCGGCCTTGAGCGGCTTTGTGCAATGCGCCGGAAGGGTTACCGGCGGGCCCCGAATCGGGACAGAGGGGTTTACATCGGTGCTGGGGGTGGGATGGTCCGTTCGCCGACGTGCGATTCCCCGAGCGCACACTGAGCGAAAGGCCATGGCGCTTATGAACACCACGGTCAGCTGCGAGCTGCACCTGCGCCTCATCGTGTCGAGCGAGTCGTCACTGCCCGTCCCCGCGGGCCTGCGCTACGACACTGCCGACCCCTATGCCGTGCATGCCACCTTCCACACCGGTGCCGACGAGACCGTGGAGTGGGTGTTCGCCCGCGACCTCCTCGCGGAGGGGCTGCACCGTCCCACCGGTACCGGCGACGTCCGGGTGTGGCCGTCACGCAGCCATGGACAGGGAGTCGTCTGCATCGCGCTGAGCTCTCCGGAAGGAGAAGCCCTGCTGGAGGCCCCGGCCCGGGCGCTTGAGTCGTTCCTCAAGCGGACCGACGCCGCCGTGCCGCCCGGCACCGAACACCGTCACTTCGATCTGGATCGGGAGCTGTCGCACATCCTCGCCGAGAGTTGAAGCCTGCCGGGGGGTGCTCCCCCGGTGGCTCGGTCGGCGGGTCCGGCCGAGCCGGTCAGGTGGCTGTCCTACTCGGGGGCACGGCCACCGCTTCAGTCGCGCTGCCGCGGCCCGTGGGCCGGGCGCCCGCGACGCCGGTGCCTCTGCGCACCGGTGGCCGCGGCGCCCGGACGCCCCGGCCGCGCGCGATAACGCCGGCGCCTGGCGCCCGGCACCACGACTGCCCGTGCCGCACTGGCGGCGGGACGGGCGGCCGTGGTGCCGGGCGCCTTCGGCGCTCTCGGGCCCGGGCCCGGTATTGTTCGGCGGTGATGACCGTAGCGAGGCGGCACACCGCCTCCCGGCGCACGCGAGGAGCTCCCACGTGCTGATCACCCATGACACCGAGTGCGCCCTGAGCATCCTGGTCGAGCTCCTCAATACGGCGCCCGAGGTCGGCGGCTACGAGCAGCTGCCGGATGTGCCGGCGCTGGAGGCCTTCGTGGTCCGCCGCGACATCAGCGAGGTCGACTCGGTCGGTCCGGTGGACCTGGCGGCCGTGCACGCGCTGCGCACGCAGCTGCGGGCCGTCTTCGCCGCAGCCTCCACCGCGGCGGCCGCCGAGCTGGTGAACCGGCTGGTGGCGGCGGTGAACGCGACGCCGCGGCTGACCGACCACGACGGCCACGGCTGGCACATGCACTACTTCGCCCCGCACGCGGCGCTGGCCGATCACCTGGCGGCCGAGCTCGGCATGGCGCTGGGCCTGATCCTGATGGCCGGCGAGCGCGAGCGGCTGCGCCGCTGCGAGGCGCCGGACTGCGCGCGGGTCTTCGTGGACCTGTCGCGGAACCGCTCGCGGCGCTACTGCGACAGCCGTACCTGCGGTAACCGCATGCACGTCGCCGCGTACCGGGCGCGGCAGCGCTCGGCGGCGGACGAGGCCGTGGCCGTCAGCTGAGTCAGCTGAGCCCGGGCGGCACCAGGCGGCGGCGCCAGAGCCTGTCGTCAGGGCCTAGATGCCGCGCTTGCGCAGGATCTCCTCGATGTCGGAGAAGTCGCCGAGGCCGTCGTCCGCCCCGGTCGCCTTGCCCTGCTTGGCCGGCTTCGCGGCCTTGGCCGGCGTGGGGGCGGCGGCCGCAGTCGAACGGCTCGGCGCGATCGCGCCCGCCGCGCCGGGACCGGCCGGGGCCTGGCGGCGCTCGGTGGACTCCGCGGCGCCGACCTCCCGACGGCCGCCGCCGAGCCGGGTGGCGAGCAGCAGCAGGATCCCGGTGCCGAGCATCACGATGCCCGCCCACACCCGCGGGTCGAAGACCAGCATGGTGGCCCAGTGGCCGACCGCGTGGCCGATCGCGGTGCCGACCGGGACGAGCCCGGTGAGGTAGACGCCGGCCGGCAGCAGCGCGGCGCCGGCCCAGCGGATCGCGGTGCGCCAGCGGCGGCGTACGCCGTGCAGCACTGCGATCGCGAGACCCGCGATGGTCAGGGCGTAACAGATCGCGCCGGTCAGCATGGGCGCCTCCGTGGTCGTGCGGGGCCGGTGGTCCGTGTCCGCTCTCACCTAGTGGAACACTGTGGGCATGACCGATGGTTCCCTTCCCCGGCTGGAGCTCTGGTGCGAGCTGCAGTGTCCGGACTGCCGCACCGCCCTCGACGACGTGCGCGCGCTGCGTGAGCGGTTCGGCGACGCGCTGCAGATCGAGTTCCGGCACTTCCCGCTGGAGAAGCACAAGCACGCGTACCCGGCGGCCGAGGCGGCCGAGGAGGCGTTCGCGCAGGGTCAGGGGTGGCCGTTCGTGGAGGCGGTGCTGGCCCGGGTCGAGGAGCTGGACCGGCGCGGGCCCGAGCTGCTGCTGGAGGTCGCCGCCGAGCTGGGACTGGACGCCGAGGAGATGGACACCGCGCTGGTCGATGGCCGGCACATGCTGGTGGTGGACGCCGACCAGGCCGAGGGGAAGGCGATCAAGGTGGTCGGCACGCCGACCTACCTGGTGGCCGGGCAGCTGCTGGATGGCTCGAAGAGCCAGGACGGGCTGCTGGAGCGGATCACGGCGCTGCTGGAGGCCTGAGGACCCGCGAGCGGGCCCTACAACGGTTTGGCCAGGACGAGCTTGGTGGGCTGGTAGCCGAGCGACTCGTAGAGCCGCAGGGCGGCCTGGTTGGCCGTGTAGACGTTCAGGCCCAGGTCCTCGACTCCGGCGGCAAGGCATTCACGTTCGGCCGCGAGCATCAGCTCGCGGCCGAAGCCGTTTCCGCGCCGGTCCGGGTGCACCTCGACGGTCATCACCCAGGCGAGCGGCCGACCGTCGGGCAGTTCGGTGAGGTGCAGCCTGAGCCAGATGCTGCCGACCGGTTCGCCGTCGGCGAGCAGCCGGCGCAGCGCGGTGTCCGGCGTGGCCTCCTGCTGCGGCAGCAGTTGCCCGGCGACGCCCGGCCCGGTGCGTTCGCGGGCCTGCTGTTCGGTGAGGCCGATCCGGACGAGCTGCGCCTGGGACTCGGCGCTGCCCGCGTCGAGCCAGTCGGAGAACTCGGCGGAGGTTATCGGACGGATCGTCAGTTCGGCCACCGGGGGCGGTGGTTGGGTGTCGAGGTGCTTGGCGAGGTGGCGGTTGGTCTCGGTGTAGCCGACGGCCGTGGCGAGCGCGAGGGCCGGCGCCGCACCGGCGGGCACGCTGACCTCGGCGCGGTGGCAGTCCCAGGCCCGCAGCACTTCTTCGGCGGCCAGCACGGCGACGGTGCCACGGCCGCGGCGACGGCCGTCGATGATCTCCAGCTCGTCGATCCGCCCGGTGCCGCGCAGGCCGTTGGGGTGCGCGGTGGTGCGGATGCTCCCGACGGGGCGGCCGTTGGCGCACACCTGCCAGCGGCGGCTGTGGCTGCCGTCCGGCAGGTGCTCCTCGGGGCCGGCGGGGCGCAGCGTGGTCGTCATGGTGACCATGTTCCCCGCCGGGCGGCGGTCATACGCGTGCCGGGGTCGGTCAGGGGTCGAGGTCGTCGGCGGCGCGGGCGGCGAAGACGGCCATCGCGCGGGCGGTGACCGGGCCGGGGGCGGGCAGTTCGTGGTCGTCGATCCGGGCGACGGCCTGCACGTCGCGCAGTGTCGAGGTGAGGAAGACCTCTTCGGCCTCGCGCAGTACCTGGTACGGGAGTTCGGCCTCCTCGGCGTCGCACCAGTCGGCGACCAGGGCGCGGGTGACGCCGGCCAGGCAACCGGAGGCGAGCGGCGGAGTGAGCAACTTGCCGCCGAGGACGACGAAGACGTTGGAGCCGGTGCCCTCGCAGAGCTGTCCGGCGGTGTTGGCGAGGAGCGCCTCGGAGGCGCCGTGCCGGTGCGCGTGGGCGAGCGCGACGACGTTCTCGGCGTAGGAGGTGGTCTTCAGGCCCGCCACGGCGCTGTGTTCGTTGCGCGTCCAGCGCACGGTGCTGACGGCGGTGGTGTCCGGGCGCGGGTGGGCGGCGCCCAGGGCGATGACGAGGGTCGGCGGGGCGTCGCCGCGGTCCGAGCCGAGCGGGGAGACGCCGCCGGTGTAGGTGATCCGCAGCCGGCCCAGCGGCATCGGGTTGGCGGTCAGGACGGCCTCGCAGCCCTTGCGGACCGCTTCGAGGTCGGGCTCGGGCAGGCCGAGGCCGGTGGCCGAGCGGGTCAGCCGGTCGAGGTGGCGGGTGAGCGCGAACGGCTGTCCGTCGACGGCCTTGACGGTCTCGAAGACGCCGTCGCCGACGGTCAGGCCATGGTCGAGGACGGAGACCTCGGCGCGGGCTTCATCGACCAGTGCTCCGTTGAGCCAGATCATCGGGGTTCGCTCCTTGCTGCCGGGCGATGGGACGGGCGGCTGATGTTCGACTGGCGACCGCTGTGGGCGGGCCGGCTACGCGGGGTGCCGGCCCGACGCTATCGCGACCAGCCGGGCGGCCTTGAGTTCGGTCTCGTCCCATTCGCGCTCCGGTTCGGAGCCCCAGGTGATGCCGGCGCCGGTGCCGAAGTTCAGCAGCGGTCCGCCGGGTGCCTGCCGGTCGATCCAGAAGGTGCGGATGCCGACGGCGAGTTCGGCCCGGCCGCGGTCGGCGTCCACCCAGCCGACGGCGCCGCAGTAGGGGCCGCGCGGGGCGGTCTCCAGTGCTTCGATGATGCGCAGCGCGCTGGACTTGGGTGCGCCGGTGACCGAGCCGGGCGGGAAGGTCGCGTCGAGCAGTTCGGGCCAGTCGGCGCCGTCGCGCAGCCGGCCCTCGACGAGTGAGACCAGGTGGACCAGACCGGGGTGCTTCTCGACCACGCAGAGGTCGGGCACGGTGACGCTGCCGGTGGCGCAGGCGCGGCCGAGGTCGTTGCGGACCAGGTCCACGATCATCACGTTCTCGGCGTGGTCCTTCTCCAGCAGGTCGTGCTCGGTGCGCCCGGTGCCCTTGATCGGGCCGGAGGAGACGGTGGCGCCGTCGCGGCGCAGGTAGAGCTCGGGGGAGGCGGTGGCGATCTCCACGCCGTGCTCGGGCAGCCGCAGCGTGCCCGCGTAGGGGGCGGGGTTGCCGAGCGCGAGCAGCGCGGTGAGCGCGTCGATGTCGCTGTGGGCCGGGTCGGGGTCGGGCAGCGGTGCGCTGAGCACCCGGCACAGGTTGGCCTGGTAGACCTCGCCGGCCGCGATCTGCTCGCGGATCCGGCGCACGCCCGCGAGGTAGGCGGAGCGGTCGAGCGAGCTGTGCCAGTCCCCGGGGCCGGGGCCGCGCCAGCGGTCGCCGGCCGGGGCCGGCGCCGGGTCTGGGTGGACCTCGGCGAAGCGGGCGCAGTTGAGGCGTCCCTCGAAGTCGTGCGCGACGGCCCACCAGCCGCCGCCGGCCAGTGCGGCGGGGTCGTCGGTCACCTCCAGCAGTCCGGTGGCGATCTGGCCGCCGAAGCGGGCCATCGGCTGGCGGGGGTCGAGGGCGGGTCTCGCGGGGGGCACGGTTCTCCTGGAGGGGACTGGAGTGGGGTGCTTGGAAGTCTAGGTCGGGCTGCCGGAACCGGCCGTCGGACGGCGGGCGGACCGGGCCGGAGCTGGGCGGGGGCAGGGCGGGGGCTGGGGACCAGCCGGTCATGGGCGGCTTTCGGGCGGCTGACCTGCGGGGACGCGAGGGGGGCGGAAACCCTTGCGGGCCACCGGTTGTGGCGGCTCCGGGCGGCCCGCTCCGGATACGGAATTTGAGCTGGCCCAGGTTTCCGCTAAAGTTCAACACGTCGCCGGGACACGGAGCCGCAGGAAAGCGGTGAAGGACCTGGAAGACAGGCGGACGTGGCTCAGTTGGTAGAGCATCACCTTGCCAAGGTGAGGGTCGCGAGTTCGAATCTCGTCGTCCGCTCGGTGGAGAACAGCAAGATCGTTCTTCCTGATAGAGTACAACCGAAGTTGCCTGGTGGAGTGGCCGAGAGGCGAGGCAACGGCCTGCAAAGCCGTGTACACGGGTTCAAATCCCGTCTCCACCTCCAGAGGTCCCCCGGTCAGCCGGGGGTCTTCCCGCGCGATTAGCTCAGCGGGAGAGCACTACCTTGACACGGTAGGGGTCACTGGTTCGATCCCAGTATCGCGCACCGATCTTTCGGGATCATGGATCTTTCGGGATCTTCCGGCGGCACCACCGAGTGCGGCCACTGCTTGGAACGGCGTGTGAGCGCCGGACGAGCGCGATTAGCTCAGCGGGAGAGCACTACCTTGACACGGTAGGGGTCACTGGTTCGATCCCAGTATCGCGCACTGGTCCTTCGGGGCCAATGGCGGCACCTTGCGGTGCGGCCGACTGCTTGGCCCGGTGCGTCAGCGCCGGACGAGCGCGATTAGCTCAGCGGGAGAGCACTACCTTGACACGGTAGGGGTCACTGGTTCGATCCCAGTATCGCGCACAGTTGAGCACCATCGAAGGGCCGTAGCCTCCGAACGAGGCTGCGGCCCTTCGGCGTTGCCGGTCCGGGGCGGCGTTCCGGGTCGGCGGTCGACCAAGGGTCGTGGGGGGGGGGGGGGAAAGGAGGATAAAAAAAAAAAAAGGAAGCCGATGTGGGCGGAGGGGGGGGGGGGGGTTGAGGGGGGGATGAAAACACCCTTTCCCCCCCCCCCCCCCCCCCCCCCCCCCCCCCCACGACCCTTGTGACTGGCCGGGGCGGGGTGCTCCCGCGCTTGCCCGTCCGCGTGTCCTCGCGGGGGCGCCGCCGCCGGCCGGCGTCCGATCCCTGTCCCGGGGATCAGCGCCCGATCATGTCGGCCACCGCCTTGGTCTGGGTGACCATCTGCTCCCAGCCGCCGAAGAGCATGAGCAGGGCCACGGCGCAGGGCAGCGCGATCGCCAGTGCGACGACGGGATGCCGCTCGGCGCTGGTCGGCCGCTGGGTGCGGCGCAGCCGGTGGGCGAACGGCCGCCGGCGCTCAGCGGCGGCTCCGGTGAGCTGCGTTGCCATGATCCCGCTCCTGCTCGTGGTCTGACCTGCTCGTGGTCTGGGTGGTCGCGGTGGGCGGATGACCTCGGGGGACGAGTACCCCCGCCCACCGCTGTTCTCAACGGTAGGCCGCGGCAAGGTCCGTGACGTCATGCCCGCGTACCGTTCCACAGCAGTACGGGAGGATGAGTCGGGGTTGGCTGGAGTACTACCGAAGACGGATCCGATGGGGTGTCAACCCCCGAGGGAACCCTGATGCTCACCCTCAGGGGGGACATGGGGAGGCGAAGAGTGGACAGAGGGTGGACGAACGGAGATCGGACAATCCCACCGGCGGTTCCCGTGTTGCGTATCAGCACACCGCAGCCGACGTTCCGTAAGCTGTGCCCGACAGCAATTGACGATGCCCCAGCAGCTGCCTGCGCGTCCGGGGCCCCTCTCTCACGGTTTGCCCACCTGACGGGCCGACGGGAAACGACATGGCGATGATGCGGCTGAGGCGTGAGGACCCCCGCATCGTCGGCCCCTACCGGTTGCACAAGCGGCTCGGCGCCGGCGGCATGGGTGTGGTGTACCTGGGGTCGGACCGCAAGGGCCAGCGGGTCGCGCTCAAGCTGATCCGGGCCGAGCTCGCCGAGGACTCCGAGTTCCGCACCCGGTTCGCCCGGGAGATCGCCGCGGCCTCGCGGATCCGCGGCACCTGCACGGCCCGGGTGGTCGGCTCCGACATCGAGGCCGACCGCCCCTGGCTGGCCACCGCGTACGTGCCGGGCCCCTCGCTGTACAAGCGGGTCGGCGACGAGGGCCCGCTGCCCTGGCCGGAGGTTGCCCGGATCGGCGCCGCGCTCGCGGACGGCCTGGTGAAGGTGCACGAGGCCGGTGTGGTGCACCGTGACCTGAAGCCCTCGAACATCCTGCTCTCCCCCAAGGGCCCGCGGATCATCGACTTCGGCATCGCCTGGTCCCGCGGGGCAAGCACGCTCACGCACGTGGGCACGGCGGTCGGCTCGCCCGGCTTCCTGGCCCCTGAGCAGGTGCGGGGGGCGGCGGTCACTCCGGCCACCGACGTCTTCGCGTTCGGGGCGACGCTGGCGTACGCGCTGACCGGTGACACGCCGTTCGGCTCCGGTGCCTCCTCCGAGGTGATGCTGTACCGCGTGGTGCACGAGGAGCCGGACCTGTCGGAGGTGCCGGCGCCGCTCGCGCCGCTGGTCCGGGCCTGCCTGGCGAAGGAGCCGACGGACCGGCCGGGCGCCGCGCACCTGCACGAGCGGCTGAGCGAGCTGGCGGCCCGGGCGGGTGCCGGCGGGCGGCCGCGCACCGCCGTGGCCGGCGAGCCGGATCCGGCCGAGCGGGAGCGGGCGGCGGCGCAGGCGCGCGAGGCGGCGGCCGCCGCTGCCGCCGCGGCGCAGCAGGCCCGGGAGCAGGCGCGGGCCGGGCAGCTGGCCCGGGAGACGGACGAGGCGCGGGCGCTCGGGCGGCCGCGGTTCGCCCGCTCGCAGCCGTACGCGCAGCCGCCCGGGCACCCGGCTGCGCAGTCGCAGGGGCATGGGCAGGCGCAGGCGCAGGGGCACGGGCAGCAGCAGGACCGGCAGGGGCAGCACGGGGTGGCGGGGCCCGGGCGGCCCGGCGCGCCCCGGCGACCGGTCGCCGGCGGGCCGCAGCCGACTGCGCCGATGGCGGCGCCGGGGGCGGGCCAGGACCGGACGGACCGGCAGTACGCCGAGCGCCAGTACGGCGGGCAGGAGCGCGCAGAGCGCCAGTACGCGGAGGCTCAGTACGGCGAGGGTCAGTACGCCGAGCGGCAGTACGCGCAGAGCCAGCACGCGGAGCGGCCGCACGCCGAGCGCCGGCATCCGGAACGCCCGCACGGCGGCCAGCAGCACGCGGGCCAGCCGCGCGCGGGGCAGCGGCCGGGCGGCCTGCGCGAGCGGCAGACCCCGGCACCCGCGCGGCCCGGTGGTGCGCGGGACCGGCAGCACACACCGGTGCCCGGCCGCGCGGCCGATGCGCGGCGCCGGCTGCGGCGCCAGCGGCTGATCGTCTTCATCACCGTGACGCTCGGCGTCGCCCTGGTCATCGCGGCCGCGCAGGGCTGCGAGAAGCGCAGCTCGCGCGGCCTGCCGCCGCCGCAGCCGGGTGCCGTCTCGGCCGCGCCCGCCACGCCGCTCGGCGCGGGTGGTGCGGGCGGGGACAGCGTCGGCGCGGCCGGCCCGGCGATCGGGCTCTCGGCCGACGGCAGCCAGCCGCAGGCCTCGGCGCCGGCGGCACCGGCCGCTCGGACCAGTGGCGGCACCGGCAGCCCCGCCGCGCCGTCGCCGGGCGCCTCGTTCGGCCTGCCGACCGGGCCGGTGCCCGCGGTGGACTGGCCCAACCACGGCTACACCGACCCCGCCGGCGGACCGGCGATCCGGCTGCGCGACGGCCGTTCGGTCGCCGACCCGGCGGCCTCGGCGGCCCCCTCCCCCGGCGCGCCGGTGGTGACGCTGGCCGCCGTGCTGCCGGCCCGCTACCGCAGCGCGCCGGCCACGGTGGTGGTGCTGCGCCGCACCGAGGGCTCGGTGCCGGTCGATCTGGTCGAGCTGTTCGGCTTCAACGCGGACGCCCCGGTCCTACTGGCCGCCCGCAGTTCGGCCGCCGACCCGCTGTCCGCCGCCGCCTGGCGGCTGGAGGAGGGCGCGCTGGTCCGCGAGGAGCGGGTCACCCAGACCGGGGCCACCGCGACCACGCGGTACGCGGTCAGGGGCGACGGCACGCTGGACGAGTCCTGGCCGGGCGCGGGCATCTCCGGCGGCACGAACGCCGGGACGGGCACCGCCGCCGGCGCAGGGGCGAGCGCGGGCACGGGCGCTGGCGCGGCGGCGGGCACGGGCACGGGCACAGTGGCAGGGACGGGTTCGAGCGCGGGGTCCGGTGCCGGCGGCGGGCCTGCCCTGGACTGACGGTCCGTCCAGCGGAAGTCGGCGGAGCCGACTTCCGCCGTCCCTGGTGGCAACGCCGACCGGCTGGATACGGTCGTGCCATGTCAGATGCCATCACCGCAGATGCCACCACCGACCTCAGCCGGCGCAACAGCGAGATCGTCCGCCGCTACCTCCGGGTCTTCGAGACCCTCGACCTCGCCGAGCTCAGGGAGGTCGTCGCCGAGGACGTCCGCGTCCACGGCGCCGGTCACCACGTCCAGGGCCGGCAGTATCCGGAGGGCGCGATCCTGACCCCGGGCCTGTCCGGCTGCCGGGTGCGGATCGACGACCTCTTCGCGGCCGGCGACCGGGTCACCGTCGCCTTCACCCTGACGTACCGGCACGACCGGACCGGGCGCGACCTCACCATGACCGGTGTGAAGTCCTACCGCGTGCTGGACGGGCGGATCGTCGAGTTCTGGGGCGAGACGGACCTGTACGGACTGCTCCGCCAGGCCGGCCTCGTCCCGGAACAGATCCCGCCGTTCTGAGCACCGTGGCCTGAACGCGGCGGCGCGGCCGGCTCAGAGCTTCTGCCACCAGCCGGTCAGCTGCTTCACCGCCGTGTCGGCGAGCGTGCTCAGCGCCTCGCCGATCTCCTCCAGGTCCTGGGTGAGCGTGCTCGGGCCGGCCGCGGGTGCGGCGGTGGGCCGGGGCGCCGGGGTGCCCCGGTAGCCGACCGGGCCCTCGTTGACGCGCTGGGACCAGCCGAGGAACGAGGCGCCGTCCGCCGCCAGGCCGATGGAGGCGGAGCAGGCCCGCTGGTCGCTCCAGGAGATCCGGTCGTACGGGCCGTCGCCGGTCTCCAGGTGCAGGTGCAGCGGGCCGCCCTGGTGCCAGCGGCCGCCCCAGCCGGCCTCGGTGGCGAAGGAGTGGGTGTACGGCAGCGCGGTGTTCGGCTGCCGGCCGGTCAGGGAGCCGCGCAGCTCGTGCCAGCTCCCGTCGGGCGCGCGGTAGTGGCCGTAGAAGGTGTGCAGCTCCAGCGCGAACTCGACCGAGGCCTCGGCGCCGGACCGGGCCCGCCAGTCGAGCCGGACGGGCAGGCCGCCCTCGCCGCTGTCGATGTGCAGCCGCCAGTCGGGAGCGGGCTGCCACTGGTCGCTGCCCGGGGTGCGCAGCTCGGTCCGGTAGCCGAGCAGCGAGTCGGCGAACGAGTCCGCCAGCAGGGCGCGTTCGGCACCGTCGCGGTCCCAGACCTGCTCCAGCAGGACCCGGTAGAGCCACAGGTGGCTCCGGGCCTGGTCGCCGGAGCGGAGCCGGAGGGTGTTGGTGCCGGGCCGCAGCAGCGCGGCCGGGACGGCGACGACGAGCTGTTGCGGCAGGTCGCCGCCGCCCGGTATCCGGTGGTTGCTGAGCAGCGTCACGTCGTTGACGCTGACGTCGAGCGGGGCCAGGCCCATGCTCGCGCCGAGCTTGGAGACCAGGGCGCGGATCTTCAGCGTGGCTTCGTCGGTGATCCCGCCGGGTGGCACGGTGAAGTCGATCTCCACCTCGCCGCCCGCGTCCAGGCCGATGTGATCCCGTGCGAAGTGGGCCTTGCCGATCCGGACTTCGGCGTTGCCGGTGCGCGGCTCAAGGGTCGAGAAGTCGACGAAGACGGGTTGCACGCTTGCCTCCTGAGGGCAGCTGGTGGTCGCAGCCTCAGATTAGAACAGTCCGGTGACACGGGTACCTGCGAACCTGGCGCCGAGGACCTGGTGTGGTGCATCTGCCGTACTGCGGCGGCGTTTTGCGGACCGGCCCGCGCTGCAAGACTCGGTGGTATGAAGAGGATGCCCCCCGACCCCCGCCGCCTGGAGCAGTATCAGCGCAAGATGCGCGAGTTCGCCGAGCAACCGCCGTTTCCGGTCTACGGATTGAGAGTGCCGGTCATCCATCCGGCGTACCTGGCGGAGTGGCAGAGCGAGGACTCGGCCGTGGTGTCGGTCAAGTTGATGTACGGGGACTGGGACAGGCCCGACGGCCCGCTGATCGCGGTGACCACGCTCGCGCCGGGCAGCGCGGAGCAGGAGATCGACCTGCCGGCGGTGCTGGCCGCCGAGCCCAAGATCCCTCGCGGGGGCGGGGATCCGGTCTTCTCCCGGCTGCCGCACGGCGAGCTCTGCCGGCTCGGCGCGACCTGGATCCTGCGGCTGCGGTTCGACTCGCAGGCGGTGCTGGTGATCGGCCGTGGCGCCGCGGATCCGGCCGCGGGCACCGAGGACCCGGCGGCGGTCGAGGTCGGCCCGGTGGCGGATCTGCTCCCGTACGTGGCCGAGCGCAACGACCTGTTCGACCGCAAGGCCGCCGAACTACGCTCCCGCCCCGAGCCGGTGCTCGCGCCGGCCAAGGGGGTCGCGGCGGTCCGGGCGCTGCTGGAGACCTTCGTGCCGGGCGGCCCGGACGCCGGCGAGGCGTACCGCCCGCTGTGGCGGCGGGCGGTACTGGAGCTGGACGCAGTGCAGGGCTGCGGCGTCGAGCGGGCCGAGTACCTGATCACCTCGCTGGTCAACCAGATCGGCCATCTGCGCACGCACGTCCCGTGGTTCACCGAGCGGGACGGCCCACGGGAGGCGGCGCTGGAGGAGCTGCTGCGGCACTCGGGGCTCGGCGAGCCGGCCGACAGCGCGGCGGCCCAGGCGCTCTGGGCACCGTACTGGGCCGCGCAGGTGGAGCTGACGGACGCGCACTCGGGTGACCTGCTGGCGGCCTGGGTGGCCGCCTGGGTGGCCTGGGCCGCCGGGCGCGGCACCGCTCGGCAGGAGATGGACTGACGGCCTGACGGCTCGTCAGGCCTTCGGTCAGGCGCCGGCGTTGACGGCGTAGAACGCGACGGCCGCGGCCGCACCGACGTTGAGCGAGTCGATCCCGTGCGCCATCGGGATCCGGACCCGGACGTCGGCGGCGGCCAGCGCCCGGTCGGTCAGGCCGTCACCCTCCGCGCCCAGCATCAGCGCGGCCTTCGGCAACCGGTGCGGGGCGGCCTCGGCGAGCTCGACCGAGCCCTCGGCCGGGGTGAGCGCGAGCAGTTCGAAGCCCGCCTCGCGCAGCACGGCGAGCGAGGCCGGCCACGGGTCGAGCCGCGCGTACGGGACGGAGAAGACGGCGCCCATCGAGGTCTTGACGGCGCGCCGGTAGAGCGGGTCGGCGCAGTCCGGGGAGAGCAGCACGGCGTCCATGCCGAGCGCGGCGGCGCTGCGGAAGATCGCACCGAGGTTGGTGTGGTCCACCAGCCCTTCGAGCACGGCGACCCGGCGGGCACCGGTCAGCACCTCGGCGGCGTCGGGCAGCGGCTTGCGGGCCATCGAGGCGAGCGCGCCGCGGTGCACGTGGTAGCCGGTGACCTGCTCGGCGAGCTTCGGTTCGACCAGGTGCACCGGCGCGTCGGCCTCGGCGATGACGTCGGACATCACGTCGAGCCACTTGGCCGTCAGCAGCATCGAGCGCATCGCGAAGCCCGCCGCGAGCGCGCGCCGGATCACCTTCTCGCCCTCGGCGATGAACAGGCCCTCGGCGGGCTCGCGGCGGCGGCGCAGCTCGACGTCGGTCAGGCCGGTGTAGTCGGCCAGCCGCGGGTCGGTGGGGTCGGTGATCTGCTCGGGCTGGGACACAGGAGTGCTCTCGACTCAGGAGGTACGGGGCTCAGCTGGTACGGGTGGCGGGGTCGAGGACGTGCACCACGTCACCGATCACGATCACGGCCGGCGGGCGCACGCCCTCGGCGGCGACCACCTCGGCGACCGTGGCGAGCGTCGCGTCGAGCCGGCGCTGCGCGGCGGTGGTGCCCTCCTGGACCACGGCGACGGGCGTGTCGGCGGACCGGCCGCAGGCGACGAGCTTCGCGGCGATCGCGCCGATCCGCTCGACGGCCATCAGCAGCACCAGCGTGCCGCTCATCTGCGCGGCGGCCTCCCAGTTGACCAGCGAACGCGGGTCCTCGGGTGCGACGTGGCCGGAGATCACGGTGAACTCGTGGGTCATGCCGCGGTGCGTGACCGGGATGCCGACGGCGGCCGGCACGCTGATCGAGCTGGAGATGCCGGGCACCACGGTGACCGGGACGCCCGCCTCGACGCAGGCCAGCAGCTCCTCGCCGCCGCGCCCGTAGACGTACGGGTCGCCGCCCTTGAGCCGGACCACGAACCTGCCCGCCTTGGCGTGCTCGATCAGCGCCTGGTTGATCGCCTCCTGCGCCATGAACCGGCCGTACGGGATCTTCGAGGCGTCGATCACCTCGACGTGCGGCGCGAGCTCGGCGAGCAGCTCGCGCGGGGCCAGCCGGTCGGCGACCACGACGTCCGCGTCGGCGAGCAGCCGGCGCCCGCGCACGGTGATCAGGTCGGGGTCGCCGGGGCCGCCGCCGACCAGCGCCACCCCGGCCGCGCGGCTGCGGAACTGGCGGGCGCTCAGGCTGCCGTCGCGCAGTCCTTCGACGATGGTGGTGCGCAGCGCGGCGGAGTGCCGCGGGTCGCCGGTCAGCACGGCGACGGTGGTGCCCTCGTCGTGGCCGGTGGCGGGCGTCCAGGCGGTGGCGGCGGCCGCGTCGTCGCTGCGGGCGCAGAAGACCCGGCGGCGCTCGGCCTCGGCGCTGACCGCCTCGTTGACCGCGTGGTCGTCGGTGGCGACCAGCACGTACCAGGCGTCGGCGAGGTCGCCGTCGGCGTAGCCGCGCCGGTGCCAGGTCAGCTCGCCGGCGTCGGCCATCGCCTGGACCGCCGGGGTGGTCGTCGGCGAGACCAGCTGGACCTCGGCGCCGGCCGCTATCAGGGCGGGCAGCCGGCGCTGGGCGACCTGGCCGCCGCCGATCACCACGACCCGGCGGCCGCTCAGCAGCAGGCCGACGGGGTACGGCGTGCGGCCCTCGGTGCCGGGGTGCGGGTTGGCGGCGCTCATCGGGGGCTCCTGGGGGCTGGGAGGGTTGTTCGGGTAGGGCAGCACCCCGTACCGGCGCGCCCTTGGGCCGGTACGGGGTGCCAGGAGAAGGTGTCAGGCCTTCTCGGTGACGCCGGCGGAGTCGAAGGTGGCTACATCGTGCATCGCACGGGCCGCACTCTGCACCAGCGGGAGAGCCAGCAGAGCGCCGGTGCCCTCGCCGAGCCGCAGGTCGAGGTCGATCAGCGGACGCAGGCCGATCTTGGCGAGCGCGGCCTGGTGGCCGGGCTCGGCCGAGCGGTGCCCGGCGATGCAGGCGGCCAGCACCTCGGGGGCGATGGCCTTGGCGACCAGCGCCGCCGAGCCGGCGATCACGCCGTCGAGGATGACGGGCGTGCGCAGCGAGGCGGCGCCGAGCAGGAACCCGGCGATCGCGGCGTGCTCCAGGCCGCCGACGGCCGCCAGTACGCCGATCGGGTCGGCCGGGTCCGGCTGGTGCAGCTCCAGCGCACGGCGGATCACATCGACCTTGCGGGCGTGCGTCTCGTCGTCGATGCCGGTGCCGCGACCGGTCACCTCGGCCGGGTCGGCGCCGGCGAAGACCGCGATCAGCGCGGCCGAGGCGGTGGTGTTGGCGATGCCCATGTCGCCGGTGATCAGCACCTTGTTGCCGGCCGCGACCAGGTCGCGGGCGGTCTCGATGCCGACCTCCAGCGCCTTGAGCGCCTCCTCGCGGGTCATCGCGGGGCCCTGGGTCATGTCGTCGGTGCCCGGCTTGACCTTGCGCGGCAGCAGGCCGGTGGTGCGGCCCTGCTGGATCGCCTCCGGCAGCTCGCTGGCGACGCCGACGTCCACCACGCAGACCTCGGCGCCGACCTGGGCGGCGAAGGAGTTGACCACCGCGCCGCCGGCCAGGAAGTTGGCCACCATCTGCGCGGTGACCTCCTGCGGCCAGGGGGTGACGCCCTGGGCGTGCACGCCGTGGTCGCCGGCGAAGATCGCCACGCAGGCGGGCTCCGGGATCGGCGGCGGGCACTTGCGGGAGAGGCCGCTCAGCTGCGCCGAGATGATCTCCAGCATGCCGAGCGAGCCGGCCGGCTTGGTCATCCGCTTCTGACGGTCCCAGGCCTCGCCGAGCGCCTTGGCGTCCAGTGGCCTTATGGTGCGCAGCGTCTCGGAGAGCACGCTGTGCGGCTCCTCGCCGGGCAGCGCGCGGTTGCCGTACTGCTCCTCGTGCACCACCCAGGAGAGCGGGCGCTTCTTGGCCCAGCCCTGCTGCTGGAGCTCGGGCTCGTCCGGGAAGGCGTCCACGTAGCCGACGCAGAGGTAGGCGACGACCTCCAGGTGCTCGGGCAGACCGAGCTCGCGGACCATCTCCTCCTCGTCGAAGAAGCTGACCCAGCCGACGCCCAGGCCCTCGGCGCGGGCCGCCAGCCAGAGGTTCTCGACGGCGAGCGCGGCCGAGTACGGCGCCATCTGCGGCTGGGTGTGGCGGCCCAGGGTGTGCCGGCCGCCGCGGGTGCGGTCGGCGGTGACCACGATGTTGACCGGGGTCTCGAGGATCGCCTCGATCTTGATTTCCTTGAACTGCTTCGCCCGGCCCTTGGGCAGCGAGTCGGCGAAGGCGGCGCGCTGGCGGGCCGCCAGTGCGTGCATCTTCTGCCGGGTCTCGGTGGAGCGGATCACCACGAAGTCCCAGGGCTGCGAGTAGCCGACGCTGGGGGCGGTGTGGGCGGCCTCCAGGACGCGCAGCAGCACCTCGTGCGGGACGGGGTCGGGGCGGAAGCCGTTGCGGATGTCGCGGCGCTCGCGCATCACCTGGTGGACGGCCTCGCGCATGGCGTCGTCGTAGGCGGGGGCGGCGGGGCCGCGGGGGGCCTCGGGCTCGTCGGCGACGGGCAGCTCGGCCTCGAGCGGCTCGGGGGCCTCACCGGTGGCGGGCTCGGCAGCGGGCTCGGGGGCGGGCTCGGCGGGGAGCTCGGTGACGGGCTCCGCCTCGGGCTCGGCCACGGGGGCCTCGGTGGTCTCGGTGGCCTGCGGGGCGGCGGCCTCGGCGACCGGCTCGGGGGCGGGCTCAGCGGCAGGCTCGGTGGGCGCTATCGCGGAGGCGGTGGCCTCCGGCGCGACCGGCTCGGCGATGGGCTCGGGCACCGAGAGGCCGATCGCCGGGCCGGCCAGGAAGGCCGCGATCCGGCGCGGGGCGGCCTGCTGCGGCGCCGCGGCGGGCGCCTGGGCGACGGGCTCGGCGGCGGGCGCCTCGGGCGCGGGCTCGGCGAGGGTCTCGGGCGCGGGCACCTCGGCTGCGATGGCCTCGGCGACCACGGGCTCGACCGCGACAGGGGCCTCGGGGGTGACCGGGGCCTCGACCACGACGGGGGCCTCGGGTGCGGGCTGCTCGGCGGCGGGCTCCGGGGCGGCCTCGGAAGTCGGCTCGGCCGACTCCTGCGGCTCGGCCTCGGGCGCCGGCACGGCCTCGACGGCAACCGGCTCCACCACGACGGGCTCCACCACGACGGCCTCGGCGGCCACGGGTTCGGCGACGACGGGCGCCTCGGCGACCGGCTCGACGGCGGGGGCCTCGACCACGGCTGCGACAGCCACGGGCTCGACCGCGCTCTGCTCGACAACAGCGGGCTCGACAACAACGGGCTCGACGGCAACCGGCTCCACGACGACGGCCTCGGCCGGCACGGGCTCAGCGGTCACCGGCTCGGCGGGGAGCTCGGCGACGGGCTCGACGGCGACCGGCTCGGCGAGTGCGACAGCGACCGGCTCGGCGACGATCGGCTCCACTGCTACGGGCACCTCGACGACGGGCACCTCGGCAACCACCGGCACCTCGACGACCGCGACCGGCTCGACGACCGCCGGCGGGGCGGCGACGGGCGCGAGCAGGTCCCCGGCCACCGCCTGGGTCGGCAGCACCGCGGCCTCCGCCACCGCCACTGCCACCGGCGGCGCGACCTGCGGCTGCACCGGGACGCCGTGCGGCGGGGTGCCGCCCTGCCCGGACGGACCGCGGTCGGCGAGCGAGCGGACCGGCACCTGACCGGTCATCAGCGAGGGGTCCGGAATCGGCGGACCGGCGTGCAGCGGGCGGCGCGCCTGCTGCGCGGCCGCCGGGGCGGGCACGGCCTCCACCGGCGCGACCGGCGCGAAGCCGGGCGGGTTCACCGGCGGCCAGGACGGCTCGACCGGCATCCCGGGCATCGGCTGCGCGGCCATCGGGCCGGCCTCGGGGACCATGCCGGCGACCGGCGGCATCGGCGGCACGGGCGGCACGGGGTACCCCGTCGTGCCGTCGCTCCAGGAACCCTGCGGACCGGGCATCAAGAGAACGTCGTCCTCGTCGTCGAGGACCTCGGGACGGTCCGGCTGGTCGATGAAGGTGTAGGCCGGCCGGGGTGCCCCGGCCGCAGTGGCCTGGCCGACGAGGTCTGCACCCCACCCGCCGGCTCCCTGCGCCGGATCTGCTCCGGTCTCGGGGAGCAGGTGCTCCGGCAGTCCCTCACTCGGGACGTGACCGCCGTCGGTCATGTCAACACTCCTTCCAGGCCGCATCCGCGTCCTTGGCGGCCCGGTCGCCGACCGAGGCGCACCGCCCGCTCCGGGTCCAAGCCGCGTGCCGGCCCACCCCAACAACAACTGCCGGCTCCCGCGTTCTGGCGCGGGGGCCGTGGTCCGTCCGGCTGGTCACGGCGTCGGGCGCCCGGGCCGTACCGCCCGTGGAGGCAGTCGGCAGCCGTGCGCCGTCACCTGAAATAACGACAGCCCGGGGCAACCGGCACGACTGCCCGAGGCCCGGGGTCATTCTCCCGGTCGGGCGAGCGTCAGTCGAATGCCCACGCACCGATCCGCGTGTGGGTTGCACCACGTCGGCGCGGCCGCCGCCCCGGACAGCGGGGCAGCGATCTGACCGTCAGACTACCGGCCTCGACTGACCGATCATCGAATCGCTGTCCGAATCATCCTCAAATGCCATGGTCTGGAAATGGTGAGGATCGGGTGCCACGCCGTCAGCTGCCCGGCTCGGCCCAGAGCAGCAGGGTGCTCTCCCCCGCCCCGACGCTCAGCCCGCCGTCGGCGAGCAGCGGTGCCGACTGCAGCAGCGCGCCGCCGACCTGGTAGCCGGCGGCGGCGACCACCGTGCGGATCGCCTCCGCCTCGCCGAGCGTGCCGGCCACCGCGACCAGCCGGCCCGGACGGCGGGTCAGCACCGCCGCGACCACCTCGGCGCCGCCGTGTTCGACGACCACCGCGTCCGGCTCGGGCAGATTGCCGAGCACCTCGGGCGCGCTGCCGTGCGCGGTCTCCACCTCGACCGCGTACCGGCGCGCGTTGACCGCGATCCGCGCGCAGGCCGCCGCGTCCGCCTCCACCGCGACGACCGCGGCGCCGAACCGCGCGATCTCGACCGCGAGCGCCCCGCTGCCCGACCCCACGCTCCAGACCAGATCCCCCGCGCCGGGGCCGAGCCGGGCCAGCACCACCGCGCGGGCCTGCGGCGAGAGGATCTGCGCGGGCTCGCCGTCGTACGCCTGCCCGGGCAGCGCCCAGGCCCGCTCGGCGGGCGGGTAGTTGACCGGACGTCCGGCCAGCCAGCCGGACGGCGCGCCCACCGGCTGGGCGCCGGTGCCGCCGCCGATCACCAGGACGACGCTCGGATCGCGCCAGACGTGGTCGGGCACCCGCTCGGAGGTGAGCACGTGGACGTCCTCGTCCGGCGTGCCGAGCGCCTCGCAGACCACGAAGGTGCGGTGCACGCCGCGCAGCATCAGCGCGAGCTCGCTCGGCCCGGCGTCGGGCGTGGTGAAGACGGCGACCTTGGTGTGCGCCCGGCAGACGTTGGCCGCCTTGCGCAGCCGTCCGCCGTGCGTGCTGACCACCTGGGCGTCCTCCCAGGGCATGCCGGCGCGGGCGAACGCGGCGGCGACCGAGGAGACCGCGGGCAGCACCTCCAGCTCCAGCCCGTACTCGGGCCGGCGCAGCGTGCGGACCACCCCGAAGAAGCCCGGGTCGCCCTCCGCGACCACCACCACGGCGCCGCGGTGCTCGGCGATCCTGCGGGCGGCCAGTTCGACGCTGCCGAGCGCGATCCGCTCCGCACTGGCCGGTACCGGTAGTGCGTTGAGCTGGTAGGGCGCGCCCGCCACCAGCGTGGCCGCGGCGAGCGCGGCGGCAGCCGCCTCCGTCAGCGGCGTGCCGTCCCATCCGATGACCGTGATCCGGTCAGCCATCGCCGCTGTTCTCCCTCGGTTCCCGCCGCGCGACTCGGCCACGGCGCGCGGTGGTGCAGCGCGTCCGGGCCCTGGGCCTGGCCGGGCGGCCGCAGCTCGGGAGGTGTGCCCCCCGCACAGTCTGTTTTCGGCCGTCCGCCCAGCGGAAGGTTACCGGTTGGACGGCCGGTTGCCGCGGCAAAGCGGATCTTGACTCGGCTCAGTCGGCTCGGATCAGTCGGCTCAGGTCAGTCGGCTCGGCTCAGTCGCGCAACGCGTAGCGCTGCGCGTCGTGATAGGAGTCCGGCGCATCGACCGGTTCGAGGTCCTCGGGCAACAGGCTCCAGAGGATCAGGTCGCTGCGGCTCTCCTCCCCCGCCGAGCCGACCTCGCCGGTGCGCACTATCCAGGCACTGCGCAGCACGCCCTCGCTGATGCAGCCGATCTTCTGGGCGACCTGCTGGGCGGCGGTGTTGCCGGCCGCGGTGCGCAGTTCCAGGCGGTGGAAACCACGGTCCTCGAAGAGCCACTGGGCCACGCCGAGCAGCGATTCGACCGCGTACCCCTCGCCGCGGGCCCACGGCGCGGTGACGTAGGCGGCCTCCGTACTGAGCAGCCGCCAGTCGGTGCCCCGCAGTTGAACGACGCCGACCAGGCGCTGGGTGAGGTGCTCGGTGACGGCGAACGCGATGCCCTGGCCCCGGGTCCGCAGCGCGGGGGCCTCGTAGCGGATCCAGCGCAGCGCGTGCCCACGGGTGTACGGCTGCGGGACGTCGGTCCAGCTGAGCACCAGCTCATCGGCCATCATCGCGACCAGCTCGGGCGCGTCGCCCTCCTCCAGAGGGCGTAGCAGCAGCCGTTCGGTGCTGATCGCGGTCTCGGGGAAACTCGCTGGCATACCGTCTCTCCTCGCCGGGTCGTGGACCCACGGTACGCCCCGCCTGCGGCGGGTGTCGCTGCGGGGCGACGCTGTGTCAGCTTTCGGGGACCCGGCAGGCCGGCCGACGACCCCGTGGTGACCCGCCGGTGAACGAGCACCCCGCGAAGGCCCACTACCGGAAGAAGAGTGGGCGTCCTAGTCTGCCGCCACGCGCCGGGTGGCCGCCGCACGACCAGGGTGGCTCCGCCCGCGAGCCGTGCCGGTCGGCCGCGAGGCCCGCAGGCGCGGGCGTTTCGTGGACGCGGGCGGGCGCGCAGGATGCTGACCGTCCCCGTCCGCCCCGCCTGGAGGCTCCGTGCCCCGCTTCTTCGCCCACCGCCTGTTCAGCCCCGGCCTGTTCGCCGACGTTCTCGGCCGCCGGCCCGCAGCCCTCGCCGCGGCCGCCGTGCTCTCCCTGACCGCCGCGCTCGCCGCGACCGGGCCGGCGCAGGCCGACCCGCCCTCCTTACCCGCGGCCACCGACCTGGTCGGCTTCGGCAGCAGCGCCGACCAGTTCGCGTTCGACCAGTACGCGACCGACTACGACGCCTTCCTGGCCGCCAAGGGCGACACCACCTCGCCGCGGCTGTACAGCTGGGACGCGATCGGCAGCGCGTCGTTCACACCGAAGACCGGGGCCCTGCTGCAACTGCGCAGCACCGGCGCCGACACGCAGATCCGCTCGATGGAGGCCGGCGCGACCAACTTCGACTACCTCCGGGCGACCCGTGGCCCAGCGGCCGGCGACTCGTCCGCCGTGCTGTTCGTCCCGCAGGCGATCGACGCGATCAGCTGGGCGAGCAAGGCGGGCGGCAACGCGCCCGCCTCGCTGACCAGTTACGACCTGATCCAGATCTACTCCTGCTCGATCACGAACTGGAACCAGATCACCGACGTGCCCGGCTACCACGGCCCGGACGCGAAGATCCACGCCGCACTGCCCGGCACGGTCGAGACCCCGCTGTCCAGCGGCCCGGGGGCGTACCAGGCCACCTCCGAGGTGACGGCCTTCTTCCTGGCGGCGATCGCCCACCACCAGACCTTCGTGCAGCCGGGCTGGTGCGTGGACCAGGGCTACGACGACAACGAGGGCATCAACCCCGCGCTGAACGACCCGAACCTGGTCTTCCCGTACTCGGTCGGCGCGTACATCGGCCAGGTGTACGCGGGCCACGCCAGTGCGATCAACAGCGCCGGGCCGCTGACCGTGCGCGGCCTCGGGGTCGGCGCCGTCGCGCCGATCACCGGGGGCGCCACCCCCACGGTGAACCCGCAGCTGGTCGGGACCCCGTACGAGGACACGCTCTACAGCGTGATCCCGGCCGCCGCCTGGACGGCCAACCGGCCGCACGCGACCGCGCTGCACTCGGTCTTCGGCCCGCACGGCTGGTTCTGCGGCGGGACCGGGGTCGCCGCGATCCGCGGGCAGGGGTTCCTGCCGGTTCCGAAGAGCAGCTGCGGGATCCCCGTGCAGGGCTGACCGGCCCGACCGTCCGTCCCCTTTACTCCCCCTCTGCTCTCCCTGCCGCTTCTGGAGGCACCCATGTACCGCCTCACCGCCGCTGCCGCCGCCGTGCTCGCCCTCGCCGCCGCGCTGACCACGGCCCCGGCGGCCCGGGCCGATCCGCCCGCCGCGCCCGCCGTCACCGACCTGGTCGGCGCCGGCGCCCAGGCCGACGAGTTCGCGTTCGACCAGTACGCGACCGACTACGACGCCTACCTGACCGGCAAGGGCGACACCAGCTCGCCGCGCGTCTACAGCTGGGACGCCACCGGCCCGTACTGGTACACGCCCAAGACCGGGGCGCAGGGCGGCCCCCGGCCCTCCTTCACCGAGCCGGCGATCGACGACCTGATGGCGAGCACCCCGCAGCAGCTGGACTTCGTCCGCTCCGCGCGCGGCCCGCAGCCGGGCGACCTGGCGAGCTCGCTGTTCCTCCCGCAGGCCGTCGACGCGGTCACCTGGTCGGCCAAGGCGGGCGGCAACGCGCCTGCCTCGCTGAGCACTTCGGACCTGGCCGGGATCTACTCGTGCACCCTGACGAACTGGGACCAGATCACCGACGTCCCCGGCTACCAGGGGCCGAACGCGAAGATCGATCCGGCGCTGCCGGGAACCTTCAACACCAATGCGAACGATGTCATCCCGCCGGACTTCACCTCCGACATCAGCGCGTTCTTCGCGAAGGCGATCACGAACGGCCACGGCACGCTGAACCCTGGCGCGTGCGTCGCCCAGCGCTACGGCGACGACACCGGCTGGTACCCGTCGCAGAACGACCCCAACATGGTCTTCCCCTACTCCGTGGGCGACTACATCGCCCAGGTGTACCTGGGCCACAGCAGCGCCCTGATCACCCCGGGTCCGCTGACGCTGCGCGCGGTGGACGGCATCGCGCCGATGACCACCACCGGCAAGGTGCCGGTGGTGAACCAGGCGCTCTGGAGCACGCCGTTCCTACACACGCTCTACACCGTGGTGCGCGCCCCGGACTGGACGGCGGGCGACGCGCACGCCGCCGCGCTGCACGCGCTGTTCGGCCCGAGCGGCTGGTTCTGCAGCGCCGCCGGGACGGCCGCGGTGCGCGGTCAGGGCTTCCTGCCGGTCGCGAAGAGCCGCTGCGGCACCACCTCGCACCAGTAGGAACGCACCGGCAGGAACGGCACTTCGCCCCCGTCAGGTGTTCTCCTGGCGGGGGCGAGGGCGGCTGCGCGGACGGTCAGAACGCGGGGATGACCGAGCCCTGGAACGTGCTGTCGATGTACTGCTTCACCTCGGGCGAGTGCAGCAGCTGGGCCAGCTTCTGCACCCGCGGGTCGTTCTCGTTGCCCTTCTTGACCGCGAGCACGTTGGCGTACGGGTTGTCCGTCGCCTTCTCCAGCAGGATCGCGTCGGTGGCCGGCTTCAGGCCGGCGCCGAGCGCGTTGTTGCCGTTGATCACCGAGGCGTCCACGTCGTCCAGCGCGCGCGGCAGCTGGGCGGCGTCGAGCTCCTTGAACTTGAGGTTCTTCGGGTTGCCGGTGACGTCGTGGATGGTGGCCCCGGTGCCGACGCCGGCCTTGAGCGTGATCACCTGGTTGTCGGCGAGCAGCTTGAGCGCGCGGCCCTCGTTCGTCGCGTCGTTGGGGACCGCGACCGAGGCGCCGTTGGCCAGGTCGGTGACCTTCTTGACCTTCTTCGAGTAGACGCCGAGCGGCTCCAGGTGGACGGCCTCCACCGGGACGATGTTCGTGCCGTGCGTCTTGTTGAAGTCGGTCAGGTACGGCACGTGCTGGAAGAAGTTGGCGTCGGCGGAGCCGTCCTGCACGGCGGGGTTCTGCAGCGTGTAGTCCGTGACCTCCTTGACCGTCAGCTTCAGGCCCGCCTTGGCCGCCAGGTTGTCCCGGATGTAGTCCAGGATCTGGGCGTGCGGGGTGGGGCTGGCGACGACCACGAGCGGCTTGTCGGCCTTGTTCGTGGAGCTGGAGGAGCCGGAGCAGGCCGCCACGGAGAGCGTGAGGCCGGCGGTGGCGAGGACTGCGGTGTACTTCAGGACGGTACGCACGAAAAGTGCCTTTCTCCGAAGGGGGGGTGGGGCCGCGCACCCGGGGTGTCCGGGGGCGGAAGTCTGTGGTGTGTGGCGTGTGGTGTGTGCTGGCCGGGGCTCAGCCGCGGCGGAGCAGGCCGGCCGAGCTGCCGCGGTTGGCGAGCCGGCGGACGGCGAAGTCGCCGATCAGCTGGATCAGCGTGACCAGCAGCACCAGTTCGACCACGATGACGAGCATGAAGCCGGTCTCGAAGCGCATGTAGCCGTAGGTGATGGCCAGGTTGCCCAGGCCGCCGCCGCCGACCGTGCCGGCCATCGCCGAGTAGCCGACCAGCGCGATCACGGTGGTGGTCAGCGCGGAGACGAGCGCGGGCAGCGCCTCGGGCAGCAGCGCCTTGCGGACCACGGCCCAGGTGCCGCCGCCCATCGCCTGGACGGCCTCGACGAGTCCGCCGTCCACACCGCGCACCGCGCTCTCCACCAGCCGGGCGTAGAACGGGATCGCGCCGACGGCCAGCGGCACGGTGGCCGCCTGCCAGCCGATCGAGGTGCCGACCACCCAGCGGGTGAACGGGATCAGCGCGACCAGCAGGATCACGAACGGCAGCGAGCGCCCCACGTTGACGATCGCGCCGACCACCTTGTTGACCACCCGGTTCTGCAGCAGGCCGCCCTTGTCGGTGAGGACCAGCAGCAGGCCCAGCGCGAGGCCGAGCAGCAGCGCGATCAGGGTGGCGATGCCGACCATCCGGAGCGTCTCGATGGTCGCGTCGTGCAGCAGCGGCTGCATGTCGTCCCAGGTCATGCCACGACTCCGTTCAGGGTGGTGCTGTCTTCGGCGCCGAGGACGTCGACCTGGAGGCCCTGCTCGCGCAGGTAGCCGATCGGGACCACGTTGTCCTGGTGACGGCCCGGCAGTTCGACCCGCATCCGGCCGACCGGACGGCCGGCGATGGTCTCCACCGCGGCGCCGAGGATGTTGATGTCGATCTGGTAGGTGCGGGCCAGCTGGGAGATGAACGGCTGCCCGGAGGTCTCGCCCTGGAAGGTGATCTCCACGACGGTGCGGTCGGCCTGCTCGGCCCCGGCCGGGCCGAGCGGGAAGAGCTCGCGGGCCAGCTCGGAACGGCCGTCGGCGAGCAGGTCGGTCAGCGTGCCGGACTCGACGATCCGGCCGCCGCGCATCAGCGCCGCCGAGTCGCAGACCGACTTGATGACGTCCATCTCATGGGTGATCAGCAGCACGGTCAGGCCGAGCTGCTGGTTGAGCTCGCGCAGCAGCCGCAGGATCGACCGGGTGGTCTCCGGGTCGAGTGCGGAGGTGGCCTCGTCGGAGAGCAGCACCTTCGGATCGCCGGCCAGCGCGCGGGCGATGCCGACTCGCTGCTTCTGGCCGCCGGAGAGCTGGCCGGGGTAGTTGCGGGCCTTGTCGGCGAGGCCGACCAGCTCCAGCAGTTCGCCGGCCTTGCGGCGCCGGGCGGTGCGGTCCAGGCCGATGATCTCCAGCGGGAGCTCGACGTTCTGCTGCACGGTGCGCGAGGAGAGCAGGTTGAAGTGCTGGAAGACCATGCCGATCCGGCGGCGGGCCTCGCGCAGCTCACGCCCGGCTCGATTCTGCCCGCCGGCCAGCGCGGTGAGCTCGACGCCGTCCACGGTGACCGTGCCGGAGCTGGGGCGCTCCAGCATGTTGACGCAGCGGATCAGGGTGCTCTTGCCGGCGCCGCTGGTGCCGACGACGCCGTACACCTCGCCCTCGCGGACGTGCAGATCGACGCCCTGGAGGGCGCTGACCTGGCGGCCGCGTGAGGTGTAGACCTTGGTCAGGTCCTTGGTGGTGATCACAGCTGCTTCCGTCGTTCGGGGGTGGGTGGGTGCGCCCGGGCGGCCGCCGCCGGGCGCGGGCGTGCGAACGCCGTGCCTCGGTGGCGGTGGGGCGGGGGGGGTTGAGCGGGGGTGGGGGTGCCGGTCCGGGATCCGGCTGTCGCGGCTGCGACCACGGGGGCCTCGGCGCAAGACCGGGGCGGGCCGATCGGCCGGCTGGGGCGGGTGGCGGCTCAGCGGGCAGGAGGCCCGGTCAGCGGTGCGACCCGATCAGCTTCGGGGGCCGATCAGCAGTGACACATTCGACAACACATGCCACGCACACCTGCCGGCATGGTGCCGGTGGCGGGGGTCTTCGTCGTCGTAGTCATGAGAACCAGTAAAACAGATGAGCCCAGCGCATCCCAATGATCGGGATGTGATGTCCGCTATGCGGATACGACCCAAGGGACACAAGGGCTCCAACAACGAACGGCCCCGCCCGGGTGGGCGGGGCCGTTCGTCGGATTGGTTCAGACCATGCGGCCCGAAGGGCTACTGAGAGGCTCAGACCGCGGTCGCGAGGACGGCCTCGGCGGCCTGCGCCGGCTTCTCCAGCGTGACGTTGCTCAGTCGCTTGCTGACCGCCTGGACCTCGGTCTGCCGGTAGCCCTGGCGGGCGTACAGCCGCAGGTTGCCCAGGCTGCGGTGGCCGCTGACGAGCCGGAACGCGTTCACCGGCGCCTCGGCCCGGATCCGCTCCTCGACCGCGTTCAGCAGCCGGCCGCCGAGGCCGTGCCGCTGCATCCGCGGGTGGACCACCAGGCGCGCTATCCGGCCGACGCCGTCCTCGTCCACCCAGCCGCGCACCGAGCCGACCACCTCGTCGCCGAGCCGGGCGACCAGGACGTGACGGCCGGCGAGCTCCTCGCGCAGGCTGTCCAGCGTCTGGGTGAGCGGGTCGATCGACCAGTCTCCGTAGAGTTCGGCCTCACCCTGGTAGGCGAGGTACTGGAGTTTGAGGATCTGCTCGGTGTCGTGCTCGGTCGCCGCCGAGATGATCACGCTCATGCCCATGTGCAGGGGCCTCCCATCGTCGAGTCCCGGCGTGCGGAGTGAGGGTTTCACGCCAGGTGGCCTGCCGGAGGTCAACCCGACCGGGGGTTGCCCGGCCGGGAATAGCGCAAGACCGTACCAGCCGAAACCGGCGATACGTTCGCCAGCGCTCTACCCAGCCTTCGACTGTTCTCAACCCACTGTTGTGGCGCCGTGGCGCACATCACGCGGAAATCACCCGGCCGGCGTCCTGCTCAGCGGCTGCTCCACTCCTGCTGCACCGCGAGGTCGGCCTTGATCTCGGCCAGCTGGACGGCGACCGCGCTCGGCGCCGTGCCACCGCGCCCGTTGCGGCTCGCGATCGCGCCGTGCACGCTGAGCACCTCGCGCACCTCCGGCGTCAGATGCCCGGAGATCTCGGCGAACTGCTGGTCCGTCAGGTCCCACAGCTCGATGCCCTGGCCCTCGCAGGCCTTGACGCAGGACCCGGCCACCTCGTGCGCGACCCGGAACGGCACACCGCGCTTGACCAGCCACTCGGCGATGTCGGTGGCCAGCGAGAAACCGGCCGGGGCGAGCTCCTCCAGCCGCTCCCGATGCACCGTCAGGGTCGCCATCATGCCGGTGAAGGCGGGCAGCAGCACCTCCAGCGTCGCGCAGGAGTCGAAGACCGGCTCCTTGTCCTCCTGGAGGTCCCGGTTGTACGCGAGCGGCAGCGCCTTGAGCGTGGCCAGCAGCCCGGTCAGATTGCCGATCAGCCGGCCCGACTTGCCACGGGCGAGCTCGGCGATGTCCGGGTTCTTCTTCTGCGGCATGATCGAGGAACCGGTGGAGAACGCGTCGTGCAGCGTGATGAAGCCGAACTCCTTCGTGTTCCAAATGATCACCTCCTCCGCGATCCGGGAGAGGTTGATGCCGATCATCGCGGTCACGAAGGCGAATTCGGCGACGAAGTCGCGCGAAGCGGTGCCGTCGATCGAATTGCCCACCGAGCCACCCTCGAAACCGAGTTCGGCGGCGACGGCCTGCGGGTCGAGGCCGAGCGAGGAGCCGGCCAGCGCGCCGGAACCGTACGGCGACACGGCGGTGCGGGCGTCCCACTGGCGCAGCCGCTCGGCATCCCGGCCGAGGGCCTGCACGTGCGCGAGGACGTGGTGGGCGAAGAGCACCGGCTGCGCGTGCTGCAGGTGGGTGCGGCCGGGCATCGCGGTGTCCGGGTGCGCCTCGGCGAGCCCGACCAGGGCCTGCTGGAGGTCCAGGATCAGGGCGCCGATGATCTTCGCGTGATCCCGCAGGTACATCCGGAAGAGCGTGGCGATCTGGTCGTTGCGTGACCGGCCGGCCCGCAGCTTGCCGCCGAGCTCCGCACCGAGCCGCTCCAGCAGGCCGCGCTCCAGCGCGGTGTGCACGTCCTCGTCGGCGATCGTGCCGGTGAAGGCACCCGACTCGACGTCCGCCAGCAGCTGCTCCAACCCGGCGAGCATGGCGGCGAGTTCGTCCGCCGTCAGCAGACCGGCCTGGTGCAGCACGCGGGCGTGCGCCTTGGAGCCGGCGATGTCGTAGGGGGCGAGCGGCCAGTCGAAATGGACCGAGGCGGAGAGCTTGGCCAGCGCCTCGGACGGGCCGGCGGCGAAGCGGGCGCCCCAGAGGCGGACGTCTGCGTTCTGGTCGGACGGCATCGCGTGGGCTCCTTGCGAGGTGCGGGGATCGGGGGAGGTGACGGGGTTGGAGGTGAGCCCCGACCGCGGGGGGAACGCGGTCGGGGCTCGGGAAGGGCGGTTTATGGGAGCGGCGTCAGGCCAGGTCGCGGCGGGCGGCGATCTTCGAGGACATCCCGAAGATCTCGATGAAGCCCTTGGACATCGACTGGTCGAACGTGTCGCCGGTGTCGTAGGTCGCCAGGTTGAAGTCGTACAGCGACTGGTCGGACTTGCGGCCGTTGACCACCGCGCGGCCGCCGTGCAGCACCATCCGGATGTCGCCGGAGACCGACTGGTTGGCCTCGTTGACGAAGCCGTCCAGCGCGCGCTTGAGCGGCGAGAACCAGAGACCGTCGTAGACCAGCTCGGCCCAGCGCTGCTCGACCTGCCGCTTGTAGCGGGCCAGCTCGCGCTCGACCGTCACGTTCTCCAGCGCCTGGTGCGCGGTGATCAGCGCGATCGCGCCGGGCGCCTCGTAGATCTCCCGGGACTTGATGCCGACCAGCCGGTCCTCGACCATGTCGAGCCGGCCGATGCCCTGGGCGCCGGCCCGCTTGTTCAGCTCCTCGATCGCCTGCAGCACGGTCACCTTGCGGCCGTCGATCGCGACCGGCACGCCGGCCTCGAACGTGATGACGACCTCGTCGGCCTCGCGCGGGGTGGCCGGGTTCTGGGTGTACTCGTAGACGTCCTCGATCGGGGCGTTCCAGATGTCCTCCAGGAAGCCGGTCTCGACGGCCCGCCCGAAGACGTTCTGGTCGATCGAGTACGGGTTCTTCTTGGTGGTCACGATCGGGAGGTTCTTGGCCTCGGCGAAGGCGATCGCCTTGTCCCGGGTCATCGCGTAGTCGCGGACCGGGGCGATGCACTTGAGCGAGGGGGCCAGCGACTGGATCCCGACCTCGAAGCGGACCTGGTCGTTGCCCTTGCCGGTGCAGCCGTGCGCCACGGTGGTCGCGCCGTGCTTCTGGGCGGCGGCCACCAGGTGCTTGACGATCACCGGGCGGGAGAGCGCCGAGACCAGCGGGTACTGGCCCTGGTAGAGCGCGTTGGCCTTGACGGCCGGCAGGCAGTACTCGTCGGCGAACTCGGTGCGGGCGTCCGCGACCTCGGCCTCGACGGCACCACAGTCCAGCGCCCGCTGGCGGATCACGTCCAGGTCCTCGCCGCCCTGGCCGACATCGACGGCGACGGCGATGACCTCGGCGCCGGTCTCCTCGGCGATCCAACCGATGCAGACGGACGTGTCCAGACCGCCCGAGTAGGCGAGTACGACGCGCTCGGCCACGGCTTGCTCCTTCTTCGGTGACTTATCTGTGCTGTCTCATGCGTGCTGTCTCATGCGGTGATAGGCATAAGTATGCACGACTCCGCATGAAACTCCAAGCCCGTGGAGCAAGCAGAAACGGGTAGGTCTCTGTAGGTCTCCGTGCGTCTCTCCGGATCCGCGGGTACGCCGGTGGCCGGCGGACCGGACGGGCCGGGTCACCAGGTGACCGGCAGCTCCCGCAGGCCGTAGATCAGCGCCGAGATGCGGAACTCGACCTGCTCGAAAGGCACCGCCAGGCTCAGCGTCGGGACCCGGCGCAGCAGCGTCTCCAGCGCGATCTGCAGCTCGGCCCGGGCCAGCGGCTGCCCCAGGCACTGGTGCACGCCGAAGCCGAACGCGAGGTGACGGCGGGCGTCGCGCTCGACGTCCAGTTCGTCGCCGCCGGGGAAGAGCTCCGGGTCGCGGTTGGCGGTGGAGAGCATCGCGAGCACGCCCTCGCCCGCACGGACCAGCGTGCCGCCGAGCTCGACGTCCTCCAGCGCGACCCGGGGCAGGCCCAAGTGCACGATGGCGAGGTGGCGCAGGAACTCCTCGACCGCGCCGGGGATCAGCTCCGGACGGCTGCGCAGCCGGTCGGCCTGCTCGGGGTCGCGCAGCAGCATCAGGGTGGAGAGCCCGATCATGTTGGCCGTGGTCTCGTGGCCCGCGACGAGCAGCAGCAGGCCGTTGCTGGCCACCTCCTCGACGGTCAGGTCGCCGCGCGAGGCGAGCTTGTCGAGGATGCCGCCGGGCTCGCAGGTGCGGTCGGCGGCCAGCTTGGCCAGGTACTCGGTCAGGCCGTCGAGCGCCGCCTTGGCCTGCTCCGGCGGCAGGCTCCCGTCCAGGAACTGGCGGCTGCGCTCCTCGAAGAACCGGTGGTCCGCGTAGGGCACACCGAGCATCTCGCTGATCACCAGGGAGGGCACCGGCAGCGCGAACTCGGAGACCAGGTCGGCCGGGCCGCCGTGCGCGAGCATCGCGTCCAGCGTCTCGTCGACGATCCGCTGGAGCTGCGGACGCATCGCGTCGACCTTCTTGATCAGGAAGTCGGTGGTCAGCATCCGGCGCAGCCGGGAGTGCTCCGGGTCGTCCAGCCGGATGAAGCTGGGCGTCTCGCCGAGCGCCTGGCGCCGGCCGGGAGTCACCATCGGGAAGTTCGGGTGGCGGATGTCGGCACTGAACCGACGGTCCGTCAGCACGGTGCGGACTTCCTGGTAGCCCGTCACCATCCAGCACGGGACGCCCCAGAGCGTGAAGCGGGTGACCGGGGCGCCGGTCTCGCGGTAGGCGGGCGGCGGGTCGAACGGGCAGCCGGCGGCGCGTTCGGCGGGGAAGGTGAACGGGGCGTCCACGGTCGTCATGCCGGCACCTCCCGCAGCGTGATGGCACCGGCCGGGCAGAGCGCGGCGGCTGTGGTGATCTGCGGGAACAGTTCGGGGGCGGGCCGGTCCTGGAGCAGCAGGACCAGGCCGTCCTCCTCGCTCTGGTCGAACACGGTGGGGGCGGTCAGCACACACTGCCCGGAGCTGCAGCAGCGATCCTGGTCGACGGTCACGAGCATCGGAGACCTCGATGGGGGCGTGAGGGGTGGGCCGGTTGCCTCGG
The DNA here is from genome assembly GCF_057158765.1 of Kitasatospora sp. NEAU-69. Classification (NCBI taxonomy): domain Bacteria; kingdom Bacillati; phylum Actinomycetota; class Actinomycetes; order Kitasatosporales; family Streptomycetaceae; genus Kitasatospora; species Kitasatospora sp. NEAU-69. The sequence continues at coordinate 160,542 of NZ_JBWXUE010000003.1, forward strand.
GCAACCAATGTTCCGTTGGCTCAACCTAACGCCGTGTCGGCATGCACACGAAGAGCGAATGCCGATCAGTTCGAGAATGGCCGATTCGCGACGGTACGCCGTTCGGGGGACTGCGGACGGTGCTGCGGCCGGTGCTGCGGGCGTCCTCCGGGTGACCCGCGCCGGGCGCCGTTACTGGCGGTCGGTGCGGGCCTGCGCCAGCTGCATCAGGTGGTCCGCGAGCGCCTGGCCGCCGGCCGGATCCCGGCTGATCAGCAGGACCGTGTCGTCGCCCGCGATCGTCCCGATGATCTCGTGCACCTCCGCGGTGTCGATCGCCGAGGCGAGGAACTGGGCGGCGCCCGGCGGGGTGCGCAGCACCACCAGGTTGCCGGAGGCGGTGGCCGAGACCATCAGCTCACCGGCCAGCCGGGCCATCCGCCCCTCGCTCGCCGACTCGCCCATCGGTGCGCGCGGCGTGCGGTCACCGCCCTCGGCCGGGACGGCGTAGATCAGCGCGCCGTCCCGGTTGCGGATCTTGACCGCGCCGAGCTCGTCCAGGTCCCGGGAGAGCGTGGCCTGGGTGACCACCAGCCCGTCGTCGGCCAGCAGCTTGGCCAACTGGCTCTGCGAGCGGACGGGCTGACGGGTCAGCAGGTCCACGATCCGCCGGTGCCGCGCGGTGCGGGTCTGCGGAACCTGCGACGTCGGACCGGCGTTGGACTCGTGGGACTCTTCGGATGGCGGAACGGTCATGTGATGATTCTCCTGGACTGCCCTCGGAGCTGCGCGGCCGGGGCGTCCTACTGGGCCTGTGCCGAGCTCTGCGCCCGCACCGCGTCGAGGATCGCCGGCAGTGCGGCCAGGAACGAGTCCGCCTGCGCCGTGCTGAGGATCAGCGGGGGCGCCAGCCGGACGGCGCCCGGCACGGCCGCGTTCACCAGGAACCCGGCGCGCTGCGCCGCCGCCTGCACCTGCGCCGCGACCGGCTCGGTGAGCACGATGCCGAGCAGCAGGCCGGCTCCCCGGACGTGGTCGATCAGCGGGTCGCCGAGCGCCTCGATGCCGGTGCGCAGCCGCTCACCGAGCTCGCGCACGTGCGCGAGCAGCCCGTCCTGCTCGATCGTGTCGAGCACCGCCAGGGCGGCCGCCGCGACCACCGGGTTTCCGCCGAAGGTGGTGCCGTGGTGGCCCGGCTGCAGCAGCTCGGCGGCCGCGCCGTACGCGATCACGGCGCCGATCGGCAGCCCGCCGCCGAGGCCCTTGGCGAGCGTGATCACATCCGGCTCGACGTCCGGCTCGGCCTGGTGGGCGAACCACTGGCCGGTGCGGCCGATGCCGGTCTGCACCTCGTCCAGGATCAGCAGCGCGCCGTGCTCGCGGGTGATCTCCCGGGCCGCGCGCAGGTAGCCGGCCGGCAGCGGGATCGCGCCGTTCTCGCCCTGGATCGGCTCCAGGACGACCGCCGCGGTCTCGCCGGTCACGGCCGCCCGCAGCGCCTCGACGTCGCCGAACGGCACGTGCGTGACGTCCCCCGGCAGCGGCAGGAACGGGTCGCGCTTGCCGGGCTGGCCGGTGAGCGCGAGCGAGCCCATGGTGCGGCCGTGGAAGGCGCCCTCCAGCGCGACGACGTGGGTCCGCCCGGTCAGCCGGCTGATCTTGAACGCGCCCTCGTTGGCCTCGGCGCCGGAGTTGCAGAAGAAGACCCGGCCCGGGCGCGGGTCGAGCGCGAGGAGCCGTTCGGCGAGGCTGATCGTCGTCTCGGCGGTGAACAGGTTGGAGACGTGGCCGAGCCGGCCGAGCTGGCCGGTCACCGCCGCGACGATCGCCGGGTGCGCGGTGCCGAGCGCGTTGACGGCGATGCCGCCGAGCAGGTCGAGGTACTCGTTGCCGTCGGCGTCCCAGAACAGCGCGCCCTCGCCGCGGACCAGCGGCAGCCGCGGGGTGCCGTAGTTGTGGGCGAGCGCCGATTCGTAGCGCTTGGTCAGCTCGGCGTTGCCGGCCGTCCCGTGCTGCGTGTCCGTGTTCCCGGTCATGCCAATCCCCCCAGTACCGCGTTCTCGTCGTCGGGCACGACCATGGTGCCGATGCCCTCGTCGGTGAAGATCTCCAGCAGCAGGCTGTGCTGCACCCGCCCGTCCAGCACGCGCGCGGTGCCGACGCCCGAGCGGACCGCGCGCAGGCAGCCCTCCATCTTCGGCAGCATCCCGCTGGCCAGCGTCGGCAGTATGGCGTCCAGCTCGCTGGTGGTGAGCTGGCTGATCACGTCGTCGGAGTTGGGCCAGTCGGCGTACAGGCCCTCGACGTCGGTCAGCACGACCAGCATCTCGGCGCCGAGCGCGACGGCCAGCGCCGAGGCGGCGGTGTCCGCGTTGATGTTGTAGACGTGACCGTCGGTGCCGCGCGCGATCGAGGAGATGACCGGGATCCGGCCGTCGGCGATCAGCGCCTTCACCGCGCCCGCCTCGATGTTGACGATGTCGCCGACCAGTCCGATGTCCACCTGCTCACCGTCCACCACCGCGTACCGCTTGACGGCGGTCATGGTGTGCGCGTCCTCGCCGGTCATGCCGACCGCGAACGGGCCGTGCTCGTTGAGCAGGCCGACCAGCTCGCGCTGGACCTGCCCGGCCAGCACCATCCGGACCACGTCCATGGTCTCGGGCGTGGTCACCCGCAGCCCGTTGGTGAACGAGGACTCCAGGCCCAGCTTGTCGAGTTGGGCGCTGATCTGCGGGCCACCGCCGTGCACCACGACCGGGTGCAGGCCGGCGTAGCGCAGGAAGACCACGTCCTGGGCGAAGGCCGCCTTGAGCGACTCGTCGACCATGGCGTTGCCGCCGAACTTGATCACCACGGTCTTGCCGTGGAACCGCTCCAGCCAGGGCAGCGCCTCGATCAGCGTCAGCGCCTTGGGCAACGCGGTGTTGTTGCGGGCTTGTTCACCCTTGGGTGCGATCTTCACTGCTGTCCCCCGGGGATCAGGTCGAGTAGGCGCTGTTCTCGTGCACGTAGTCGGCGGTGAGGTCGTTGGTCCACACGGTGGCCTCGGCCTGACCCGCGTTCAGCTTCGCGGTGATGACGATCTGACGGTCCGTCATGTCCACCAGGCTGCGGTCCTCGCCGACCGCGCCGCCCTGGCAGACCCAGACGCCGTTGATCGCGACGTCGAGCCGGTCCGGGTCGAACGCGGCGTCGGTGGTGCCGATCGCGGCCAGCACCCGGCCCCAGTTGGGGTCCTCGCCGTGCAGGGCGCACTTGAGCAGGTTGTTGCGGGCGATGGTGCGGGCGACCACGACCGCCTCGTCCTCGCTGGCGGCGGCGGTGACGTCGATCCGGATGTCCTTGCTCGCGCCCTCCGCGTCGCCGATCAGCTGCCGGGCCAGATCGGCGCAGACCTGCTGCACGGCCGCCTCGAACTCGGGCGCCGGCGGAGTGACTCCGGAGGCACCGGAGGCGAGCAGCAGCACGGTGTCGTTGGTGGACATGCAGCCGTCGGAGTCGACCCGGTCGAAGGTGGTGCGGGTGGCGGCGCGCAGCGCGTGGTCCAACTGCCCGGCGTCCACGGCCGCGTCGGTGGTGAGCACGACCAGCATGGTGGCCAGGCCCGGCGCGAGCATGCCGGCGCCCTTGGCCATCCCGCCGACGGTCCAGCCGCCCTGGGTGACCTGGGCGGTCTTGTGCACGGTGTCGGTGGTCTTGATGGCGATCGCGGCCGCCTCGCCGCCGGCCTCGTCGAGCTTCTCGACGGCCAGCCCGATACCCGGCAGCAGGATGTCCATCGGCAGCCGCTCGCCGATCAGTCCGGTCGAGCAGACCGCCACCTCGCCCGCGCCGACCGCGAGTTCGGTGGCGACCCGCTCGGCGGTGGCGTGCGTGTCCTGGAACCCGCCGGGCCCGGTGCAGGCGTTGGCGCCACCGGAGTTGAGCACCACGGCGGCCAACCGGCCGTCCTTCAGCACCTGCTGGGACCAGAGCACCGGCGCTGCCTTGACCCGGTTGGAGGTGAAGACGCCGGCCGCCGCGTGCGACGGGCCGTCGTTCACCACGAGCGCCAGGTCGGGCGTGCCGGAGGCCTTGATCCCGGCGGTGACACCGGCGGCCCGGAACCCCTTGGCCGCGGTGACCCCGATGCCATTGCCCTGCTGTCCATTGCTGGTCACGTCGTTGGTCGTCACGGTGCGACTCCGTTCACGGGAAGGCCCAGCTCCTCGGGCAGGCCCAGGGCGATGTTCATGCTCTGCACCGCGCCACCGGCGGTGCCCTTGACCAGGTTGTCGATCGCGCTGATCGCGACGATCCGCCCGGCGTGCTCGTCGAGCACCACCTGCACCAGCGCCGTGTTGGCGCCGTACACCGACTTGGTCTGCGGCCACTGCAGCTCGGGCAGCAGGTGGACGAACGGCTCGTCGGCGTAGGCCGCCGTGTACGCCGCCCGAACGTCCTCGGCGGTGACGCCCGGCTTGGCCTTCGCCGAGCAGGTGGCCAGGATGCCGCGCGGCATCGGCACCAGCGTCGGCGTGAAGGAGATGCTGACCGGCTCCCCCGCGACCGCGCCGAGGTTCTGCGACATCTCCGGCGTGTGCCGGTGCACCCCGCCGACGCCGTACGGGCTGACCGAGCCCATCACCTCACTGCCCAGCAGGTGCGACTTGACCGCCTTGCCGGCCCCGGACGTACCGCTCGCCGCCACGATCACCGCCTCCGGCTCGGCCAGCCGCGCCGCATAGGCCGGGAAGAGCGCGAGCGAGACAGCCGTCGGGTAGCACCCGGGCACGGCGATCCGCTTCGTCCCCTTGAGCGCGGCCCGGTTCCCCGGCAGCTCGGGCAGCCCGTACGGCCAGGTCCCGGCATGCTCGGAGCCGTAGAACCGCTCCCAGTCCGCCGCCTCCCGAAGCCGGAAATCGGCCCCGCAGTCGACCACCAGGACGTCCTCCCCCAGCGCCTGCGCCACCGCCGCCGACTGCCCGTGCGGCAACCCGAGGAACACGACGTCATGCCCCGCGAGCACCTCCGGCGTGGTCGGCTCGAGCACCCGGTCGGCCAGCGGCACCAGGTGCGGCTGCAACTCCCCGAGCCTGACCCCGGCGTTCGACCCACCGGTCAGCGCACCGATCTCCACCTCCGGATGCCCGAGCAACAGGCGCAGCACCTCACCGCCCGCATACCCGCTGGCTCCGGCTACCGCGACTCGCAAGGCCATGACTGTTCCCTCCTAAGGCTTGGCATGAATATACGCAGCTTGGAACATTCATGCAAGAAGCCCTGGAGAGAAGGCCCGCGCGCCCGGCCCGCACAGCGCTAGCCTTTGGTCCCATGATCGTATGGCTCAACGGCACCCACGGCGCGGGCAAGACGACGACCAGTGCACTCGTGCAGCAGCTGATCCCGGATTCACGGGTGTTCGACGCCGAGAAGGTCGGCGAGACACTCATGGACATCACGCCGGGGCTGCCCGCAACGGACAACTTCCAGCACTGGCCGCCGTGGCGGCCACTCGTCGTCGAGACCGCCCGCCGCGTACTCGACTACACCGGCGGCACCCTGGTGATACCCATGACCGTCCTGGTCGAGCAGTACTGGCGCGAGATCAGCACGGGCCTCGCCCAACACGGCATCCCGGTAAGGCACTTCGTACTCCACGCCGACCAGGCCACCCTCCGCGGACGCATCGCGGGTGACACCGTCCTCGGCCCCGACTCCCCCTTCCGCCTCAAGTACCTCGAGCCCTACGCGGAGGCGGCCCGCACCTGGCTGCACGCCGAGGCCGAGGTCATCGACACCACACACCTCACACCCGCCGAGGCCGCCCGGCAGATCGCAACGGCCGTCAACAGCTGAGGCCGGCCCCGCCTGCGAAAAGAGTGGCACCCGGCCTGAGGGGACTGACTCAGCGGCAGATCCAGTAGCCGTCTCGGGCCGGGTGCCTACGTCGCTCACCAGTGGCACGAGTCACCACGAGGTCGCCCCCCTCGTACGAGAGCCGGTCGCCCGCTGCGACGAACACCGGCCCGTTGCAGACCGAGGCGTTCCAGGGCACCGGGCATCCCCGCGTCACGGTTGACGAGCGTGCGGACCGTCACTTCGTCCTGCGCGGAGGAGCCCTCGACGTCACGAGTGGGGAGGACTGGAACCACCAGCCGTCATGAGTGCATCGGATCGCAAACCCGAGCACGTGGCCCTGTGACGTAGATCACGATGGATGCAGAACCTGCGCTCCCCAGCCGTCGTCTGGCCGGTGTGACACCATCGTTGACCCTCGAAGGGGACCATCGCATGACACCCATGACGAGCGCGGCCGACATCGCGCCGAGGACCTATGCCTGGGAGATCCGGGCCGCCGGTCTGAAAGTCCGGGCCGGGCGCCGGAAGATGGCCGTGGATGGGCTCGATCTCGCGTTGGGTACCGGCGCGCACGGGCTGCTGGGGCCCAACGGGGCGGGGAAGACCACGCTGATCCGGGCGCTGGCCACCGTGCTGCGCCCCGCGGAGGGTGAACTGGAGCTGTGCGGGCAGTCGGTGGGCGGGGTGGGTGACCTGCGGGCGCTGCGGCGGCGGATCGGTTACCTGCCGCAGGAGTTCGGCTACTACAAGCGGTTCACGGTGCGTGAGTTCGTCGAGTACATGGCCTGGTTGAAGGAGGTCCCGAAGGCGGAGGTCCCTGCGGCCGTCCAGCGGGCCGTGGAGCGGGTGGGCCTGGCCGACCGCGCCGACCATCGGATGCGGACCCTGTCGGGTGGCATGGTGCGGCGGGCCGGTATCGCCCAGGCGATCGTCAACGACCCGGCGATCCTGCTGCTCGACGAGCCGACGGCCGGCCTGGACCCGGCGCAGCGGTTGCGGTTCCGGGAGCTGCTCCAGGAGCTGGGCCGTGAGAGCTGTGTGGTCGTCTCCACGCACCTGGTCGAGGACGTCGCCGCCGCCTGCACCGACGTGGTGCTCTTCGCCGAGGGGCGGCTCGTCTTCCAGGGCACACCGGAGGTGCTGGCCGCGGCGGGCGGTCCGGAACACCCGGGCGACAGCCCGCTGGAGCGCGGCTACTCGGCGCTGCTCCAGGGCACCGAGCGGCCGGGGGGTGCCTGGTGAACGGGCGCGTCCTGGGTATCGAGCTCAAGCGGTCGGTCGCGCCGTGGCCCGGCCTCGTCGTTCTCGGGGGCAGCCTGGCGATCTTCTTCCTGGTCAACGGGATCTGGTGGCAGGGCAGCGCCGGGTGGACGGCCCAGTGGACCACCATGGCCATGTGGACCCGCTACTGGCAGGCCTACTGGTGGCCGCTGGCGGCGGGCCTCGGGGCGGTGTACGGGCTGCGCGACTCCCGCTCGCGGATGACCGAGCTGCTGACGACCACGCCGCTGCCCGCCTGGCGCCGGGCGGCGCTGCCGGCCGGTGCGACGGCGCTCGCGCTGACGGCGGGCTTCGGCCTCGTGGTCCTCGTCGGCGCCGTCCGAGTGGCCCTCGGCCCCACCAGCTACCTCCCGCTCGGCTGGCTGGCGATCTCGCTGGTGGCGGTGCTGGCCCTGGTCGCGGCGGCGCTGTTCGGCATGGGCGTCGCGCGGGCCCTGCCCTCCGTGCTCACGCCGCCGGCGCTGGTGGTGTTCCTGCTCATGGCGGAGATGCTGCTGCGGCAGAACATGGACGGGCAACTGCCGTCGGGCATGGCACCGAACCGGCTCGCCCTGCTGTCCCCGGTGGTGGTGGAGCCGCGGGAGATGCTGCTGACCCTGTCCGGCTCCGTGGACCTGGGCCAGGCGCTCTGGCTGCTCGGCCTGCTCGGCACCGGCTTCGCGCTGCTGTCGGCCACCACCCGCCGGACCCGGCTGCTCGCGGTGGCCCCCGTGCTGGCCGGCGCGGCCCTGGCCCTGCTGATCCTCCCGGCCGACCCGCGCGACAGCTATGTGGTCGACAAGGCCGCCGCGGCCCTGGTCTGCGACGGCCCGGTGTGCGTGACGCAGGCGCACCGCTCGCACCTGGCCCAGCTCGCGCCGCGCGGCAAGGAGGCGCTGCGCCTGCTGCACGACGCCCTGGGCGACCAGGCGCCGCACTCGGTGCACGAGGAGACCGCGCTGCGCGCGATCAGCGACAGGCGCGAACTCTCCGCCGACGTGGTGCTGATCGACTTCGACGACCCGCTGATCGCCCATGCGGCGGGAGCGGAGCTGACCCGCCTGCTGGTCGCCCAGGGGCTGGTGCCGAACTGCGGACCGCGCACCGTCTGGGAGGGCGACGGACAGCTCGACGTCCCCGTGCAGAGCGTCGCCGCGAGCTGGGCCCTCGGCGATCACCGGCTCGAACCGCTGCAGACACCGGACACCGACGCCTACTCGCAGCGCACGTGGGCGAACGCCGGCGCCGCCTGGGAGAAGCTGACGGCGCTGCCGCCGGCCGAGCAGCACGCGCGGATCGCCCAGGCGCATGCCGACGCGCTCTCCTGCAAGAACGGCCTCACGGCGCTGACCGGGGAGGCATCCGCATGAGCATGCGATGGCTGAAGCTGTACGCGTGGTCACGGCAGGTGCCCACCTCGGCCGCCGTGGTCGCGCTCGTCGCACTGCTGGTGTGGGCCCTCGAGCAGGGCAGCGGCAGGGGCGGCGGCGAGGCGAACCTGGGGGTCGCCGTGCTGGTCCTCACCGTGAACGTGGCGGCCGCCTCCGCCGGGCTCGGCGGGCAGGATGCCGCGCTGGACCGGACGGCCGCGATCCGGTGGATGCCCCGGCGGGCGGCGCACGTGCTGCTGATCGGCACGGTCGCCGGGGCGGCGCTGCTGGCGGTCCAGGCGGCGGGGCCGAGGCTCGCCCCGGCCGCGCTCGTGGTGCGGGACAGCGCGGGCCTGGTCGGGCTGGCCGCACTCGGGGCGGTGCTGCTGGGCGCGGCCTTCGCCTGGACGCTGCCGACCGTCTGGCTCGCGCTCACCCTGCTGGGCCCGGTGCCGCCCGGAGTCGCGGGAGAGGTGGTCGGCTGGATGATCATCTGCCCTGCCACGGCGGCGTCCACCGCGACCGCGTGGGCGCTGCTGGCGGCCGGCACCGTGCTGTACGCCGTGGCAGGGCCGAGACGCTGACGGAACGGCGGGGCGGACGGCGGTGGCGGTGGACGGCGGCGACGGAACGCGGTGGCGGCGGTAGCGGCGGTGGATGGCGGGGTCAGGGCGACTCGGCGCGGGTGCGCCGGTAGCGCTCGTAGAGCACGCGCGAGCCGAACGTCCTGGTCTCGATCAGCTCCAGCCGGAGGTCCTCGGTGACCGGCGGCAGGAAGGGCGTGCCGCCACCGACGACGACCGGGTGGCGGAACATGCGCAGCTCGTCGAGGAGGCCGAGCCCGATCGCCGCCGCGGCCAGGCCCGCGCCACCGATCGCGACGTCCTTGTCGGTCGCGTCGAGCGCCGCGGCGACCTCCTCGGCCACCGGGGCGACGGCGAGCCGGGCGTTGCCCTGAACGCTGTCGAGCGTGCGACTGAAGACGACCTTCGGGAGGGCGCACCAGACGTCGGCGAACGCGGCCTGGAGCTCGTCGTCGCGCATCGACGGATCCGTCTCCCAGGGCAGCATGGTCTCGTAGAGCTTGCGGCCGCACAGGAAGCCGCCGAGCTCGCCCGTCTGCACGACGTGGAAGCGGAACTGCTCCTCCTGCGGGACCGTCCACCCGAACGCACCCTCGCGATCCTTGATGAAGCCGTCCACCGAGACGCCCATCGAGTAGATCAGCACGGCTCTCCTCCTTCGAGCTTCCAGCTTGTAGCTTGCAGCGCCCAGCTCTCCGATCCTCCCTGCGGGGAAGGCACATGGCGAGTGGGCGGCGATGCCGGAGGCCGTGCGGCGCGGGTGCATAGGATCGCCGGCATGGCGCTGCGACCCGTTCAGGTGAACATCAAGGCTCTCGATCACTCGGCGGTCGGCCGGTTCTGGGCGGCGGCGCTCGGCTGGAGTGCCTACAGCCCCGGGGCGACCACCTATGTCGGACCGGCCGGCGGCCTCGTCTGGCCGGACCCGGTCGTCGTCGGCATCGACGTCGTCCCGGTCCCGGAGGCCAAGACGGCGACGAAGAACCGCACGCACCTCGATCTCGCCACCACCTCGGCGGCCCACCAGGCGGAGCTGGTCGCGCGCCTGCGGGCTCTCGGCGCGACGCTCGCCGACGTGGGCCAGGGCGACGTCCCGTGGACGGTCATGGCCGACCCCGAGGGCAACGAGTTCTGCGTGCTGGAGCCCCGGGAGGTCTACCGGGACACCGGGCCGATCGCCGCGGTGGTGGTCGACTGCCAGGACCCGCGGGCCATGGCCCGGTTCTGGGACGGGGCGACGGACTGGACGCTGCACGAGGTGACCGACGACCAGGCGGTGCTGCGCTCCGCCGGGGGGACCGGGCCGTATCTCGAGCTCCTCCGCAAGGCCGACGCGAAGACCGTGCCGGACCGCGTCCATCTCGACCTGCTGCCGTATCCCGGTGACGACACGGCGGCGGAGGTGGCCCGGCTGCGGACCCTCGGCGCCACCGACCTCGACGTCGGCCAGGCCGACGTCCCGTGGACGTGCCTGGCCGACCCGGAGGGCCACGAGTTCTGCGTCCTCGCCATGCCCTGACGCGCAGGCAGGATCAGCTGGTCAACAGGTGTCGGGCTGGTTCACATCGGCAGTGAGCGCAGCCGCAGCCGGCCGGCGAGCCGGTCCGCGGGGTCGCGCAGCGGCGTCCACATGGTGCGCAGCGGCATGATCACCGGTCCCGTGGGCTGCTCGACCTGGACGTCCTGGTCGAGGACGGTCCAGCCGAGGCGGCGATAGAGCGGGACGAGCGGCGGGCGGCAGAAGAGCAGGGCGTACTGCGGGCCCATGGTGCGCGCGTGGTCCAGGGCGGCGGTCACGACGAGGCGGGCCAGCCCCTGACCTCGCGCGTCGGGGGCGACCGCGACACCGCCGAGGCCGACCATCTCGGTGTCGGCGCCGTCGATCGACACGGGCAGCCGCAGCAGGCCGGCGTGAGCCACCAGGCGGCCGCCCCGGCTGACGCCGAAGTGCTCCTCCTTCGGCAGCCAGGTGAGGCCGGCGTCGGCGACACCGAAGGGGTCGTCGCCGTCACCGAGGATGGCGGCCTGATCGGCCTTCGTGTACCCCGTGAGCCGCGCCACGATGGGCGCGGCGGAAAGCTGATGATCAGTCATTGCCACAGGATCCCGTATGAGCGCGTACCGGTAGCGTGCGGGCATGGTTGATCATCATTCAGTCGTGGTGGCCGGTGTCCGGCTCGCCTACCAGGTGTCCGGAGCAGCGGACGCGCCGCCGCTCGTCCTGCTGCACGCGACCGGCGAACGGGCGGCGGACTGGGACGTCGTGGCGGCCGACTTCGCGCGTCACTGGCGGGTGTACGCGCTCGATCTGCGCGGGCACGGCCGGAGCGCGTGGCCGGGCACGTACTCGCTGGAGCTCATGCGGGACGACACGCTCGGGCTGCTGGACGCGCTCGGGCTCGACCGGGTGACCGTGATCGGGCACTCGATGGGCGGGGTCGTCGCCTACCTGCTCGCCGCCGAGCAGCCGCACCGGGTGGTGCGGCTGGTCCTGGAGGACGTGCCGGCGCCGCGCCCGCGCGAGGCGACCACACCGCAGCGGCCGGCCGGCGAGCTGGACTTCGACTGGGAGCTGGTACCGGCGATCCGGCGGCAGATCGACACGCCCGACCCGGCCTGGCTGGAGCGGCTCGGCGCGATCAGCGCGCCGACGCTCGTGCTGGCCGGCGGCCCGGACAGCCACATCGACCAGGAGCGCGTGGCGGAGCTGGCCGCGCGGGTGCCGAGCGCCCGGCTCGTCACCATCGCGGCCGGACACCTGATCCACGACGCCGAGCCGGCCGCGTTCACGGCGGCGGTGCTGGAGTTCCTGCGGCCGGACGAGCCCTAGGAAAGGCCCTGGTCAGGCGACGTCAGGCAACGTCAGGCGGCCTCAGGCGACGGCCTCAGGCCGCGTGCTCGGCACCGGCCTCGTCCGGCACGGCGCACGCGGCGTTCAGCTCGTCGAGCGAGACGCCGAGCGCGGCGGCCAGTGCCGCGATCGTGAAGAAGGAGGGGGTCGGGGCGCGGCCGGTCTCGATCTTGCGCAGCGTCTCGGCCGAGACGCCGGCCGTCATCGCGATCTCGACCATGCTGCGCTCGGCGCGGGCCTCCCGGAGCAGGGCGCCGAGCTGCTCGCCGCGTCGGCGCTCCCACGGGGTCAGCGGAGTTCTCACCATGACCGTGATACTAATACCGGTATAAGAATTGGGCCACACCGGCTCGGCATGCCCGGCTCGGTGTGCCCTGTTCGGCATGCCCGGACAGCTGAACCTGGAGGGGAGATCACCATGGTGGAGATCAAGAACGCTGCCGCGATCGCGGCGATGCGCGAGGCCGGCCGAGTGGTGGCGCAAGCGCTGGCCGCGGTGCGGGAGGCCGCGGGCGTCGGGGTGTCGCTGCGCGAGCTCGACGAGGTGGCCCGCGAGGTGCTGGGCGGGGCCGGCGCGCGGTCGCCGTTCCTCGGCTACCAGCCGTCGTTCGCGCCGGCCCCGTTCCCCGCGGTGATCTGCGCGTCCGTCAACGACGCGATCGTGCACGGCATCCCGACCGACTACCGGCTGCGTGACGGCGACCTGGTCAGCATCGACTGCGGCGCCGAACTGGACGGCTGGACCGGCGACGCCGCGATCAGCTTCACGGCGGGCCGGCCGCGCGCCGCCGACACCGCGCTGATCGACGCCACCCAGCGGGCGCTGGACGCCGGCATCGCGGCCGCCCTGCCGGGCAACCGGATCGGCGACATCGCGCACGCGATCGGCTCGGTCGTCACGGCGACCGGATTCGGGGCCCCCGCGGGCTTCGGCGGCCACGGCATCGGCCGCCGGATGCACGAGGACCCGCACGTGCCGAACCACGGCAGGCCGGGCCGCGGCTACCGGCTGCGGCCCGGCCTCGTGCTGGCCATCGAGCCGATGCTGACGGCCGGTGGCAACGGCTCGCACACCGCGCCCGACGGCTGGACGCTGCGCACGGTCGACGGCAGCCGGGCCGCGCACATCGAGCACACGGTCGCGATCACCGATGACGGGCCCCGGGTGCTGACGGCGGTCTAGAAGGCTCCGACCAGCGCATTGTGTTCGGCCGAGGACGGTGCCGAAGGCGACGACGGCGGCGACACGACCGGCGCGCCCGGGCAGAAGGTCTGCCCGATCAGGCCGAACACGTCCGGCAGCAGCGAGGCCGACTTGACCGGGTCGTACGGGGTCACCGAGATCGCGATCTGGCGGGTGCCGCTGCGGTCGCCGAAGACGTACGTGGTGTAGCCGTAGATCCCGCCCGGGTGGCCCCAGACGTCACCACAGGGCAGCGAGAGGCGCATCAGCCCCAGGCCGTACTGGGTGGGCGGATAGACGTCGGCCGGGACGGTCGTGGTCATCGCGGCCAGCTGCGCCGGGCCGAGCAGCCGCCCGCCCATCAGCGCGGCGTTGAACCTGGCCAGGTCGTCGGTGGTGGAGATGAGTTCGCCCGCGGCGCCCGCCACCGAGGGGTTGAGGTCGGTGATGTCGGCGGGACCGCCGGTCAGCGGGAGGTAGCCGTGGCTGTGCGGCCCGGGGATCGAGGTGGCGGTCCCGGGGAGGGAGGTGTGGTTCAGCCCGAGCGGCTGCAGGATCCGCTGCCGGACCTCGCTGCGCCAGGACCGGCCGGTCACCTTGTCGATCACCTCACCGATCAGCAGGTAGTCGGTGTTGGAGTAGTGCCAGCCCTGCCCGGGGGCGAAGTACGGCGGGTGGCTGGTGGCGACCGCGACCAACTGCTGCGGGGTGTAGGTCTTCCAGCGGTCGGTGGCGACGAGCTGCTCCTGCTCGGCCTCGGTGTCCTCGGCGAACTGGGGATCCTCGGTGAAGTCGAAGATGCCGGCGGTGTGGCCGAGGATCTGGCGCACGGTGATCGCGCCGCCGTTCGGGACGACCCCGGGCAGGTAACGCTCGATCGGATCGTCCAGGCCGACCTTGCCCTCGGCGGAGAGCTGCAGCAGGACCGTGGCCAGGAAGGTCTTGGTCACGCTGCCGGCCCGGAACCGACCGTCGACCGGCGCCGGCGCCTTGTCGCCGAGCTCCCGCACGCCGGACGTGCCACGCCAGGCGACCTTGCCGTTCTCCCGCACCTCGGCGATCGCGCTGGTGGCGCCGGCCTGCGTGGTGATCGCGTCCAGCGCCTGCTGGAGCGCGGCACCGTCGGTGCGGGACGCCGCCGTGGCGGCGGGCGGCGGGGTGCTCGCGCCGCCCGGCGCCGCGCTGGCACCGGCCGCCGGTGCGAGCGCGAGGACGGTGGCGCCCGCGATCAGCCCGGCGGCGAGGCGCAGACCGCGCTGCGGCATGGTCCTGCCGTTCGTCATGGAGTTCTCCTTGTCAACGGTCACCGGAGCGTCCGGCTCACGCCAGCTTCACGGTTCTCTCACCGTTCCCGCGTCACTCTCTGGGGGGAGGAGCCAGGGGGGAGAAACCAGGGGGGATCTCATCCTTTCGGATTGAGTGACCTGGCCTCAACTCCTGCGACCAGCGGCTTGGTTCTTCAGCGCGGGGCCTGCCTGGTCACGTCCTCATAGCTGCCCGACACGATCCGGCCGACGTTGCTGACGGACTCCGTGGCGCCGCCAGCGGGGGTGTCGACCCTGCCCAGGTACTCGGAGTGCGACTCCATCGAGAGGAACGGCCCGTCGGCGACTGCGAACCGGTTGGCACCGAACGGCGCGCTGGCCGGGTCCTGCCCGAAGTGCAACCGGTCACCGCTGGCAGCCTGGTACACCTGATCGCCGAAGTAGCCGCCGGCCAGCGCCCCGACCGGGCCGAGCGTGCCGAAGGCGGCCGCCGCCCGGACGTCGGTCGTGGCACGGTCGGCCGACGGCACATGGGTGACCGGGTCGTTGTCCGCGGCGCCGACCCAGACGTGGCCGGGATCGATGCCGAGGTTGGCCGCCCGGTCCGTACCGGCGCCGGGGCTGCCGATCAGCACGATGTCGTCGGCGCCGGTGCCGCCCGGCAGTTGGGCCGCCAGGCCGACCGTGGTCGATCCGTAGCTGTGGCCGATCGCCGTGAGCCGCGCCGGAGCGCCCTGGTGGGTGGCCCGCAGGCCGTCCAGGAAGCGGTCGTAGGCGACGGCGCCGCGCTCGGCGCGGCCGGTGCCCCGCACGTCGAGCACGGCCAGGTCGCCCGCCGCCAGCTTGTCGAAGCCCGGCGGCGGGTCGTAGCCGAGCCAGACGATCGAGGCGACCGGTGACGCGGCGGTCCGGCCGCCCGCCGCCGTCCAGAGGTTGTGGGCGCGGATAGCGTCCTTGCCACCGAGGTTGGCGAGCACCGTGCTCATGCCGGGGACGTACGCGCCGATCTGCTGCGCGGTGTCCGGATCGCCGTACGACAGGATGCCGCGGCCCTGTCCCTCGTCACCGACGCCGAGCAGCAGGAGCGGCGCCCGGTCGGGCGTGAGCTCGGCCAACTTGTCCCGGATCGCGCGGAACCCGGCCAGCTTCGCCTGGTCCGGCGCGGCGAGCGGGTGCGTCCGTTCGTAGCGGTCGATCAGCCGGTCCAGGTTGATCCGGTTCGCCTGGTCCCGGGCGGCCGCGGGGATGCCGTCCCGGTTGCCGATCAGCTCCGGGCGGGTCCGGATCAGCCGCTGCTGCCCGGCCGGGGTCAGCCCGCGCCACCAGGCCAGGACCTGGGCCGGTGGCGCATCGGCCGACGGCAGGGACTGCGTCAGCAGGTCCGCCGCCAGCAGGTCGACCGACTCGCGGTCTGCGGCGGCCTGTTGCCCGTCCGGGCCGGCGCCGGTGCGAGCGGTGCGGGCCAGCGCGTCCAGCTGATCGGCGACCCGCCGGTCGGCCGTGTCGGCCGTGCTCAGCGCGGCGGCGATCCGGTCGGCGAGGGCCTGGGCCTGCTGCCGGGCGTCGCGGGGCGGGTCGTCGGACGGGTTGCGGAACGGGTCGGCGCCGGGGGCGGGGTCGGCGCCGGGCTGCTCGGCGGCGGGCGGTGGCGCACTGGGCGACGGCACGGCGAGCGGTGGCGGGCAGCCGACCGAGCCGTCGGCGGCGACCGTGAAGCCCGCGGCCGCCGCCTCCTGCAGCGTCTCCAGCAGCTCGGACTGGGCGAGCCGCAGGTCGTCCGAGGCGGCCCGGAGCAGCGTGCCGACCGAGGCCAGCTCGGCGTGGGCCGCTTCGAGCCGGTTGCCGGTCGCCTGGAGCGAGGCATGGGCGGCGCCCGCGGCCGCGCCGCTCCAGGCGCTGTCCAGCAGCTGCCGGATCAGCTGGGCGTTGACCTGGTCCAGCCGGGTCCTGAGCTCGCCCGCCAGCGCGTCGAAGGCGGTGGCGGCGGTGTCCAGCGGGTCGAAGGCGGCGTCCCGGAGCCGGGCGAGCGCCGGCATCAGCGGGGCGCGAGCAGGTCGCGGCCGCTCGGCGAGAGCAGCACCGGCGGGGGCGGCGCCGGGCGGACCAGCGGCGCCCGGAACCCGTCCGCGCCGCTGCTGTCGGCGGTGCGGTAGTTGTGCGCGGTGCCGGTCAGCTTGTCGGCCACGCCGTCCAGCTCGGCGGCGAGCTTGCGCAGGCGGTCCTCCCAGCCCGCGCTGCAGCCGCCGAGCGCGGCCGCGATTCGCCAGCCGGAGAGCGCGGCGACGGCCTCGTCGCTGGGGTGCCGGAGCTGCCGCAGGGCCTCCGGCAGCGCCGCCCCGGCGGCGCGGGCGACCTCCGCGGCCGCGTCCAGCTCGGCCGGGACCACCGTGAAGGCGCCCGTGGGGGCGCCCGTGGGGGCGCCCGCCGGGGCGCTCGCGGGAGCGTTCGCGCCCCGGCCGACCTGGTTGACGTTGTTGCCCATCCCTGCCTGCCCCCGCACTCGCCGGCGCCACGGTCAGCGGTGAAGCTAGCAGAGCGCCGGACAGCCGCCGGACCGCAGGACCGCTACCGCCGGACGGCCCGCAGGATCACGAACTTCGGGTTGCCGCTCACCAGTTCGCAGTTCCCGAAGAGCCGGCGCAGCTTCACGTGGTAGCCCAGGTGACGGTTGCCAACGACCCAGAGCTCGCCGCCGGGACGCAGCGCGCGGCGGGCACCGCTGAACATCCGCCAGGCGGTGGCGTCCGTGGTGGCCTGGTGCGAGTGGAACGGCGGGTTGTTGAGCACCAGGTCCACCGAGCCCGCGGGCACTGCCGAGAGCGCGTCGCCGGCCAGGAAGTGCGCCCTCTGCCCGTCCGCCGCGGCGTTCGCCCGAAAGGTGGCCTCGGCGGAGGCGACGGCCTGGAAGGACTCGTCAATGAAGGTGACCTCGGCCGCCGGGTTGACGAGCGCGGCGGCGGTGCCGACCACGCCGTTGCCGCAGCCCAGGTCGACCACCTGCTCGGGGCCCTGGCGGTGCGG
Source organism: Kitasatospora sp. NEAU-69 (assembly GCF_057158765.1). Taxonomy (NCBI): domain Bacteria; kingdom Bacillati; phylum Actinomycetota; class Actinomycetes; order Kitasatosporales; family Streptomycetaceae; genus Kitasatospora; species Kitasatospora sp. NEAU-69. The sequence continues at coordinate 177,899 of NZ_JBWXUE010000003.1, forward strand.
CAGGTGCTGGAGCAGGAACCGGGTGCCGATGTCGAGGCGGTCGGCGCAGAAGACGCCGGCGTGGTTGACGACGGTCCGGCCGGAGAGCTTGCCGAGGCCCACCGGCAGCGGGTAGCGCAGCGGCCACGGGTTGACCGGGCGGGTGGCGGCCACCGCCTCGTCCGGGGTGCAGAAGATCAGCCGCGCCTTCTTCCGGGCGAGCGAGGTGCGGGTCGGGCCGAGGATCCGCTCGAAGAGCTGCAGCGTGGAGGTGTGGATCTCGGTGACCATCCCGGCGCCGACCACCAGCGTGCCGGGGTGCACGGCCGGGGCCAGCCGGTGCAGCTGGTCCTCCAGCAGCGCGAGGCTCTTCGGGATCCGGACCAGCAGCACGTCGATCCGGGACGGCGGTGCGTCGGCCGTGGTCAGCAGCTCGACGGCGCCGGGCGCGACGCCGTGGCGGTCCAGGTTGGCGCGGGTCGCCTGCTGGCCGAGGTAGGAGTCGGTGATCTGGGTCAGCCCGCTCGCCTCGGTGCTCGGCGCAGCCGCCAGCGCGGTGCTCAGCGCGCCCCAGCGGTCGCCGAGCAGCACGACGGCGCCGCCCAGGTCGGCCGGCCCGGCGGCGGTCTCGGGATCGCCGTGCAGGTGGCGCAGCAGGTACTCGTCGGCGGCGTCCCAGGCGCGCAGCTGCTCGCGCGGGTCCTCGGGGAATCGGGTGAGGCGGAGCTCGCCCCAGGGGGTGGTGAAGCTGTCCATGGTGCGATCAGGCTAGCCGAGCCGGCGCGCCGCCCGGCCGGTGCGGGTTCGTCCGCATTGTCGGACCCGGGTGCGACGATCGTCCTGGCAGAGCTGACAGGCAGTCAACGATCGTGAGGACGGCGCCTCGTGACCAAGATCGAATTCGCCCCGGACCGACTGAAGCGGCTGGACGACGTACTCGCCGGCCACGTCGAGCGGGGCGGCGTGCCCGGGCTGGTCGCGCTGGTCGCACGCGGCGAGCAGGTGCACGTCGCCGCGCTCGGCGCCACCGCGCTCGGCGGGCCGCCGGTGGCGCGCGACACGCTCTTCCGGGTCGCCTCGATGAGCAAACCGGTCACCGCGGCGGCCGCGATGGTCCTGGTCGAGGAGTGCCGGCTGCGGCTGGACGATCCGGTGGACGAGCTGCTGCCCGAGCTGGCCGACCGCCGGGTGCTGCGCCGGCTGGACGGCCCGCTGGAGGACACCGTGCCGGCCGAGCGGCCGATCACCGTGCGCGATCTGCTCACCTTCCGGTTCGGCACCGGCATCCTGATGGCCCCGCCCGGCACGTACCCGATCCAGCGGGCGATGGACGAGCTCGACCTCGGTCAGGGCCTCCCGCGCCCGAGCGTGCCGCCGGCGCCGGACGAGTGGGTGCGCCGCCTCGGCACGCTGCCGCTGATGTACCAGCCGGGCGAGCGGTGGGTCTATCACACCGGCTCCGACGTGCTCGGCGTGCTGATCGCGCGGGCCGCCGGGCAGCCGTTCGAGGCCTTCCTGCGCGAGCGGATCTTCGAGCCGCTGGGCATGAAGGACACCGGCTTCGCCGTCCCGGCCGATCGGCTGGACCGGTTCGCCACCGCCTACCTCGCCGACCCGGCGACCGGTGACCTCACGGTGTTCGACGAGCCGGCGACCGGCCAGTGGCGCACTCCCCCGGCCTTCCCGTCCGGCGGTGGCGGCATGGTCTCCACAGTGGACGACTACCTCGCGTTCGGCCGGATGATGCTCGGCGGCGGGCAGCTCGACGGGCGGCGCGTCCTCTCCCGCTCCTCGGTCGCGGTGATGACGAGTGATCAGCTGACGCCGGCCCAGAAGGCCCTCTCCACGCACACGGCCGGTTTCTTCGAGAACAACGGCTGGGGCTTCGGCCTGTCGGTGGTGCACCGGCAGACCGATCCCGGGCACCCGGCCGGGCAGTTCGGCTGGGACGGCGGGCTCGGCAGCTCCTGGGCGGTGGATCCGGCCGATCGGGTGGTCGGCGTGCTGCTGACCCAGCGCTCCTGGACCTCGCCGGTGCCACCGCTGGTCTGCCAGGACTTCTGGACGGGCGCGTACCAGGCGCTCGCGGACTGAGCCGGCCGGCGGAAACGGTCGGCGGCCGCGCTCTTCCGACGACATCCGTGAGAGAGGCCCTATGCTGCGCCGGGGGCGCCGACGATCATGGCGGCGCCCCCGGCGCAGCATAGGGCCACCGAAGGGGACCGGGTGATGGACGAGCGGCTGGCAGTGGTGTCGGGTGGCGGGACGGGCATCGGCAAGGCGATCGCGCGGGAGCTGGCGGCCGACGGCTGCCGGGTGGTCATCCTGGGCCGGCGTCCGGAAGTGCTGGAGCAGGCCCGCGCGGAGATCGACGCGGCCGTCGGCGCGCCCCGGGTGCTGCCGGTTCCGGTCGACCTGACCGATCCGCACCAGGTCACCGCCGCAGCGGCCCGGATCATCGAACTGGGCCCGGTGGACGTCCTGGTCAACAACGCGGGCGCGGTGATCACCCCGCCCGCCGACGACACGCTGCCCGCGCTGGCCGACGCCTGGCGCCGCGACCTGGACACCAACCTGCTGACCGCCGTGCTGCTCACCACAGCGCTGCAGGACGCGCTGTGCCGCCCGGGCGGCCGGCTGATCGTGATCAGCTCGGCCGCCGCCCAGCGCGGCGGCGCCGGCTCGCACTCGGCCGGCTCCTACGCGGCCGCGAAGGCCGCGCTGCACGGCTGGGCGTTCGGGCTGGCCCGGCTGCTCGGGCCGGACGGGATCACGGTGAACGTGCTCGCACCGGGGTACGTCGAGGAGACCGAGATCTTCGGTGCGCGCTGGAGCGAGGGCTTCCACCAGGAGAAGATCGCCGACACGCTGGTCGGCCGGGCCGGCACGCCGCAGGACGTGGCCTCGGCGGTCCGGTACATCGCCTCGCCGACCGCCGGCTACCTGACCGGTCAGGTGATCGGACTGAACGGCGGCGCGGTGCTGGGCCGATGAGCGGCTTCACCGGCGTCACCGGCGTCACCGGCGAGCAGCGGCGCGACGCCGAGTTGCTGTGGGAGTACCTCCAGCTGGGGCATCGCCTGCGCCGCTGCGACGCGGCGATCGGCCTGGGCAGTCACGATCTCGGGGTCCCGGACCGGGCGGCCGAGCTGTACCGGGCCGACTGCTTCCCCGTGATCGTCTTCACCGGCGGCCGCAACGCCGTGCACCCCGAGCTCTTCCCCGACGGCGAGGCCATCCGGTACCGCGAACAGGCGATCGCGCACGGCATGCCGGCCGCGGCCGTCCTGCTGGAGCCCCGGGCCGCGAACACCGGCGAGAACATCACCTTCTCCCGCGCGGTGCTGGCCACCGCGGGGATCGCGGTCGAGTCCGTCCTGCTGATCTCCAAGCCGTACGCGCAGCGCCGCGCCTTCGCGACCTGCCGCCGGCTCTGGCCGGAGGTCGAGGTGGTCTGCGCAGCGCAGCAGGTGGCGTTCGCACCGTACACGGCCGGGATCGGCGACGAGCGGCTGGTGGTCGACATGCTGGTCGGCGAGGTGCAGCGGATCATCGCCTACCCGGCGCTGGGGTTCACCATCGAGCAGCAGGTGCCCGGCGAGGTGCTGGCCGCGTTCGAGCGGCTGGCGGCGGGCGGATTCGAGCGGCGGCCGACCCGGCTCTGACCGCCACGGCTGCGTGGCGCTCGGGGGTGGGGTTGCGCGTCAGTCCGGCAGCAGCAGGTTGACGTCGCCGAACTCGTGCCAGAGGTAGCGGTGTTCCAGCGCCTGCGCGTAACAGCGGTCGAGCAGCGGCCGGCCGGCGATCGCCGCCAGCATCAGCAGGTGCGAGGCGCGCGGCTCGTGCCAGCCGGTGAGCAGGCCGTCCACCAGGCGGACCCCGCGCTCGGGCGTGATCACCAGGTCGGTCCAGCCGTCTGCGGCCCGCGCCCGGCCCGAGGGTGCGACGGCGGACTCCAGCGCCCGGACGGCCGTGGTGCCGACCGCGATCACCCGCCCGCCGCCGGAGCGGACGTGTTCGACCAGCCGGGCGGTGGTCTCCGGCACCCGGAAGCGCTCGGGGTACGGCGCCTCGTGCAGCTCCGGGGAGGCGACGCCGGTGTGCAGCGTGATCGGCGCGATCAGGATCCCGCGCGCGACCAGCGCACTGACCAGCTGGGCCGTGAACGGCCGGGCGGCGCTGGGCATCTCGCTGCTGCCGGGCTCGGTGGCGAAGACGGTCTGGTAGGCGGCGATCGGCCAGTCGCGGTCCACATAGCCGTACCGGATCGCCTTGCCGTGCCGGGCCAGGTAGCCGGTGAGCGAGCCGGGCAGTACGAGGCGGGCGTGCCAGAGGCGAGCGGTGTAGGCGGTGGTGAGCACGGCCTCGCCGCCCATCGGGAGGCTCAGCCGCAGCCCGGGTCGGGCCGGGGTCTCGGCGGGCGGGAAGTACTCCGGCGCCGTGGCGGTGGGCCGGCGCAGCTCGACCAGGTGGAGCCCGCGCGGGTCCGGCTGGGCCGAGCCGAGGTGCAGCGCGACCGGGCGGCCGTCGGGCAGCCGGGCCGGTAGCGCGGCCGGGAGGGTGGCGGAGTTGTTGACCACGAGCAGGTCACCCGGGCGCAGGACGGCGGGCAGATCGGTGAACGCGCGGTGCTTGGTCGCCGGGCCGGCCGGACCGTCCCGGTGCCCGACCAGCATCCGGACGCCGTCCCGGGCCAGCCCACGGGCCTCGGCCGGGGCGTGCGCGGACAGCTCGGGTGGGACCGTGAAGTCGAGGTCGAGCCGGAGGCCGGGGCCGCCGGAGGCCGCCGCCATCTCAGTCACCCACCGCGCTGAGCGTGCCGGCGGGCTCGGCCGGCACGTCGGCGGCCGGCGCGGCGAGCGGTGCGGTGAGCAGGTCGGCGGCGCGGAGGCGGCCGGAGGCGGGGCGCTCGCGCAGCAGCGTCCGGAACGCGGGGACCACCGTGCCCGGCAGCGGCCGGTCGGAGATGTCCTCGCCGGGGAACGCCTCCTGGTGCATCCGGGTCCGCATGTCACCGGGATCGACCGCCCAGACCCGCAGCTGCGGCTCCTCCGCGGCGAGCACGGCCGAGGCGTGGTCGAGCGCCGCCTTGCTGGCGCCGTAACCGCCCCAGCCCGGGTAGGCCGCCACCGCGGCGTCCGAGCTGACGTTGAGCACCGCGCCCTGGTGCTCGCGCAGCTGCGGCAGCACCAGCTGGGTCAGCGCGATCGGGGCGAGGACGTTGACCTCGAAGGTCTCCAGCAGTCCGGGCAGCGGGAAGTCCGCGAGCGTCGGCAGCGGCGCACCGCCGAGGTCGTACCCGGTCAGCGTGGAGGCGTTGTTGATCAGGAGCGTGGCGCCACCGAGCTCGGAGGCGGCCGCCGCGAGGTCGGCCCGGTGATCGTCGTCCACGACCGAGCCGGGCAGTGCGACGACCGGGCCGAGCGGGCGCAGCGCCGCCGCCGCGGCTGCGAGTTCGCCCTGGTGGCGCGCGGTGATCACCAGCTGCCAGCCGTCGATGGCGAGGGCGCGGGCGAGTTCGAGCCCGAGACCGCGCGAGGCACCGGTGACGACCGCGACCGGGCGTGCGGCGCTGCCGGAGTGGGCGGTGGGTGCTGAGTTCGGTGTGGTGGTCGGTGTGGTGGTCATGGGGGAACTGTCGCTCCACGAGGGGCCCGGACGGATCGGGCATCGGCCGGGGAACGGGGTGGTTCCTTGGGCGTAGGGCGCGCGACGCAGGTCCGAGGGTCTCGGCCGTACCCGCACGGTCAACGCGGTGCGCGCGTCCTCTAGCGCGAGGCGGACGGGCGGGGCCAGAGTGGCGGAATGCAGACTCCACTGTCCGTCATGGACTTCCTCGACCGGGCCGAGCTGGTGTACGGGGACCGGATCGGGATCATCGACGAGCCGGTGCAGCCGGCCGAGTCCTGGGGCTCCTTGACCTACCGTCAACTCGCCGCCCGGGCACGGGCTCAGGCGGCCGGCCTGGACCGGCTCGGGATCGGTCCCGGCGAGCGGGTGGCGATCGTCTCGCAGAACTCGGCCCGCCTGATGACCGCCATGTTCGGCGTGAGCGGCTTCGGCCGGGTGCTGGTCCCGGTGAACTTCCGGCTGAAGGCCGAGGAGGTCGCCTACATCGTCGAGCAGAGCGGCGCGAGCCTGCTGCTCGTCGATCCCGAGCTGGACGAGGCACTGGCCGGGGTCGCCTGTGCCAGGCGGTACGTGCTCGGCGCCGCGAGCGATGCCGAGCTGTACGACTTCGAGCACGAACCGGTCCGCTACCCGATCGACGAGAACGACACCGCCACGATCAACTACACCAGCGGAACCACCGCTCGCCCCAAGGGCGTTCGGCTCACCCACCGGAACAACTGGCTGAACGCCACGCTGATGGCGCTGCACTTCGGCGCGAGTGATCGTGACGTGTACCTGCACACATTGCCCATGTTCCACGCGAACGGCTGGGGCATGCCCTTCGGCCTGACCGGGCTCGGCGCCCGGCACATCGTGCTGCGCAAGGTGGACGGCCCGGAGATCCTGCGCCGCGTCGAGCAGCACGGCGTGACGTTCCTCAGCGGGGCACCGGCCGTGGTCGCCACCGTGCTGGACGCGGCGGCCGACTGGGACGGTCCGATCCCCGGCCGCGACCGGGTCCGGATGATCGTGGCCGGCGCGCCGCCGCCGAGCAGCGTGATCGAGCGGGTCGAGGCCGAACTGGGCTGGGAGTTCATGCAGATCTACGGCCTGACCGAGACGTCCCCGGTGGTCACGGTGAACCGCTCGCGCGCCGAATGGGACCACCTGCCCCCCGCTGAGCGGGCCGAGAAGCTGGTCCGGGCCGGCGCGCCGGCGCTCGGCACCCAACTGCGGGTGGACGACTCGGGCGAGGTGCTGGTCCGCTCCAACACCGTGCTCGACGGCTACTGGGCGCAGCCGGAGGCCACCGCCGAGGCACTGGAAGCCGGCTGGTTCCACACCGGCGACGGCGGCAGGCTGGAGGACGGCTACCTGACCATCTCGGACCGCAAGAAGGACGTCATCATCACCGGCGGCGAGAACGTCAGCTCGATCGAGGTCGAGGACGTGCTGTACCGCCACCCCGACGTCGCCGAGGTCGCGGTGATCGGCGTGCCGGACCGGAAGTGGGGTGAGACGGTCAAGGCGCTGGTGGTTCTCAAGCCGGGCCGCAGCGCCGATCAGGCAGCGCTGATCGCGCACTGCAAGACGCTGCTGGCCGGCTACAAGGCGCCCACCAGCGTGGAGTTCCGCGACGTGCTGCCGCGCACCAGCACCGGCAAGCTGCAGAAGTTCCGGCTCCGCGAGCCGTACTGGGCGGCACACACGCGCGGCGTCAACTGAGGCAACCCCGTCAAACCGAGGCAATCCCTGGAACCGAGCTACTCACAACCGAGGAGGTTCGCGATGGCCGAGATCAGCGCACTGCTCTCCGATCTGCGCGAGGAGGGCGACGAACTCGACGCCCTGGTAGCTGAACTGGACGAGAAGGGGTGGAGCACCGGCACCCCGGCACCGGGCTGGACGATCGCCCACCAGATCGCGCACCTGGCCTGGACCGACGACTGGTCACTGCGGGCCGTCCGCGAGCCGGCCGGGTTCCACCCGGCGGCGACCGAACTACTCAGCGGCCCGGCCGAGTTCGACGCGATCGTGGACCACGGCGCGGCCGTCGGTGCGGCGCTCGCACCGGCGGCGCTGCTGGCCGACTGGCGGGCCGGGCGGGCCGAGCTGCTCTCCGCGCTGGCCGAGGTGCCGGCCGGCACCAGGCTGCCGTGGTTCGGCCCGCCGATGAAGGCACCCTCGATGGCCACCGCGCGGATCATGGAGACCTGGGCGCACGGCGAGGACGTCGCCGAAGCGCTCGGCGTCACCCGGGCGCCGACCGCCCGGCTGCGGCACATCGCGCATCTGGGCGTGCGGACCATGGGCTTCGCGTTCTCGGCGCACGGACTGGCGGTGCCGAGCGAGCCGATCCGGGTCGAGCTGACCGGACCCGGCGGCGAGGAGTGGAGCTGGGGGCCGGAGGAGGCCGAGGACCGGATCAGCGGGCCGGCACTGGACTTCTGCCTGCTGGTCGCGCAGCGCCGCCACCCGGCGGACCTCGCGCTGACCGCGCGCGGGCCGGTCGCCACCGCCTGGGTGCCGATCGCCCAGGTCTTCGCGGGGCCGCCCGGCATCGGCCGGGAGCCACAGGGGTGGACCCAGTCGTCCTGACGGATCCGCGCGCGGGCGGGCAGCGGTGAGGCTGGGGTCTGACGACAGGCCCCAGGGCCAGCCCCTGCCCGCACGCGACGCCGAAGGACCGTCATGCCCCACTCCCCCGAGACCAGTGCTGCTCTCGTGGACCGGATCGCCGCGGCCACCGGCCAGGACGCCGCGCCCGGCGGCCGGGATGCCCGCACCCGGCTGCTGCACGCCCGCGGTGTCTGGGCGGCCGGCCGCTTCACCGCCACCGCGCAGGCCGGGCGCTGGAGCACCGCCGCGCTCTTCGACGGCGCGCCGGTGCCGGCCACCGTGCGGTTCTCCAGCACGCTCGGCGGGCCGGGCGGGCACGACGCGGCGCCCGGGGACCAGGGGATGGCGGTACGCCTGCGGCCGGTCCGCGGCGGGCCGGCCGACCTGCTCGCGTTCACGCTGCCGGTCTTCTTCGTCCGGCGCGGGGCCGACCTGGTCGCCTTCCTGCAGGCCACCGCGCCGCTCGCCGCGACCGGTGCCCCGGACCCGGCCGCCATCGAGGGCTTCCTGGCGGCGCACCCCGAGGCGCGCTATGCCTGGCGGTACGCGCAGGCGCGGGCGCAGGGCGGACCGGTCGTCTCGTTCGCGGGTCTGACGTACCACGCGGTGCACGCGTTCGGCCTGCGGGACGGCGCGCAGGCGGTGCGCTGGGCGCGGCTGAGCTGGGCGCCGGAACAGCCGCCGCCCGCACAGCCGCCGCCGGCCGCAGGCGCCGCTCGCGGACCCGCCACCGGCCCGGCCGCCGACCACCTGCGCACCGAGCTGGTGCAGCGACTGCCGGCCAGGTTCCGGCTGACCGCGCAGCTGCCCGCCCCGCAGGACCCGCTGCACGATCCGACCACGCCGTGGTGCGGCGTGGACCGGGTGCCGCTCGGCACCCTGGAGCTGACCGAGGTGCTGCGCGAACCGCCGCTGCCGGAGCCGGAGTTCGACCCGCTGCGACTGCCGGGCGGGATCTGCCCGCCACAGGACCGGCTGGCCGCCGACCGCAGTGCGCTGTACGCGGCCGCCCGGGCCCGCCGCCGAGCCTGACCGGCGCGGATCCGGGCTCAGGCCCGCGGCCGTGCCCGAGCACGCGCCCGCGTCCCGCGTCCGTGCTTCGCAGGCCCGGTGCCGGCCGGGGCGGCTGCTCCCCTCGCGGCAGCCGCACCGGCCCGCACCGGCCCGCACCGCGCCAAGCTAGCCACCAGGTGACCGGCACGTGATCAGTCATCGAATCTGTCACTCCGCCCGGCGCCCGCTCGGCATGCCCACAGATCCCCAGGTCAGCGCCGCCGGGCGCCCCCTGGTCCAGACCTGGCGTGTCCCAGATCACCCCCGATTGCCGAGCCGGGTTGACGGTGATCACTTAGGCTCAGGTCGAGATGTGGGGAAGACGTGCAGAGTACGACCGGGTCGCGGAGCTGACCGAACGGGTCCGCGGCGGTTCCGGCGGGGTGCTGGCCGTCACCGGCGAGGCGGGGATGGGCAAGTCCTTCCTGCTCGACCGGGTGGCAGCGGCGGCATCGGCAGAAGGAGCAGCAGAGGTAGCGGCAGAGGCACCGGCACCGGCCACGGAGCTGACGGTGCTGCGCTGCCGGGGGCTGCGCAGCGAGGCCGACCTGCCGTTCGCCGGGCTGCACGAGCTGTTCTGGACGCACGAGCCGGTGATCGACGAGCTCGCGCCGGCCCAGCGCACGGCACTGCGCGCCGCGCTCGGGCTCGGCGACGGCCGCACCGACCGGCTGGCCGTCTCGGTCGCGGTGCTCCGGCTGCTGACCCGGCTGGCCGAGCAGCGCCCGGTACTGGTGCTGGTGGACGATCTGCACCGGCTGGACCCGGACTCGGTGGCCGCGCTGCTCTTCGCCGCGCGCCGGCTCGCCCACGACCCGGTGGCCCTGGTGGTCACCGCGCGGGACGGCACCGACTGGGACCCGACCGCCTGGGGCCTGCCGGTGGTGGAGCTGGCGCCGCTCAGCCACGCGGACTCGCTGGCGCTGCTCGCGGGTGACGGCTTCTCGGGCCCGCCGGAGCAGCTGGACCGGCTGGTCGCCGCGGCGGGCGGCAATCCGCTGCTGCTCGTGGAGCTCGCCGCGCAGGGCCCGGACGGCGCGCCGACCAGCCGCCGGGTGCGCGGCAGCCTGCTCGCCGACGTCCCCGCGCTCTCGCCCCGGGCCGGCCGCTTGCTGCTGCTCGCGGCGACCGAGGAGGAGCAGGAGGTCGGCGTCCTGCTCCGGGCGGCGGCCGGCGAGGGCATCGAGCCCGAGGTGCTGGACGAGCTCACCACGACCCGGCTGCTGGAGTCCCGGGAGGGCAGGATCGGTTTTCGGCTGCCCCTCGCCCGGCAGGCGGTCTACGAGGAGGCCGGCCCCGCGGCCCGCGCCGCCGCGCACCGCGCGCTGGCCGCGGTGACCGAGGGCGATCGGCGGATCTGGCATCTGGCCGCGGCCGCGGGCGGGCCGGACGAGCAGGTCGCCGGGCTGCTGACCACGCACGCGGGCGACTGCCTGCGCCGTGGCGCGCCGTCCACGGCCGTCCGGGCGCTGGTCCGGGCGGCCGAGATCGGCCTGGCCGGCGAACCGCAGGCGCGCCGGCTGACCGCCGCTGCCGAGGCCGCCTGGCAGGCCGGCGACCAGGCGGCGGTGCGGCGACTGGTCGGGCAGATCGGGCCGGAGTGGTCGGACGGCCCCGAATGGTCGAGCCCGCCGGCCGAGCCGGCCGACGCCGCGAGCCACCCCGGCGACACCGGCAACGCGGGTGGCACCAGCGAAGCCCGCCAAGCGCTGCACGGCCGGGTGCTGGCACTGCGCGGCCTGGGCGAGTACTTCGCCGGCGACGCCCGCGCCGCCCGCGCCCTGCTGACCCGCGCCGCCCGTGCGCTGGCCGCCCCCGATCCCGACCGGGCCGCCGAGCTGCTGGCCATCGCGCTGCGCGCCGCCTGGGCCGCCGACGCCTACCAGTCGGTCGCCGAACTCGGCCGGCTGGCAGGCACGTTGTTCGATCCGGCCGGCCCCAATGCGGCCCGGCTGCGGGCCCTGGTCACGATGAGCGCCGGACGGCCGCCGGAGACCGACGGCGGGCCCGGCCCGGATGTCGCCGGAATCTCCCGCTGGATGGTCGCACCCGCGCCGCTGCTCGCGGTGCACGGCGCCGAGGCGCCGGCCCTGGACCGCTACGCCGAGCAGGAGGAACGGCTGCGCGGCGCGGGCGCGTTGGGCCCGCTCTCGGTGCTGCTCAGTCAGCGGGCCAGCCTGGAGGTGGTCAGCGGCCGTTGGAGCTCGGCCGTCGGCCACGCCGACGAGGCCGTCCGGCTGGCGCAGCAGGCCGGCCAGCACGGCACGGTCGCGGTGGCGGAGAACGTGCTCTCCTGGGTGGCCGCGCTGCAGGGCCGGGCGGCGGACTGCCGGGAGCCGGCCGAGCGGGCCGTCCGGTACGGCACGGCGCACGGCAACAACGCGATCGTCGCAGCCGCGTACTCGCACCTCGGCCTGCTGGAACTGGGTGCCGGGCGACCGGACGCGGCCGTGGAGCTGCTGCTGCCGATCACCCGGCCGCACCACCCGGGCGCGCACCGGGTGTTCGCCGCGCTGACCGGCGTGGATCTGGCCACGGCGGCGCTCTGGTCCGGCCGCCGCGGGGAAGTCCGCGAGCAGCTCGGCAGGTTGGCCGAGCTCGGCGTCGTCTCCCCACTGCCCTGGGCCCGTTCGGCCGCGCACTGCGTGCTGGCGCTGCTCGCCATGGAGAGCGGCGAGGACGAGCCGACCGGGATCGGGGACGGCGACGAGCTGGTGGCCGATCACTTCGCGGCGGCACTGGCGGCCGGAGCCCTGGCCGGACGGCCGTTCGAGCTGGCCCGGGTCCGACTGCTGCACGGCGAGTGGCTGCGCCGCCGTCGGCGCCGGGCGCAGGCGCTGGTCGGCCTGCGCGCCGCGTTCGAGACCTTCGACCGGCTCGGCGCAGCCCCCTGGCGCGACCGCGCCCGCCGGGAACTCGGCCTGGCCGGCGAGCAGTTGGGCACCAGCACGGCCGGCCCGATGGACGGGCTGACGCCGCAGGAGCGGCAGATCAGCCGGCTGGCCGCCCGCGGCTTCACCAACCGGCAGATCGCGGACCGGCTGTTCCTGAGCCCGCGCACCGTCGGGTACCACCTGTACAACGTCTTCCCGAAGCTGGGCGTGCGCTCGCGCGCCCAACTGCGCGAGCTGCCTGGCCTGCTCGGCGAGGACTGACCCTCCCTCTGAGCTGATCCTCCGTCAGATCTTCTCGACAACCAGCCCGTTGAGCAGCAGCCGCAGCGCCAGCTCGAAGCCGCGGTCGTCCAGGCCGCCCGGTCCGCCGCCTCGGGCGGCCGAGGCGTCCAGTGCGCCGGCCAGCGCCGGATACTCGGGCCGGTAGTCCGCGGCCGGGCGGGTGAAGCCCTCGGTGAAGGTCTCCAGCGCCGAGCCGAGCACCAGGTAGTCCAGCGCGGCCGCGGCCTCGGCGGCGTCGGCCGGGGCCAGCCCGGCCCGGCCGAGCGCGGCGAGCAGCGCGTCGTAGCCGAGCAGCTGGCGATCCGCCTCGACCCGGCGACGGGCCAGCAGCGCGATCGTGTTCGGGTGCCGCAGGAAGACCCGCCGGTAGCCGCGCGCGTACTCGGCGATCGCGGCCCGCCAGTCGGCACCGCCACTGTCGACACCACCACCGTCTCCACCGCTACCGACCGCAGTCGCGGCCACATGCAGCGGACCGTGGTCGATCTCGGCGTTGACCAGCTCGGCGAGCGCGTCCAGCAGCTCGTCCTTGCCGGCCACGTGGTTGTAGAGCGAGGCAGCCTTCACCCCCAGCCGGTCGGCGAGCGCCCGCATGGTGAGACCGCCCGGGCCGTCCTGATCGACCACCGCGAGCGCCGCCCGGGCGATGTTCTCCCTGCTCAGCAGCGCTTTCACCGGCCGCCCCACGCCCCACCCCCACTCCTGGTGCCACTCCTGATTCCCGGCGCCAGATTACAGCCCGGTGTCGCCCCTTCCCCTCGCCCGGCCCGGTGCTCTACCGTCCCGGACTAACTAAGTTAGTTTTACGCCCCCACCCACCCCCAGGCGGACCCGCATGACAGAACACCTCCCGCACCGGCAGCCCGGCGACAGCGAACGGCTGGCCGCCCTCGGCTACCGCCAGGAACTGCGCCGCAGCCTCGGCGTCCTCGGCAACATCGCGATGGGCTTCGCCGTCGTCTCCCCCGTCGTCGGCCTCTACGCCGTCGCCCAACTCGGCCTGAGCATCGACGGCGGCGCCTGGGTCTGGGCACTGCCGGTCTGCCTGCTCGGCCAGGTCCTGGTGGTCTGCGTCTACTCCGAGCTCGCCTCGCAGTGGCCGCTGGCCGGCGGTGCGTACCAGTGGACCCGCCGGCTCGCCAGGCCGTCCTTCGCCTGGCTGAGCGGCTGGCTCTGGCAGTTCGCGGTGATGTTCGCGAACACCACGGTCGCCTACCTCGCCTCCCCCTGGGTCTTCGCGCTGTTCGGCGCGACCCCGACACCGGCCCTGCTCGTGCTGGTCTCGGCCGGCTTCACGCTGCTCTGCGCGCTGGTCAACGCCTACGGGATCAACCTGCTGCGCTGGTTCGTCTCGCTCGGCATCGCGGCCGAGGCGATCGCCTCGGTGCTGGTCGGCGTCTCGCTGCTGCTCCTCTTCCGCAAGCACGGCTTCGCGTTGCTCACCGACACGCTCGGCGCACCGGCCGCGAACGGCACCACCGGCCTGGCGGCCTTCCTGGCCGTGGTCGCGGTCGGCGGCTGGGCCTTCATCGGCTTCGACGCCTGTGTGTCGACCGCCGAGGAGACCAAGGACGCGGGCCGCCAGGTGCCGCGCGCGATGTGGTACGCGCTGCTGAGCGTCGGCGCGGTGGTGATCCTGAACGCGGTCGGGGTCGCGCTGGCCCATCCGGACCCGGCCGCGGTGGTGGCCGGCAAGGACCTCGACCCGGTCACCACGGCCGTCACCAGCTCGTTCGGCGACTGGTCGGCCAAGCCGTTCGTCCTGGTCGTGCTGGTCAGCTTCACCGCCTGCCTGATGGCCTCGCAGGGCGGCGCGGCCCGCGGGCTGTACTCGCTGGCCCGGGACGGCGTCTTCCCGTTCTCGGCGAAGGTGCGCAAGGTCAACAAGCACCAGGCGCCGATCGGCGGGCTGGTCGCGGCCACCCTGATCAGCTGTGCGGCACTGCCGCTCGGGCTGAAGGCGACCGCGATGGGCAGCCTGATCACCTTCGGCAGCGCGGCGACCTTCCTGCCGTTCTTCCTGCTGACGCTCGCCGCACTGCTCGCCCGGCTGCGCGGCTGGCGGCCGTCCGGCGAGGTCGTCTACGGCCGGGCGGGTACCGTGCTGAACGCGCTCGCAGTGCTCTGGACCGGCCTGGAGGTGGTCAACATCTGCTGGCCGCGGGCGATTCTGGCCCCGCCCGGAGCGCCCTGGTACCAGGTCTGGGCCGCGCTGCTCGGGGTCGGCACGGTGACCCTGATCGGAGTCGCCTACCTGCTGGTGCGCCGGCCGCACGAGCGGATGGCGGCTGCCGACGCGACCATCGCGGAGCAGGGGCAGGAGTCGGAGCAGGGCCAGGACCAGCGCTCTGACCAGCGCCCGGAGAGTCGGATGGCATGAGCATTACAAAAACTCCGCAAGATCCGCCAGCATAGCGCGTGCCGGGTGGACCCCGTGCAGACTTCGGTCACTCCGGCACACTCATGCGATTACCTGCGGTATTCATAAGGCCGGAAACCGCTGGGGGGCGGGAAAGGACGTCCTGTGATCTTCAGCCGGATACGCACCGGAAGGCGCGCCACGGCCCCTGCGGCAGCAGCGGTCTGCCCGATGGGCCATGGCAGCGGCCCCGTCGGCGGCGGCCCGACCGTCCGCGAGCAGGAACGGCGGGTGTCGGCCGGCCTGTTCACGCCGCCCTTCACCGACTCCGGCGAGGCGGAGGCCTTCATCCGGCAGTTCTACACCGAGCAGCCGGAGGCCGGCGACCCGCAGCCGCGCGTGCGCGAGGTGCTCGACGAGATCGACCGGACCGGCACCTACCAGCACACCTCCGAGGAGCTGACCTTCGGCGCCAAGGTGGCCTGGCGCAACGCCGCCCGCTGCATCGGCCGGCTGTACTGGCGCAGCCTGGTGGTCCGCGACATGCGCGCGCACTCCTCGGCGGACGACATCGCCGAGCAGTGCTTCGAGCACCTGCGGATCGCCGGCAACGGCGGCCGGATCCGGCCGGTGATCAGCATCTTCGCCCCCGACCGCCCGGGCCGCCCCGCACCCCGGATCCTGAACAACCAGCTGGTCCGCTACGCCGGCCACCCGGACCCCTCCGGCACCGGCTGGATCGGCGACCCGGCCGGCGGGCCGCTCGCCGCCCGCGCCGCCGAGCTGGGCTGGAAGCGCGGCGACGGCCGGTTCGACGTGCTGCCGCTGCTGATCCAGGAGCGGCCGGACGAGCAGCCGCACTGGTACGAACTGCCGGACGACAGCACGCTGGAGGTGCCGCTCAGCCACCCCTCGTACGCCTGGTTCGCCGAGCTGGGCCTGCGCTGGTACGCGGTGCCCGCGATCAGCGACACCACGCTGGAGATCGGCGGCATCCGCTACCCGGCCGCGCCGTTCAACGGCTGGTACATGGGCACCGAGATCGGCGCCCGCAACCTCGTCGACGCGGACCGCTACGACCTGCTCGGCGAGGTGGCCGAGCGGCTCGGCCTGGACACCTCGCACGAGCGCACGCTCTGGCGGGACCGGGCGCTGGTCGAGATCAACGTGGCCGTGCTGCACTCCTACCACCGGGCCGGCGTGACGATCGCCGACCACCACACCGAGTCGGCGCGGTTCCTCAAGCACCTGGCCCGGGAGGAGGAGCTGGGTCGGTCCACCCCGGTGGACTGGAGCTGGATCGTGCCGCCGGTGTCGGGCGGACTGACCCCCGTCTACCACCGGTACTACGACCCGGTGGACCCCGCGCTGCGCCCGGCCTTCGTGGCCCGCACGCCCTGGTAGCGCTGGTGACCCCGGCGACCACCGGGGCTCCCCGGTGGTCGCCCCGGGCAACCACCCCGACGTCGTGGCAGGTCAGAGCATCCTCTACGTTTGGATCACACATCCTACGTATTCCAATGCCTGGGGGGATTCTGACCATGCGTAAGACCATCAACCGCCGGATCGCCGGCGCCGCACTCGTGGTGGGCCTGCTCGGCGCGGGCGCACCGGTGCTCGCCGCACCCGCTTTCGCCGACACCGCGTCGACCACCGCCACGAAGACCACCACCACCACCACCACCGACGGTGGCGTGCCCTCGTTCAGCGACCTGCTGCGCGGCGTCGAGGTCAACTGGGCCGAGAGCCACTGGAACTGGACGGCGTGGAACGACAGCACGCCGGTCGCGTTCGGTGCCGACCAGGACAACTACCAGTGCGCCGAGTACGTCGCCCGCGCGCTCGCCGCGGCCGGCCTGGTGCCCGGGCTCGGCCCGGACGACTCGCAGGACGCCTACTTCAACTACACCGCGCCGAACGGCAAGACGTACGACCTGCTGCTGATCAGCGATCTTCCGCAGTACCACAACCTGTACGACTACCTGATGGACAGCCACCTCGGCACCGATGTCGGCGACCACCCCGAGCAGGCCCGTCCGGGCGACGTCGTCGTCACGTACGCCGGCCCGGGTGTCACCAAGAGCCACACCGGCCTGGTCGCGACCGCCGCCGACGGCACGAACGAGCCGACCGTCGACGCGCACAACCGCGCGCGCCTGCACTACGGCTACCACTTCTACGCGCCCTCGCACCTGATCCGGATCGAGCCGCTCGGCCTGCTGGACGGCTTCGCCCCGACCACCTCGCTGTTCGACAGCAAGCTGGCCGTCACGCCGAACAGCGCGGCGCCGAAGGCTGCCACGCCGAAGCTGAACGCCCCGAAGCTGAACGCGCCGCTGTACGGCCGCCAGGACCCGGCGGGCCCGCAGGTCTGACGCATTCTCAGCAATAGCGCCGGCGGCGGCCGCGATCCGGGTGACCCCGGGTCGCGGCCGCCGCCGGTTCCGCCCTCAGTCGCCCTCAGTCGTCCTCGGCAGCGGGCGGACCAGCGGACGGGGCATCGACGGCCGGCTGGGCACCGGCCGCGACGGTCCGCAGGTAGCGCAGCTCCAGACCGTCGAGCAGCGCCTCCAGACCGGTCTCGAACGCGCCCTCGTCGATCTGCCGCCGATGCTCGGCCAGCCGGTGCGCCTCGCCCAGGTGTGGGTACTCCCCCGCGTACAGCTCGGCGTCCTCCGGGAACCCGGCCGCGAACGAGCCGAGCGCCGAGCCGGTGATGAAGTAGCGCATCAGCGCGCCGATCCTGGTCGCCTGCCCGCGCGGCCAGCCGGCCGCGACCAGGCAGCCGAAGACCGCGTCGGCCAGCCGCAGCGCGTTCGGCCGCCGGCCGGGCCCCTGCGCGAGCACCGGCACGATGTGCGGGTGCGCGGCCAGCGCGGCCCGGTAGGAGCGGGCCCAGTCGCGCAGCGCCGTCCGCCAGTCCGTCCCACCCACAGCCCGGTCGGCGCCGAACATCCCCAGGTCCACCTCGCCCATCACGCTGTCGACCACCGCGTCGAGCAGCTCGTCCTTGGTCGCGAAGTGGTTGTAGAGCGAGGGCCCGCTGACCGAGAGCTCGGTCGCCAGCCGCCGGGTGGAGAGCGCGTCCAGCCCGTCGGCGTCCACCAGCGCCAGTGCGGCGCCGACGATCCGCTCGCGGCTGAGCAGCGGAGTGCGGGGCCGGGCCATGACGCTGACTCCTCCGGTCGGGTGGCGGGACGGTCATTCTCGCAGGGCTTCCCAGAGCGCCCCTTCCCAGATCGGTCCCGGGCGGGCTAGAGTCCAAAAAACTTGCACCGCTAGTTTAAGGGGCTGACGATGAACCTGGAACTCTCCGAGGAACAGGTCGCGGTCCGGGCGCTCGCGGCGGACTTCACCGATCGCGAGATCACGCCGTTCGCCGCCGACTGGGACCGCGCCGAGTCGGTCGACCGGGCGGTCATCGGCAAACTCGGCAAACTCGGTTTCCTCGGCCTGACCATCCCGGAGCAGTACGGCGGCAGCGGCGGCGACCACCTCGCCTACTGCCTGGTGCTGGAGGAGCTCGGCCGCGGCGACTCCTCGGTGCGCGGCATCGTCTCGGTCTCGCTCGGGCTGGTCGGCAAGTCGATCAACAGCTTCGGCACCGAGGAGCAGAAGCGGTACTGGCTGCCCCGGCTCTGCTCCGGCGACGCGCTCGCCTGCTTCGCGCTCACCGAGCCCGGCACCGGCTCGGACGCCGCCAACCTGACCACGAAGGCCGTCCGCGACGGCGACAGCTGGCTGATCAGCGGCTCGAAGATGTTCATCACGAACGGCACCTGGGCCGAGGTCGCGCTGGTCTTCGCCCGCACCGGCGGCACCGACCCGGAGAAGCTCGGCCACCGCGGCGTGACCGCCTTCCTGGTCCCGACCGCGACCCCCGGCTTCGAGCGCCGGGAGATCCACGGCAAGCTCGGCCTGCGCGGCCAGGCCACCGCCGAGCTGACCTTCGACCAGGTCCGGGTGCCCGACAGCGCGCGGCTCGGCCCCGAGGGCAAGGGCTTCACGGTCGCCATGGCCGCGCTCGCCAAGGGGCGGATGTCGGTCGCGGCCGGCTGTGTCGGCATCGTCCAGGCCTGCCTGGACGCGGCGGTGCGCTACGCCACCGAGCGCGAGCAGTTCGGCAAGCCGATCGCCTCCTACCAGCTGGTGCAGGAGCTGATCTCGGACATCTCGGTGGACCTGGACGCGGCCCGACTGCTGACCTGGCGGGTCGCCGACCACATCGAGCGCGGACTGCCGTTCGCCACCGAGTCCTCGGTCGCCAAGCTCTTCGCGAGCGAGGCCGCGGTGCGCGCCGCGAACAACGCGCTGCAGGTGTTCGGCGGCTACGGCTTCATCGACGAGTACCCGGTCGGCAAGCTGCTGCGCGACGCCCGCGTGATGACGCTCTACGAGGGCACCAGCCAGGTGCACAAACTCCTGATCGGCCGGTCGCTGACCGGCGTCAACGCGTTCTAGAACGGAGCCCAACGTTGCGTCCCGTCTACTTCGCCGCCGCCCGCCGTACCCCGATCGGGCGGCTGCGCGGTGCGCTCTCCACGGTCCGCCCTGACGACCTCTCGGCCGCCGTGCTGCGCCAACTGCTCGCCGACGTCCCCACCCTGGACCCGGCCCGGATCGACGACGTCTACTGGGGCGCCGCGAACCAGGCCGGCGAGGACAACCGCAACGCGGCCCGGATGGCCGTGCTGCTGGCCGGTCTGCCGGACAGCGTGCCCGGCGCCACCGTCAACCGGCTCTGCGCCTCCGGCCTGGAGGCCGTCACGATGGCGGCCCGCACGATCGCGGCCGGCGAGGCGGAGATCGTCGTCGCGGGCGGCTGCGAGTCGATGACCCGCGCGCCGTTCGTGCTGCCCCGCCCTGACGAGGCGCTGCCGCACAAGCTGGAGACCTTCGACACCAGGCTCGGCTGGCGCCTGACCAACCCCCGGATGCACGAGCTGCACGGCGTGCTGAGCATGGGCGAGACCGCCGAGCAGGTGGCCGAGCGCTACGCGATCAGCCGCGAGCGGCAGGACGCCTTCGCGCTGCGCAGTCACCAGCGCGCGGCGGCGGCCCGCAAGGACGGCCACTTCGACGCCGAGCTGTTCCCGGTGGTCCGCCCCGACGGCGTGACGGTCGATCAGGACGAGTGCATCCGCGAGGACACCAGCCTGGAGCGGCTCGCCAAGCTGAAGCCGGTCTTCAAGGCCGGCGGCACGGTGACCGCCGGCAACGCCTCGCCGATGAACGACGGCGCGGCCGGCCTGCTGCTGGTCAGCGAGGCGGCGCTGCACGAGCTCGGCCTGGAGCCGCTCGGCCGGTACGCCGCCGGTGCCTCGGCCGGTGTGCACCCGGACGTGATGGGCATCGGCCCGGTGCCGGCCACCCGCAAGGTGCTGGACCGGCTCGGCTGGCGGATCGAGGACGTGCAGGAGGCCGAGTTCAACGAGGCGTTCGCCGCCCAGGCGCTGGCCTGCGTGGAGCAGCTCGGCGTCGATCCGGAGCTGGTCAACCCGACCGGCGGCGCGATCGCGCTCGGCCACCCGCTGGGCGGCTCCGGCGCCCGGATCCTGACCACGCTGCTGCACCGGATGCGCCGCACCGGCGCCCGGCGCGGACTGGCCACCATGTGCGTCGGTGTCGGTCAGGGCACCGCCGTTCTCATCGACAACAGCTGAGGAGCAGTCGCAAGATGTCTCGTTTCAACGGTAAGGTCGCCGTCGTCACCGGCGCGGCGCAGGGCATCGGCGCGGCGACCGCCCAGCGGCTCGCCGAGGAGGGCGCCACGGTCGCCGTCGTCGACCTGACGGCCGAGCGGGCGCAGCAGACGGTGGACGCGATCACCGCGAAGGGCGGCACGGCGCGCGCCTACGGCTGCGACGTCGCCGACTACGACGCGGTGGCGGCCGTCTTCGAGCGGGTCAACACCGAGCTGGGCGGGCTGCACATCCTGGTGAACAACGCCGGGATCACCCGCGACAACCTGTTCTTCAAGATGCCCAAGGCCGACTGGGACGCGGTGCTGACGGTCAACCTGACCAGCGCCTACAACTGCAGCCACGTGGCGCAGAAGTACATGGTCGCGCAGCAGTACGGCAAGATCGTCTCGCTCAGCTCGCGCTCCGCGCTCGGCAACCGCGGCCAGGCCAACTACGCCGCCGCGAAGGCCGGCATCCAGGGCCTGACCGCCACGCTGGCGATCGAGCTCGGCCCGTTCAACATCAACGTGAACGCGGTGGCGCCCGGTTACATCGTCACCTCGATGACCGCCGCGACCGCCGAGCGGGTCGGTGCGACGCCCGAGGAGCACCAGGCCGAGGTGGCCGCGCGCACGCCGCTGCGCCGCGCAGGCAGGCCGGAGGAGATCGCCTCGGTGGTGGTCTTCCTGGCCAGCGAGGAGGCGTCCTACGTCAGCGGCCAGACGCTGTACGTCAACGGCGGCGCCCGCTGAGGCCGTTACGCGGGAGTGGGCGGTGGCCGAGGCCACCGCCCACTCCTTTCTTCAGTTATGACTCGGCGTCAGTTCCCGTAGTGCGGGCGCAGCGTGACGCTCAGGATGGTGCGGTACTCGGCGGGCTGGGCGGCCGGCACGGTGTACCGGGCGGCCGGGTCGGTGCCGTACGTCGCGCCGGTGCCCGGCAGCGGCTTCGGGGTGGAGTAGCCGGCGAAGAGCATGGTGAGCGTGCCGTTGTCGTTCTTCACCACGGTCGGGTCGTAGACGCGGCCGGAGTAGTAGCCGGAGACGTCCAGAGCGCCGCCGCCGGCCGCCTGCTTGGCGAGCGCCGAGAAGGTGTAGTCGGTGCCGATCAGCTTCTGCGGGGCGGACCAGGTCTGCCCGTCCTTCGAGGAGGAGTAGAAGATCTGGTTGAACGCGTCGCTGTCACCGTCGGCGGCGTAGGCGCCGGAGAGGAAGAGGCCGTAGCTGCCGTCCGGGTTGGTGACCACGGTGCCGCGCGAGCCAATCCAGCGCAGCACCGAGCCGCTGTTGCTGCCCGGGTCGCCGAGGCCGTTCACCTGGCCGAGGTCGGTGAAGTGCAGGCCGTCGGTGGTGTAGGCGGCGCGGACCACGGTGTAGTCCTCGTTGTTGCCGAAGAGCGACTTCGGCTTGTTCTTGCCCTCGCCGATCGCCGCCAGCTGCGCGTACGGGACGGTCGCGGCGCCCGGTGCGCCGACGCTGCTGCCCTTGGCCACCGTGCCGGTGCCGCCGGTGCAGCCGGTCAGGTCGGTGGCGTCGGCGCCGGTGCAGCTGACCTGCACGATGCCGGCCGGGGTGCCCAGGCTGACCGTCACCGAGCCGCCGGCGGGCTTCAGCTGCGAGGTGTCGCCGACCGGCAGCGTCGCGGCGGGCAGCGTGACGGCGGCCGTGGTGGCGGTCGGCGTGTAGTAGTTGACGATCTTCTCGGTGTACAGCACCGCGACGCTGCCCTTCGGCGCACCCGGGTAGTGCGGGACGGTGCTGATGATGCCGTCGGGCGAGACCAGGCCGGAGGTCTGCATCGCGGTGGCCGGGATCACGGCGTCGGCCTTGATCGCGTCGCCGGCCGCGATGGCCACGCCGCCCGGGGTGCGGGTGGTGCAGCCGGTGAACGCGGTCGCGGTGGCGGCGTTGTCGTTGCAGTCCACGGTCACGCCGTCGACCGAGAAGTGGCCGGGCTGCTCGAAGTTCGCGGTGCTGCCGACGCTGATCGTCACGCCGTCGCCGCCCGGACCGGCCGGCACGCTCACCGCGGCGGTGGCGGCCGTCGCGCCGCCCTGACCGACCGGATCGGCGGCCGGCAGGCCCGCCAGCGGGTCGCCGTCCTTCGGGGTGAGGTGGTGGACGATCAGGTTGGTGCCGAGCGCGTCACCGGACGGGCGGGAGAGCGTGTAGAGCAGCTCGCCGCGGTGGCCGGTGCCGGCGTAGTCGGGCACGGTCAGCGTGAAGGCGTGGCCCTGGCCGTCGTCGTTGGTGTTGCCGTTCGGGCACAGGCCCGCGTTCTGCTCCAGCGCCTCGCCCGCGTACTTCCAGGTCTTGCCGTGGTCGGTGGAGGTGGCGGCGACCACCGCCTCGTCGCCGTCCTTCGGGCGGTAGTCGAACAGGCCGTGCAGCGTGTCGCCGCCGTCCTGGCTGGTCACGAACGGGAAGTAGTACGGCTGCATCGGCAGCGTGGTGCCCTTGGGCTGGCGGACCACGCTCCCGGTCTCCGGCGTGGCGCCACCGCTCGCGCAGTAGCCGGTGAGCGGGCCGGGGCTGCCGGTGACACCGCTGGCGGCCGGCACGCTGCCGGAGCCGGCCGGGTCCACGGCCAGGTTCGGGTAGGTGGTGCCGCCGGCCGTGATGGTGCCGGTGCCGCCGCCCGCGTAGACCGGCAGGCTGTTGCTGTACGAGGAGCCGAGCGTCAGGTCGCCCTGGGCGAGCGTCCACGGGCCGCCCTTGACCTTGTCCACCACCGGGGTGCCGACGCTCCAGCTGACGGCGCCGTGGCCGTGGTGCCGGCCCCAGAGACCGGCGTCGTCCTGACCGTTGGCGAGCGCGGGGGCGGCGGTGGCGGTGAGTGCGGCGAGCGTCGTGACGCCGATGGCGGCAGCGGTCGCGATCGGGCGACGTGGCATGGCTGTTCCCTCCCGGTAGCGGGCCGTGCGGGGGGAACCGCACGGGTCAGCGAGATCCTGGCCGGTGGTTCGGACCATTGGGAGTGGGTCGATCGAGAGTTCACCAGGCGTTCGCCGACGCCCCGAAGGAGCCTTTACCTCGACTTGACGGCACGTCCGATTCACTGATGGTCACGATCACGTCGCTGACCTGCTCCGTTCGAGTGGGCTCCGAACGGCTTTGCGGCATTTGTCGGCATGTCATGCGGGCATGTCAAGACTCCAAAATGACTATAGCTTCATCGGCTCTCCACACGATGGGATATCCGGGCCGACCCCGGTCGGATCCCCCCTCCATCTTGAGGAGTTCCATGGGCACCTCCCCCGCCACCGCGGGTCCCCGACGCTCCGTGACCGCTCGTGCGCTGGCACTGCTCGCCGTCGGGGCCACCGCCCTGACCGCCGGCACCGTCACCGCGCAGAGCGCGGTCGCCTCCGCCGCGCCGGTTCCGGCCACGTTCAAGCTGCACCCCGCGTCCGAGGGGCACATCGACGCTGTCGGGCGCACCGCCCCCATCAGCACCAGCGACTGTGTGACGCAGATCGGCATCCACTGCTACTCGCCGCTGCAGTACCGCAACGCGTACAACCTGAACCCGCTGTACTCGCAGGGGATCACCGGCAAGGGCCGGACGATCGTGATCGTGGACTCGTACGGCTCGCCGACGATCCAGAACGACCTGAACACGTTCGACAAGCAGTGGGGCATCCAGGACACCAATGTCGAGGTGGTCAAGTGGGGCAACGTCCCCACCTTCGACCCGAAGAACTCGGACATGACGAGCTGGGCCGGCGAGACCACGCTGGACGTCGAGTACGCCCACTCCATCGCCCCGGACGCCCACATCGTCCTGGTCGAGACCGCGGTCGCCGAGACCGAGGGCGTCACCGGCCTGCCCGAGATGATGGACGCCGAGCAGGCGATGATCAAGCAGGGCAAGGGCGACGTCATCACCCAGAGCTTCGGGGCCACCGAGAACACGTTCCCGGGCTTCGACAAGGGCGACTACTCCTCGCTGACCAACCTGCGCTACGCCTTCAAGGAGGCCGCGGAGCACAACGTCACCGTGCTCGCCTCCTCCGGCGACAACGGGGTGACCGACTCCGACAACAACAACAACCTGTACCCGTACAAGGTCAACTCCTGGCCTTCGTCGGACCCGCTGGTCACCTCGGTCGGCGGCACCGAGCTGACGCTGGACAACAACGGCACCCGCACGGCAGCGGACAAGGTCTGGCACGACGCGTACGGCGCCGGCGGCGGTGGCACCTCGGCCGTCTTCGACCGCCCGTGGTACCAGACCGGTGTGGCCAACGTGGTCGGCTCGCACCGTGGCACCCCGGACATCAGCATGAGCGCCGCGGTGGACGGCGCGGCCTGGACGTACGAGTCGTACGACCCGACCGCCGTCGGCTGGCACCTGACCGGTGGCACCAGCGAGGCCTCGCCGCTCTTCTCCGGCGTCGTCGCGCTCGCCGACCAGGCCGCCGGCTACCGCCTCGGCCAGATCAACTGGCGGATGTACGGTCTCTCGCTGCTGCCCTCGCAGTGGAGCGGCATCAGCGACGTCACCACCGGTGACAACGGCTGGAACAACGTGACCGGCTACCAGGCCACCAAGGGTTACGACCTGGCCTCGGGCCTGGGCACGATCGACGGCAACAAGTTCGTCCACGCGCTCGCGGGACGCTGACAGCTCGTCGGATTCGTTTGCTGAACGGCCAGTTCGGCAGGAGCGGGGCATCCGCGGCGGTTCACACCGCTGCGGGTGCCCCGCTCGCTTGCTGCCGGAGGGGCCGGGCCCGGTCCGAGGGCGGCTGCTACCGGGCCGCCACGGCGGCGGCGAGCCGGGCGCGGTAGCGTTCGGCCGCGCGCAGCCGGCGCTGCTCCAGGCCCGGTAGCCGGGTCCGCAGTTCGAGGATCCGCGGGGCCAGCTCCAGCGCACGGGCGGGATCGGCGACCGCGCGCCAGCAGGCCTCGGCGTTGGCCACGACCTGCTCGATCTCAGGGACTTGAGCAGGCTGAGCGGGC
Source organism: Kitasatospora sp. NEAU-69 (assembly GCF_057158765.1). Classification (NCBI taxonomy): domain Bacteria; kingdom Bacillati; phylum Actinomycetota; class Actinomycetes; order Kitasatosporales; family Streptomycetaceae; genus Kitasatospora; species Kitasatospora sp. NEAU-69. The sequence continues at coordinate 203,346 of NZ_JBWXUE010000003.1, forward strand.
TGCGGGTCCTGTGCCCCGCGCCCGGCCAGCAGCGCCATCGCCACCCCGTGGTAGAGGTCCGCCGCGGCGGCCGGATCGCCGGCCAGCCTGGCCACGTGAGCCCGGACTTGACGGATCATCAGTACTGCCGCGCCGTCCGGCCCGTCGGCCGCCACGGCCTTCTGCTCCAGCACGAGCGCGAGTTCGGCGGCCGCGGCGTGCGCTCCGGCCTCGGCGGTCCGGACGATCCGGGCGAGCGCGGCACGGTAGTCGGCCGGCGGCTCAGCGGTAGGAACGGCTGCTGGTACGGGAGTTGGCGCGGGGACCGGGATCGGGGCCGCCTTCGCGAGTGAGACCCAGCGCACCTCGCGGACCGTCGGCGGTACACCCGCCTTGACCAGCGTCACCGGCCCACGCGGCACGGCCGGCGCTCGGCCCGCCGGCGGTCCGAGCTGCGGTTCGAGGCGCGGTCCGACCGGCTCGCGCGCCGCGTTGCGGAAGATCGGCCGGCCGGCCGGGTACGAGGCGAAGAGCAGCACGTCCGGCCGCAGCACCGCGTGCACCTGGCCGCGCAGGTGCTCCGGCGCCAGCAGCACCCCGGCCCCCGGCCGGCCGCCGTGCAGCGCCTCGGTCAGCGCCCGGGTGAACGTCCCGATCCGCTCCGGGTCCGGGCTGACCACCGCCCACAGCGGCAGACCGTCCGCCAGCGGTCCCGGGACGTCCCGCAGCAGCGGCCAGGCGGCCGGCTCGGCGCTGAGGTCGGCGATCACCAGGGTGTCCAAGTCGGCCGGGCGCGAACGTAGTTCGGCAGCGATGGCGGCCCAGCTCAGCCCGTCCTGGCGGAGCCCGCCGGGCCTGGCCTCGCGCAGCGTCAGGTACAGTCCGCCGCCGCGCCGGTCGGCGACCAGGTGGCCGCTCAGGTGCAGCAGCAGTGGTCCCGGGTGCCGGGCCGCCGCGCGCAGGTGGGCGAGCACGGTCGGCGGGTCGCAGGCAGCCGGCAGGTGCACGGCGTCCACCGCCGCGGCGGCGAGCAGCGTCTGCGGCGCGACGGCGGCGAGCAGCGTGGCGAGCAGTTGGCCGGAGCCGCCCGCGCCACCCGAGCCGCCGGTGCTCCGGCTCCAACCGCGCCGCCCCGCACCGCCGTAGCCACCCTCGACCGCGAGGATCCGCCCGCGCAGCCCGCCACCGACCACCGCGGATCCGTCCCCGGAGGTCCCGGAGGTCGCTGCACCGTCGGCCACCACCGGTCACCACCCGCCCGCCGCGCTCGGCGCTCACTGTCCGCAGGTCGCGGCGGCCAGCACACCGCTCCCCCTCGCGCGCCACCTTACCGGGGGCGGGCATGCGCGGTCCGGCATCCGGCCGGGCCACTGGCCGAGTCCCCGACCGGGCATCCGACCAGGCATCCGGCGCCAGCTCCTGACCGACCGTTTGGTTGACTGCACACGTCCCACGTCCCACGTGTCCCATGCACCCCACTGGCGAACCGAGGAACCATGCATTCGCTTCAGCCACTGCTGTCCGGTTTCGTGCCGATCTGGCTGCTCACCGCCGTCGGCTACCTGGTCGGCCGGACCGGCCTGCTCGGCCCGGAGGCCGAGGCGGTGCTGGGCCGGTTCGTCTTCCACGTCGCGATGCCGGCCGCTCTCTTCAGCATGCTCGCCAAGGCACCGCTGCGGACCTTCGCCAACACCTCGATGCTGGCCTTCGCCGCCGGAACGCTGGTCGCCTCGCTGCTCGGCTGGGCGGCCGGGCGCTGGCTGTTCGGCCGCCCGCTCGCCGACCAGGCGATAAGCGGGATGGCCTCCGGCTACGTGAACTCCGCGAACCTCGGGATACCCGTCGCGATGCAGGTGCTCGGCGACGCCTCGTTCGTCGGCCCGGTGCTGCTCTTCCAGGTGCTGCTGGTGACGCCGGTCATCCTCGCCACGCTCGACGCCGGAACCGCCGCCGCCACCGACCGGCGGACCCAGCTCCGCCGGATGCTGAAGCTGCCGCTGCGCAACCCGATCATCCTGGCCTCGGCGCTCGGCGCACTGTGCTCCGCCGCCGGCTGGCGGCTGCCCACCGCGCTCGGGCACTCCTGTGACCTGCTCGGCGGCGCCGGCGTGCCGGCCGCGCTGGTCACGCTCGGCATGTCGCTGCACGCCAGGCCCGGCGCGGCGGACGTCACGCCGACGCGGCAGCGCGGCGAACTCGGCGTCGCCGTCGTCACGAAGAACCTGGTGCAGCCGCTCGTCGCCTACACCGTCGGCAGCCTGGTGCTGCACCTGACCTCGCACCAGCTGCTCGCGGTGGTGATCTGCTCGGCGCTGCCGACCGCGCAGAACGTCTTCATCTACGCCCGCCAGTACGGGCTGAGCACCGCGCTGCCGCGCGACTCGGTGCTCTGGTCGACGCTGCTGTCGATGGGCACGCTCTCCGCCATCGACTGGGCCCTGGCACCGACCGGGCACTGACCGCGCACTGCTCGGCGGCGCCCGCAACAGGCCACCACGGTAGATCGTTTGTTCAGGATTTTGTCATGTTCGCGGGCTTCACTCGGCGTCAGATGCCGTGCCTTACTGGGAGGCGCTACGCGCGTTGCTCCCGCCCGACTCCCCCGTCCGGAGGCACCTGAATGAGCGTCACCCGCCGTCTCAGACTCGCCATTGCCGCTGGCGTCACCACCGCTGCCACGGTGCTGGTCCCCGTCACCGCCGCACACGCGGCCAGCCCGTACTCGCTGGTCGTCCTGCCCGACCAGGGCGAGAGCGCGATCTACGACTTCGTCAACTCGGCCACCAAGTCGATCGATGTGACGATCTACGAGCTCCGCGACACCACGCTGGTCAACGACCTGGTGGCGAAGGAGAAGGCCGGCATACCGGTCCGCGTCATCATGGACGCGAAGCAGACCTCGGTGAACTCCGCCGCGTACAGCGCGCTCCAGGCGGGCGGCGTCGGCGTCACGTACTCCTCCTCGGCCTTCGTCTACACGCACCAGAAGACGATCACCGTGAACGGCGCCAAGTCCTACATCAGCACCGGCAACTTCGACACGGTGTACTACGCGACCTCGCGCGACTACGGCGTCTTCGACAACGACGCGAACGACGTCTCCGCGATCGAGGCGGTCTTCAACGCCGACTACGCGAAGACCTCCATCACGCCGAGCGACGGCGACGACCTGGTCTGGTCGCCGACCGACTCGCAGTCGCACCTGCTCGCGCTGGTCAACGGCGCCCAGCACAGCCTCGACGTCGAGGAGGAGGAGTTCGGCGACACCGCCCTGGTCAACGCGATCGTCGCGGACGAGCAGCGCGGCGTGACCGTCCGGGTGGTCGCGGAGAACGAGAACTCCACCTACACCTCGGAGCTCAACCAGGTCACCGCGGCCGGCGGCAAGGTGACCACCTACACCAGCTCCACCGGCTTCTACGTGCACGCCAAGGCGATCGTCGCCGACTACGGCACCTCGACCGCGAAGGTCTTCGCCGGCTCGGAGAACTTCTCCGACAACTCGCTCAACTCCAACCGCGAGCTGGGCCTGATCATCAGCGACCCGGCCGTGCTGAACGGCATCGAGGCGACGTTCACCGCCGACTTCAACCAGACCAGCAGCGCCGGCGTGACCGTGGCCGACCCGGGCACCCAGACCGGCACCGTCGGCACCGCCACCAGCCTGCAGATCAACGCGACCGACACCGCGGGCGGCACGCTCTCCTACAGCGCCACCGGTTTGCCGGCCGGCCTGTCGATCAACTCCTCGACCGGCCTCATCTCCGGCACCCCGACCGCCGCGGGCACCTCCAGCGTCTCGGTCACCGCCAAGGACTCCACCGGCCCGTCCGGCTCCGCCTCGTTCAGCTGGACGGTCAACCCCGTCGCCGCCGGCAACACCGTGACCGTGACCAACCCGGGCACCCAGACCGGCACCGTCGGCACCGTCACCAGCCTGCAGATCAACGCGGCCGACAGCGCCTCCGGCCAGACCCTGACCTACAGCGCCACCGGCCTGCCCGCCGGCCTCTCGATCAACTCCTCGACCGGCCTCGTCTCCGGCACCCCCACCACCGCCGGCGCCTCCACCGCCTCCGTCACCGCCAAGGACACCACCGGCGCCACCGGATCCACCACCTTCAGCTGGACCATGAAGTCCCCCTCCGGCGGCTGCACCTCGGCCCAGCTGCTGGGCAACCCCGGCTTCGAGACCGGTAGCGCCTCGCCGTGGACCGCCTCCTCCGGCCTGATCAGCAACAGCAGCAGCGAGCCGCCGCACAGCGGCAGCTGGGACGCCTGGCTGGACGGCTACGGCACCACGACCACCGACACGCTCGCGCAGACCGTCACGGTGCCGAGCGGCTGCAGCAACTACCAGCTGAGCTTCTGGCTGCACGTGGACACCACCGACCCCAGCACCACCACGGCCTACCACACGCTCAAGGTCCAGGTCCTGAACAGCGCGGGCACCGTGCTCAGCACGCTGCACACCTACTCGAACCTCGACGCCAACACCGGCTACGCACAGCACAGCTTCGACCTGTCGGCCTACGCCGGACAGACCGTCACGCTGAAGTTCACCGGCTACGAGAACGCCTACTACTCCACCTCCTTCGTACTCGACGACACCGCCTTCAACGTGAGCTGACGACTCACCGGAAGCCGGCGTGACCCCCTGCTCCCCGCCTCGACTCGCCCGAGGCGGGGAGCACCCATATCCGGGCCCGCCCGGACACGTCGGCGAGGGCGCGGCCAAGGAGCGGCTCCCGGCTCCGGGTCCACCAGGTCGCCGTCGACCGCGTAGCCCATCCTTTCGCCACCGTTCACGTCGCTACTGACGCTGAACACCCGTTCGCCCTTCGACAACTCCCGGAGGACGCCGGGCACTGCGGAGGTACGGCTGTCCTCCACGATGAAGACCAAGCCGCCCAGCGCTCCCACCCCGACCAGGTCAGCGGCGCGAGTTCCACCAGCGAACTCCAGCGCCTGCCGCACAGTCATCGGCCGGGCCGACTCTGGAAGACCGCCAAGCCGACGGATCACCTCGTCCTCTGCGACGCCTTCGACAAGCGCGACAGTCGGCATTACCCGGGGTGGTGGCCCGTTCTCCAACCGGACCGGCTACCTCCCGGACCCTTCAGAGCGATCATCGGCTCACGGGCTCGCGAGCAGGTCGCGCAGGAGGGCGACGGTGTCCGGGTCGAGGCTGCGGCCGGTGCGGCGGCTGAGGGCGTCCAGGCGGTTGACGGCCTTGAGGAGTTGGTCGCGGGCGCCGGCCGAGGCGTACGCGTAGAAGAGGTCGCGGTGCAGGAGTTCGACGTCCGGGGCGACGGCCAGGCCGCGGAAGACCGCGGCCTCGGCGCAGCGGTGGTCGCCGTACTGGAGGCGGCGGGCGGCGAGTTCGTGGGCGGTGTCGACGATGGTGGCGAGCATGTCCTGGCGGTCGGCCTCCGCCCAGCCGTAGCCGATCGGTGAGGCCTCGGCGAACGGGGCGCCGCGGACCAGGGCGAGGGCGTGGGCCAGGGCCGCGTCGGCGGTGGTGCTGGTGCTGCGCATGCCGCGGCGGTAGAGACTGCGGAACTCGTCCCAGTCGCAGGTGACGGTCGGTGCGAAGGTGGCGCTGTCCGGGGTGTCCTGGCGCAGGAAGGCGCGGCCGTCGGGGTCGCTGCCGACCCAGCCGGCCAGGTCGGCGAGCGAGACCGGCGCGGCCTGGTCGGGCCGGGCGTGGTCGCCGGGGCGCAGCACGCCTTCGATGGTGGCGCCGTCGCTGCCCGGGTGCAGCGCCAGGTAGGCGGCGAGTTCGGTCAGCGCCGGGACGGTGGCCGGGTCGGCCGGACCGGTCGCGCCGAGCACGTCGACCGGGCCGAGCAGCCGGATCCGCGGCGTGGTGCGGATCGCATGCGCCTCCGGGGAGCGGAGGATCGCGAGCAGGTCGTCGGCATCGGTGCGGGTGATGGCGGGGCCGGGGGCGACGAGCGTGGCGGAGGTGCCGTGCGGCGCGGTGGCCGGGACGGGCTCCGGACGGAACGGGACGCGTGGGTCGGCGAGTGTGGCGGCGGGGGCGATGTCGTGGGTCGGGACGGGTTCGGGGCCCGGCGAGGGGGCCGGAGAGGGAGCCTCCGGCGTAACCGCGTCCTGTGTGGGCTCGGTCGGCGGCTCGGCGGGGGGCTCGGTGGGAGGGACCGCGAACGGGTCGGTGGGCGGCTCGGTGAAGGGTTCGACGGCCGACTCGGCAGGCGGTTCGGCCGGGTACGGGCCGTCCGTCGGCGGCAGTTCGGCGGGCGGCTGCGGCGTGGTCGGCTGACTGGTCGCCTGCAGACCGCGGTTGTTGAAGCTGTGCCGGGACCCGTTGGACTCGGCCGAGGGCAGAGAGGGCAGAGAGGGCGGATATGACGGCACGTCAGCACCGGTCATCGCGGTAGGCATCGGCGGCACCGGGAACACGGGCATGACCGGCGAGATCGCCGAGACCGGCGCGGAGGCCGGGTTGATCGTCGCGAACGGGCTGCTGCCGGTACCGATCAGCCGGGCGACCAGCCGCGGCCCGACCTCCGTCTCACCGTCCGGCAGCGAGGCGCCGACGAACGGCGCACTGGCCGCCGAGCCCAGCGCACCGACCCCGGCCAGCACCGGCACGGGCTTGGGCAGGTCGGCCGGCTCCAGCTCCTCGCCGTCCAGCGTCCAGGCGGGCGCCGGCTGCTGTGCCGAGGAGCCGGTGCTGCGGATCAACTCGGTCCAGTGGCCGTACTGTTCGTCCGTCAGGCGCTGGAGCTGCAGCGACAGGTGCAGGCCCGGCAGGGTGGCGGGGCCGGTGCTCGGCAGCGTCCAGCGGGCCACCGGCCCGGCGCCGCGCTCGGGCGCCCGGGCGATCACCGCGAGGCAGGTGCGCGGGCGGCCGTCCAGCAGCCGGCCGAGCTCCGCCGGCACGTCGCCGATCGGCGGCTGGGCCGAGAGCACGATCTCCGGCGTCCAGGACTCGTCCGCGTGGCCGCGGCTGCGGGCGTCGCGCGGGTGCGTGGCGCCGGCGGCGAGCAGGCCGGCCCTGGCCTTGGCGGTCCGCGGTGCGAGGGCGGTGAGCGCCGCCTCCAGCGTCGGGTAGCGGTGCACCCGGTCGACCACCGTGTCGGAGACCGGAAGATCGTCGGGGAACCCGATCAGGTGCAGGTTGAGCCGGTCGGCGAGCGGACTGTGGGCGAGTTCGAGCGCGATGGTGCGCAGCACGCCGCGCGCATCGTCGGGGTGACCGGAGAGGTGCATCAGCCGGACCGTCTCCAGGTCGGCGAGCACCGCCGCACCGTCGGCCGCGGTGCCCAGGGTGACCAGCGCCGGGTACGGCGCCGGCACCTTGGCGGCCTGCTGGACGGAGAGCAGGTCGGTGCTGTCCGCCGAGCACCACCACACGTTCGCGGCGTGGGCGGCGCGGAACGGCGCGATCGGGGCGGCGGCGGCCGCCAGGTGCAGCTCGACCGTGCCGCCGACGGTGACGCGCACCGCGGCGAGCGCGGGCAGCCGCTTGCCCGTGCGGGTGACGTTACGGGCAAGCGTGCGCAGCGACCGGTTCAGCAGGTCGAGCCCGGCACTGCTCTGACGCGCCCTCAGCTCGGACTCGAAGGTCGCGGCGGGCACCGCCGGCATCGGGATCCGGTGCCGCGGGCGGCGGGCCCGCAGCTGCGCGCCGCGCCGGTGCGCCACGGCTCCGATCAGGACGGCGGCGAGCAGCACGCCGACGCCGGAGGCGGCGAGCGCGGCGGTGTAGTCACCGCTCGGATCCTCGGCCTTGGCGACGGGTTCGGCCGCCACCTTGGGCGCCGCGTCGGGGGCCGCGTGCGGGGCGGTGTCGGCGGAGGCGTGCGGGGCGGCATCGGCAGACGCGTGCGGCGCCGGGTCGGCGGAGGCGTGCGGCGCCGCATCGGCGGATACGTGCGGTGCCGAGTCGGCAGACGCTGCCGCGTGCGGGGCGGCTTCGGGGGCGGTCACCGGTGCCGCCCGCGGCACCGGGTGCGGCGGCAGCTGCTCGACCGGCGCGGTGGCGGACGGTCCGGCGGGCAGTGCGGCCTGCGCCGAAGCGGCAGGCGCGGGCGCAGGTGCGGGTGCCGGAGCGGGCGCGGGCGCCGCGGCAGGGGCCGACGCCCCCGGGATCACCAGCACCATGCCCGGCACCAGCACGTCCGGGTCGGTCAGCCGCTCGCCGTCCGGCGCCTGCACGCCCTTGTTCGCGTCGAAGAGCTTCGGCCAGGCGTCCGAACTCCCCAGCTCCCGCTGGGCGATCCCGGAGAGCGACTCGCCGTCCTTGACCGTCACCGTGCTCGCGCCCCCCGCTCCCCCGGACGGCTGCGCGGCCGCCGGGGCCGGGGCGGCGGCCGGAGCCGGCGCGGCGCCGTCCGGCTTGGCACCGGCCGGCATGAAGAGCTGCCAACCCGGCTGGATCGGCCGGTCGGCGTCGAAGACCGTTCCCGAACCGTCCATCGTGCGGCCGGCATTGAGCTTGGCGATCTCCTGCCAGCGGTCCCCGGAGCCGAGTTGGCGCTCGGCGATCGACCAGAGACTGTCCGCGGGCCGGCTGTCCTTCACCGTGTAGGTGGGCTGCTGCGGCTGCGGATCCGCGGCCGGCAACGCGAGCGTGGGCGAGCCGACCGGCCCGGCGGCCAGCGCGGCGAACTGCGGCGCGGCGGCGAGCTGCGCGGGCGCGGTGACCGAGGTCAGCTGCCCGGGCCCGGCGGTCGCGGCGAACGACGCCCCGGCCACCGGCAGCAGCGCCAGCACCGCGCCGACCAGCCCGGCCGCCATCCGCTGGCTCCACCCGAAGGCCGGCAGCCGCGGTGAAACCCGGCCGCGCAGCTGCGCCGGGATCTCCAGCAGCACCGAGAAGGCGAAGCACGCCCAGCCGATCCAGCCGATCCCGACCAGCGCCCAGAGGAAGAGCCGCCCGTCGTCGGGCGTGGTGAGCAGCTCGCGCAGACTGCGGTGCCCCTCCCCGCCCATCCCGGCGACCGCGTGCATACCGTCCAGCAGCAGCGCGGGCACCCCGACCAGCAGCAGGGCCAGCAACAGCAGCGCGCCGAGCGCGGCCGGCAGCGAGCGCAGCGGACTGCGCCGACGGCCCGGCGGGCGGGCGGCACTGCCGCGCGGCGTGCCCCAGGAGGGGCGCGAGGTGCCCGCGCCACCGTCCGGGCCACGGCCCGCGGCCGAGCCGCCAGGACGAGCGTGCACCTTGGCTCGTGGCGCGGCCATCAGGGCCCCACTTTCTGGTTGTTCTGCACCAGCGTGGCAACGCCGGAGCCGGATACGCCGAGGGTCGGATTCCCGAACAGGGCCAGCAGGCCGGTCGGGTACGTGCCGGTGACGGAGACGGAGACGCTGGTCGGGGTGGTCGTCGTGACGGGCGTGAGCCCGGAGCCGGCGAGGTAGGCGGTCACCGCGGCCACGGCGTCCGCAGGCTTGATCTGGATCGCCCCGGTGCTGTCCAGCACGTCCAGGTCGATCTGCTGGCCGCCGACCCGCGCCGCCTCCTCGGCGAGCGCGTCCGCCCGTTCCTCGGCACGCAACTGGCCGCCGCAGTCCAGCACGATGCCGCTGAACAGCAGAATCGGCAACATGCTGAGTGCGACGAAGATCGAGATGGTGCCGCGGTCGCGGCCCCCCCGACGGACCCTCACATCCCCTCCCCGGGCGAACGGTGTCCTGCTACCCACTACTGCTACTGCACTGCCCCTGCGCCGCCAGCGCCACTGTCGGTGCCACGTGCGCTACTTCGCCCGGAAGCGGTCGATCACCGAGGTGAAGGTTCCGCTCACCGGCACCCTGGCCACTTCCCACTGGGAGAAGAGATCATCCACCGGAACCTCACAACTCACGGTCACTTTCACCGCATCGAGCGGCCCGACGGCCGTTCCCGCGTAGATCTTCGTCAGCCGCGCGTGCACTGTCGGGTGCTGGCAGTCGACGCCCTGGTTCTTCAACTCCTCGGTGGCCGCGCTCGTGGCGACGTCCAGGTAGGCATCCGAACGGTCCAGCGAGCCGGCCCTGGCACCGGTCCGGGCCGCCTGGTCGAAGGCGCTGCCGGCCGTCTCCAGCCGCCCGATGCCGATCACCAGCCCGACGAACAGCAGCACCGCCGGCACCAGGATCGCCGCCTCGATCGCCAGACTGCCGCGGTCCGCTGCCCGCGGGTCCGCCGCGTCACCCCGCCGTCGCTCGTTCATGGCTGGTCGACGTACCTCTCCATCGGCGCCTGCGCACTCTGCGAGACGGTCATGCCGTCGAAGAAGGGCAGCAGGATCAGCGGGTGGAAGTGCACGGTGACCGTGATCGACGCTGGGACGCCCGCCGGCGTGTGAACCGGCTGGTCCACCGTCGCGGTGCCGAGCACGCTCTTGCACTGGTCGGCGAAGGCCTGGGCCCGCTGCACCGCGGCGTCGTCGCTGCCGCCGACCACGCGTCCCGCGTCAGCACCCTCCCGGGCCGCGGCCAGGGCCACGCTGTCCGAGTACCAGAGCAGCGCGGCCTGGACCACGAGCAGGACGACGAAGAGCACCGCCGGGAACACCATCGCGAACGAGAGGGCGAGGACCCCGCGATCGCGTTCCCGGCGGCCCGGACCCTGGCGCCGACTCAGTTGCCGGCGGGGGCGGCCGGCTGGGACGTGGTGATGTTGTTGGGCAGCGTGGTGGGCACGGTCTTGGTGACCTTGTCGCCCAGCGTGGACACCGCGGCCAGCACGCCGCCGGCGATCGCGATCACCACGATCACGATCAGCGCCATCTCGATGCTCAGCGCACCGCGGTCGCCCTCGCCGCGCGCCTTCGTCAGCCGTCCGACACGGGCGGGCATCATGGTCGCAAGCAGCCGCAGCGGCAACAGCATCGGTACCAGGAGCAGCAGGCACAGACTGCGCAGGTTCTTCATGGTTCGCTCTCTTCTGAGGACGGGGATCCGGTGGGCCGGACGTGATGTCAGAACGCATGGAGCATCTGGTACAGCGCGGGAAAGACGATCAGGACCGTCATGAGCATGGTGAGCGCCGCGCCCGGCGCCACCATCAACTCGCTGCTGGAGCCGGCCTTGGCCTGCTCGTCGGCGAGAAGTTCGTCGCGCAGGGCCTTGGACCGGGCCCGCAGCGTGTCGTACACGGCCGCACCGTCGGTGCCGGAGAGCCGCATGATGTCGGCGACGTCCTGGAGCGGCGTCAGGCCCAGCTCCTCGGCCAGCGCCTCCAGCCCCTCCCAGGGCGGCAGCCGGTCGGTGGCCGCCCGGTCCAGCGCGTCCCGGATCCGGCGGAAGACGTTGCCCCGGCCGACCGCCGCCGCGCGGCGCATCGCCTCGGCCGGGCCGTGGTCCGAAGCCCGCTCCAGCGCCACCAGTTCGAGGTACGCGGCGATGCCGTGCAGGTACTCGGTGCGGGCCTCCTTGGCCTCGCCCTGGACGATCCCGTCCGGCAGCAGCCAGCCGCCGACCGCCAGCGCGAGGCTGAGCACCACCGGTAGCGCGAACGGCAGGTTGAGGCCGGCCGCGGCGGCCATCGCCGTGATGTAACCGGGCAGCATCAGGCCGATCAGCGCGAAGAGCAGCTTGTGCGCCATGAACCGGGCGGGGGTACGGCCGATCAGCGCCAGCGAGCGCAGCGGTACCCGTGAGCCGACCAGCGCGAGCGAGCGGTCGCCCATCCGGTCGTACCACTTCTCCTCACCGTCGACGACGGTCGCCAGGTGCTCCACCGGCGTCCGGTGCAGCCGTTCCAGTGCCTGTCCCAAGTCGGGCGGCGCCGGCCGCAGTTCGGCGATCAGCAGGGCGAGGCCGGCGGCCACCACGCAGCCGGCCAGGATCGCCCACGGCGAGATCATCGGGTCTCCTCCACCAACGCGCTCCCGAACTCCGCCGCCGCATCGCCGCGTTCGGGCAGTGCGCCGACCTTGCTGCGCCGGTCGCGCTCCAGCAGCCGGGGCAGCGGCGGGTTGGCCGCCAGCGCGCGCATCCAGGCGATGACGCCGACGAACGCGGCGACCAGCACGCTCAGCACGATCTGGCCCAGGAAGGTCGCGTACGGCGCGGTGTACCGCGCGTTGAAGGAGCCGACCACGACCACGCCGAGGATGATGATGATCATCCACCGCATGGTGGTCCGGTGCTTGGCCCGGTCCGCCTCGATCGAGCGACGCTGGCGGACCTCCTCGCGGACCGAGTCGGCCAGGTCGCTGAGCGCCCGGGCCAGCCCGGGGCCCGAGTCGCCGGCCCGCAGCAGCAGGGCGGCCAGCACCTTGTCCGCGGTAGCGTCGTCGAGCTCGTCGGCGAAGACGCGCAGCGCGTCCTCGGCTCGCCAGCGCGCCTGGAGGCGGTCGGCGAGGTCCTCGATCTCGGTGCGCAGCGCGGCCGGGGCGGTGCGCCGGCTGGTGACCAGGGCCTGGTTGAGCCCGGTGCCGAGCAGCAGCACGTCGGAGAGCCGCTTGGTCCAGTCGGCCAGCGCCTCCAGTCGGACGATCTGCCGGGTGTCCGAACGGGTCACCGCGATCAGCCACGGCACCCCGAAGACCAGCAGCGGCGCAAAGACCACGGTGATCGGGATCCCGGTGAACAGCCAGGCGGCCGGCCCGGCCATCAGCGACAAGGCGAGCTGGACCCGGCGCAGTCGGGCCGTGCCGGGCGTCCCGCTCCCCGGGCCGCCGTACCAGAACGAGTGCAGCCGCAGACCCAGCCGACTGGGCGCGGCGGGCTCGGTGTCGGCCGAACCGCGCAGCCCGACGACCAGCCCCACCAGCCCGCCGGCCAGCAGCAGTCCGCACAGCGCGAAGAGCAACATCAGCGCAGCCCACCGATCCGCAGCGCGAGCGGTGCGCTCCAACTGCCGTACGCGGACTGCAGCAGCCCCGCGTCGAAACCGGTCCGGCGCAGGTCGTCCAGGCAGTTCGGCGGCGTGTGCGGCACGGCCCGCGGCTCCCCGAGATCCGGGCGCGGGCCGAAGACGGTGTTCAGCGCGGGCCGGCCGTGCTCACCGAGGCCGGTGACCTCCAGCACGTGCGAGACGAAGCGGTGGCGCCGCCCGCCGACAGCCGTCTCGTCCACCATCGACACGTGCACGATCAGGTCCACCGCGTTGGCGGTGAGCCGGTAGGCGAGCGTGTCGGTCATGTGCGCGCCGTACTCCAGGCAGAGTTCGGCGATCCGGTCGATCACCATGTGCGGGCCGCGGGCGTGCAGTGTGCACATCGAGCCGCCCTCGCCGTTGGTCATCACCCGCAGCATCGGCACCACCTCGCCGGAGCGAACCTCGCCGACGATGATCCGGGAGAGCGTCATCCGCAGCGCGGCCGGGATGAGCTCGCCGATCGTCAGCTCGCCGGCGGACTTGCCGTCGATCCGCTCGCCGTTGCCCTCCCGCGCCTCCATCGGCACCACCTGGCGCAGGTGGCCGAGGGTGTGCAGCCAGAGCTCGAACTCCGACTCCAGCGTGCCGATCCGCTCGTCCGGCGGGATCTCGGCCGCCATCGCGCGCAGCAGGCTGGTCTTGCCGACGCCCTGGGTGCCGGTGATCATCACGTTCTTGCGGGCCCGGATCGCCGAGGCCAGGAAGGCCGCGATCGTCGAGTCCACGGTGCCGAGCGCGACCATGTCGGCGAGCGTCGCGGAGGCGACCCGGTGGCGGCGGATCGCGACGTACGGGCGCGGCGTCACCTCGGTCATCGCCTGCAGGCGCATGCCGCCCTCCAGGCGCAGCGCCAGCGTCGGGTTGGCGGTGCTCAGGCTGCGCTCGCCGCCACCGTGCTGGCGGGCCAGGTCCTGGAGCAGCTCGATGAGTTCGGCATCGGTCTCGGCGACCGGCGGGACCTTGCGCAACGGCTGGTGGACCCGGGAGATCCAGACGTCGTCGCAGCCGTTGATCAGGATGTTCTCGATCTCCGGGTCGTCCAGGTACGGCTGGAGGCGGCCGGCCCGGAAGAGCAGGTCGTAGACGGCCTCGGCGAGCGCCCGGTCGTGCTCCCTGGTCGGGCTGACGCCGTGCGCGAGCGCGTACCCGTCGGACCAGCGGGCGACGGCCTCCTCGATCAGCGCCCGGCCGCGCTGACGGCGGGTCGCCCGGTCGGCGTCCGCGCCCTGGCCGAAGGTCAGCCCGGCGAGCTGCTGGTGCAGATCGGCGGCGACCTGGCGCTTGAGCTCGCGCACCACCTGCGGGTCGAGCACCGGCGCGGTGCCGGCGCCCCACGGGTCCAGGCTCGGCAGCACCGGCAGGCCGCCGGGGCCCACGGCGGCGGCGCCGGCGGGCGCGGGCGCCGGCGCGGACGGCACCGGCCGGGACGGCGGGACAGCCGTCAACGGGACGGCCTGCGGCTGCGCGTACGGGGGTTGGGGCTGCGCGTGGGCCTGCGGCGGCGCGGCCCACGGCTGGTTCGGCAGCAGGCTCGTGGGCCGGCCCGAGGGCTGGCCGGCCGGGTGCGTGCCGGGACGGACCGGGCCGGGGATCACCTGACCGGGAGTCGACAGGCCAGGAGTCGACAGGCCAGGAGTCGGCAGCCCCGGCGTGCTGAACCGGGGCACACCCGGGCGCCGGCCCGCCGCCGGTTCGTCCGGCTCCGTGTGCGGCCGGTCCTGCTGGCTCTGCGGCTCGTCGTCCACAGCCGGATCGGTGGCGGGACGGTCCCGCATCGGGCTACCGCGCACGGAGCACCTCCCCCTGGGTCTCGGCGGCCTCGGTCGGCGCGCGGAACTGTTCGGGCACCGCCGGGTGCGGCGCTATCCCGGCGAGCGGCGGGTACGGCTGCCCGGGGTGTCCGGGCTGCGCTGGCTGCACTGGCTGCGCCTGTTGTCCTGCCTGTCCTGCCTGTCCTGTCGGGGACGGCCGGGCCGACTCCTCAGACGCCGGGTGCACCAGGACCGGGCCGGTCCGCGGCACGTACACCTGACCGACCGCGGGCGCGGCCTGCGGGGCGTACACCGAGGACCCGGTCACCCCGGTGGCCCCGTACGGCACGCCCTGCTGGTCCATCGGCCCGTACGCCATGGTCTGCTGCTCCTCCGGGGGTGCGTACACCTCGCCGGACGGCGGTGCGTACGCCTGCCCGGGCTGATAGCCGGCTCCCCCGCCGTACGGCTGCTGCTCGGCGTCGGCGGACGGCGGCAGATAGACCTCGCCGGACGGCGGCGCGTACGCCTGTCCGTACGCCTGCTGCCCCTGCGACTGCTGCTGTCCCTGAGGCTGCTGCTGCCCCTGAATCTGCTGCGCCTCCGCGGGCCCGTGGGGCGTCTGGTAGCGGGGCTCGTACGGCGCCGGGTACCCCCGTCCGCCCGGCTCCTCGCGCGGCCCGGCCGGCGCGCCGGCGGTCTCCGCCGTGCCCGCGCTGTCCGGCGCCTCCAGCCGGGCGCGCCGGCGCTGCACCACGGCCTGGATCTGGTCGGCCGCCGTACGCGCGGTGCGCATCAGCTCGGACCTGATGAACCGCCGGTCCGTGCTGTCCCCGCCGTCCGAGAGCACCCGGGCGGTGCGCGGCGCGAACGGCAGCAGGCCGAGCACCGGCAGGTCGAACTCCCGGATGACGTCCGCCGCCGGGTACGGCCCCTCGGCGATCAGCAGCAGGCCGAGCGCGTCGGCGCCGCTGCCGGCGGCTTCCAGGTCGGCCCGCAGCGCGGCCAGCCGGGGCCGGGCCGAGCTGAGGCCGCGCAGCGTGGTGCGCACGATCGTGACCACCGCGTCCGCCCGCCGGGCGAGCACCGCGCCGGCGCCCTGCGCGCCGGACCGGCCGAGGTCGAGCAGCACGTCGTAGCCCCGCGCGTCCAGCGCGCGCAGCGTCTCGACGAGCGGCTCCCAGGTGTAGGCGAGCCCGGCCGCCTGGGCCGGATCGGTCAGCCCGGGCAGCAGCAGCCGCACCCCGTCACCGGCCGGTGAGACGTCGACGAGCTGGTCCCAGAGGCTCTGCGCGAGCAAGCCGCGCCGGTCGGCGATCGCGAGGTTGCGCAGCCCGTACACCGCCTCGACCCTGCCCTCCAGCGCGCCGGCCAGCACCGCTCCGCCATCCGGGTCGCACTCGACCAGCAGCGCCTTGCGCCCGGCGGCCAGCGGCCAGGAGAGCAGCAGCGCGAGTGAGGTGCTGGTGGCCCCAGGAGCGCCGGGACCACCGGTGACCGCGATCACCGCCATCAGGCACCCCCGCCCGAGCCGCTCGACGGGTTCGCGCCGGACGGTGTCGCCGATGCCGAACCACCGGGCGAAGCCGAGGCACCGGCGGACGCACCGGCCGAGGCCCCCGCCGACGCACCGCCGGCCGGCGCACCGGCCTTCGGGGCCGAGATGACCTGGTAATGGCCGACCGCGGCCCAGAGCGCCAGCTTCGGCGCGTCGGCGGGCGGGACCGCGAGGTCGATCACCTGGCTGTCCCCGTCGGCCAGGCCGACCTTCGCGACGATCGCGGTCATGATGTCCGGGCCGTGCGGGGTGGTGCCGGTCGCCGTGTCGGTCGAGACGAGTTCGATCTGCTGCCCCACCTGCACGCCCTCCGCCGGCAGCTGGTTGCGGTGCACCGGCAGCCCGACCACCTGCTGCCCCGGCTGCACGACCAGCGCCCGGGTGAGGTCGGCGACCAGCAGCAGCGCGCCGCGGTGCAGGTCGGTGGTGGCCCGCTGACCGACCGCGAGGTCCCGGTCGGCAGCGGTGACGGGCGCGAGCGCCGGGTCGCTGGCGATCCGCGCGACGACCAGGTCGGCGGGGGTGAGCGCCTGGCCGTACGGGACGTCACGGGCCAGCGCCAGGACGGCGATCCGCTGCCCGGTGCTGTTGTAGAGCACCGCGCCGCCGAGCCCGCCGGCCGCGATCAGCGCGGCGGCCATCGCGATCACCGCCGGCCGACGCCGGCGGGCCCGCAGCGAGCGCGAGGGTGCGACCGGACGGCCCGAGGATCCCTCGCCCCGCGCCGAACCACCGGACGTGGCCGCCGGGTCGGCGCGGTAGCCGGGTGCTGACGTGCCGAGTGTCGGCGACGGGAAGGTGCGGTTCTCCATCGGACTTCGGCCTTTCTGGCGATCGGTGCGGAGTGCGCGGTGCTGGGTGTTCGGTGCGCTGTTCGGAGTGCGTGGTGTGGAGTGCCTGGTGCGGACGGTGGAGCGGCGGCGCGGGTGCGTCAGTTGAGCACTTGCAGTTCGTCCACCTGGAGCTGGATCGGCTGGCTGGAGACCGTGAACGTGAAGTCCGGCCCGACGGCCGTACCGCCCGGCGCGAGGGTCGCGTGGACGTGCCAGCTCTCGGTGACCGTCAGGGCGAAGCTCTTGACGGTGCTGCCACCCGCCGACCCAGCCGAGCCGGACGGCGTCGCAGTGGCCGGCGTGGTGGGCACGCTGCCTGCCGTCGCCGACAGCTTGTCGAAGGTGGCGATGCACGCGTCCCTAGGTGTTGTTCCGGGTGCGTACGGAGCTCCAGGAGTCGCCGTCGGGCAGTCCTTCGTCACCTCTTTCCCGGCGGCGTCCTTGTAGCCGAGATCCCAGCTCACGTCCGACAGCGTGGCCGTGGCGGTGACCGCGCCGGCCGTGCTGTCCACCGTCTTGCTCTGCGGCCCGGCCGTCACCGCCTTGGTGGCGTCCGAGGTTTCGTACCAGAGCCAGACCGGCATCCCGACCACCGCGCTGCCGGGCGGCGCACTGTGCGGAACCGGCCGGACGAACCGGAGCAGCCCGACGGCGTACGCGGCGGCGGTCCCCGGGTCCGGCGGCGGCGGGTTGGCGGCCAGCTTCGGGTCGTACACGCTCCCCAGGAGCGTCAGCCCGGGCGGCGGCGCGAACTTCTGGTAGACCGTGCCGATGGGGAACGTGTGGCCGGCCCATGCCTGATCGCCGGAGTCGGGCGGCTGCTCGGGGTCGTAGTAGAGGCCGTCGTCGGTGTTGAACATGCCCAGCTCAGGATCCCAGCACGGGTACTGCTTGGTCTGGTACGTGCACATCGTGGGAGTACTGCTGCCCGAACCGCCGGTGCTGCTGCCGCCGGTGGTCGAACCCCCGGTGGTCCCGGTCGAACCGCCCGTCCCGGGGTCCTGGATCCCGATGCAGATCGCGGTCACCGTGCAGGGGTTGATCCAGGCACTCGGGCCCGGGCTCGGGTCGGCCTGCGCCGGCACCGTGGCGCCGGCCACCAGGCCGGTCAGCAGCACCAGTTGGCCACCATAACGACGTACTGCCCTCAACATGTCCGACCTGCCTCACGGTTGAACTCGGCCACTCTCCAGGTATCGCCGATGATCCGCAGCACGACCTGCGCCGGATAGCGGGTGAGCCGCTGCGGCGGGTCCTTGAGCGTTCCGTTCGCGGCATCGGCCTGATGCCAACCACTGACATCCACGCAATCCGCGATCACCGCGGACTGTGGACTCGCGGTGGTGTTTACGCTCTGCACCACCGGGGAATTGACTGGGGTTCCGGTCATCACGAGCTTTGCGTCGTGCAGGGAATGCAGGCTCACCAGCACATTCGCGAGCGCCGTTCCGCCGGAGTAGAGCCGCACTTCGACGCCACTCGGATCATTACCGTTGTAGGCCTGCACCTGCGCCGCCCACCATGCCTGATAGGCCGTCACCACCTCGCGCGCGACGGCAAGATCGGCCACGCTGGTCGGTGCACTGCCGACCGCGATGCTCGGGTCACCGGTCGAACCACCGTCGGCAGTCGAACTCCCCGACGCACCAGGACTCACACCCGGCACAGGTGCCGCGGCGGCCCCGCCTCCCGCACCCGGAACAGCAGTTGAGAGCTGTTGCGCCGAGCCGGCAGAGGTGGCGCAGCCGGCCGCCAGAAGTGTGAGCAGAGCCGCCGCACCGACCCCAATCGCCCGGAGGCGTAACAAAGCCCTGCTACGGCGCATAGCCCCACCTTGTCGCCGACTGCTCTACGGCTGGCCGAAGTTGGCAAAAGTTGGCAGAAAAATCCTGTCAGATGCCGATGTTATGCCGTTGTGCGGTGCGGTGACCGATTCTTCGCCAACTCGCCCGCTCTCGGCAACACCCTGGGCCCCTGACCTTACGCGGAAGGCGGATCCGTTGGGGTGCTTTCGCGCCACAGGACCGCCAACAGTTCTTCAGAAACAGACAATCCGGCCAATGCGCCCCGCACCGCGGCCCGATTACGCATCAACAACCGGCCACCCGAAGGAGGTACCAGGAGTCTCGCCTCGATCCCCGATGCGAGTTCACCCCACGCGAGTTCGGCGGCGACGGCGGGCTGCAGGTCAGCCGGGCCGACGGCGGGCGGCGCGCCCGGCACACCGCGCGCCAGCACCCGGCCGAGCGCCCAGCTGAACGAGCCCTCGCCACCGGGCAGCACGGCCGACTTGCCGCGCCGCCCGCCCGGGTACGGACCGACCCGTCCCCAGAGCGGCACCCGCGAGTGGGCGAGCAACTCGGCCACCCCCTGGTCGCCGTCCAGCCCACCGATCGCCGTCCAGGTCTCCGGCGCGGCCACCGCGTCGACCAGCAGCAGTGCCTCCTCCTGCGAGCCGTGCACCATGGTGCTCACCACCCAGTCCCAGGCCAGCCCGCGCCGGTAGGCGTTCTCCGGCGTGCTGCCGGCCGTGACCAGGGCGAGCCGGCGGCCGCGCGGGTCGGAGACCAGCTGCCCGAGCAGGCAGACCACCAGCCAGCGGCCGTCCTGCCGGGCCGCGTCGCGCAGCGCGGTGAGCATCGTGTTGGCGTCCGCCTCCGCCGGCACCACGGTGAGCCGGCTGCCCCGGTTGCCGGTGTCGAAGCAGACCGCAGGCAGCGCCTCTGCCAGCACCGCGGCGCCTTGAGCGGCCTGCGCGGAGCCGCCGTAACTGCGCTCCGGCCCGCCGTTCGCGCCGATCACCACCAGTTCCACCCCACCGGTCATTCCCGTACCCCTCGTCGCCGTGCTCATCCATCCCACCCGCTGTCTGCCGCCGTGCCGCCGTACGTACCGCCGCGCGGCCGCCGCTCCGACCGGTGCCCACCGCTGCCACCGATGCCTGCCATTCCCGTGCCGATCCGCGTCGTGACGCGGTGGACGCCGTCGGTGCCACCGGAGCCACCGATGCCCACCAGCAGGACGCGCGGCCCGCGGCCGCCACTCTGCCGCAGTACCGCCGAGAACGTGCGGGAATGCGCCAGATCACCCACGATCGGGTGGCCAGGTCCGGACCAGGTTGCCCCAGCCCGGAGCTTCGGCCGGCGCCGCCGGCACCAGCAGCCCTGGCGGCACCGGCGGCATCACCCGGCCCGTTCCGGGACCATGGGCCCTACTGGCCCACCCCATGACAAGCGCACCATCGGGGTATGGACCATGCGGACCGGATCGAGGACCTGGGCGAGGCCGAGTGCCTGCGGCTGCTCAGCACCGTGCCCATCGGGCGCCTCGTGTACACCGAGCACGCGCTGCCGGCCGTTCTGCCGGTGCTCTTCGAGGTCAGGGCGGACGACCGGCTGGTGCTCGCGCTGCTCGCCGACAGCGCCCGGTCCCGGGCGCTGGACGGCACGGTCACCGCGTTCCAGGCCGACCACCTGGACGAGCCGAGCCGCACCGGCTGGAGCGTGCTGGCGCACGGGCGGACCGAGGTGGTCCGCGCACCCGACCTGCGCGGCGAGCTGCTCCGCAGCGGCCCCGGCCTCTGGGTGGCCGATCCGGAGCCGATGTTCGTCCTGTTCACCCCCGAGCTGCTCACCGGCCGCCGCCTGCTGCCGCCCACTGCTGCGCCCGCCACCGGGCAAGAGCTACCCACCGGTCACCTGAGCGGCCGATAGGGCTACGCTCCCGGGAACGGACGGCAGGGCGTCCGCCCATCCCGGAGTCCATCGGCCCTCAGGAGCGCAAGCATGACGAACTTCGCCACCCTCGACGAGCTGACCGCAGCGGTCGGTACCGAGCTGGGCAGCAGCGAATGGCACACGGTCACCCAGGAGCAGGTCAACCTGTTCGCCGAGGCGACCGGCGACCACCAGTGGATCCACGTGGACCCGGAGCGGGCCAAGTCCGGCCCGTTCGGCGGCCCGATCGCGCACGGCTACCTGACGCTCTCGCTGATCCCGATCCTGGCGAAGGAGTGCTTCAGCGTCGGCGCGGTCAGGATGGCCGTGAACTACGGCTCCGACAAGGTGCGCTTCCCCGCGCCGCTGCCGGTCGGCACCCCGATCCGGGCCACCGCCGAGCTGCTCTCGGTGACCGAGGTACCGGGCGGCCGGCAGGCCGTGGTGCGCTACACCATCACGAGCGAAGGCAGCGCCAAGCCGCACTGCGTGGCCGAGGCGATCACCCGGTTCTTCCACGCCTGACGGTCCGTCGCGGCGCCTCGAACGACAGGCACCTCCAACGGGGGCACCTCGAACGGCGGGCCGTCAGCGGATCCGACGCGCCCGGCGCAGGGCTGACCGGTAGTCTCCCGATGAGGTGTTGATCGTACCGAGCGGGCACGTGGCCACGGTGCCCGCTCAGCGTCGTGCCGCTGACGCCCCGCCGGCGTCCCGTCTTTAGGAGGCGCCGTGCTCGGCTCCGTCCCCAGCTCTCCGTCTCCCCGAGCCGCCCGTCTGCGCGACCTGACGATCGCCGGCTGGCGCCGGGCCCGGACGGATGCCTTCGGCGCCGAGCCCGCGGGCGAGCGGCTGGCGCGCATCCTGCGCAGCCCGAACTTCCGGGACGGCGCTTTCCAGAACCCGGTGCCGACCCGCCGACTGGTCTACGAGCGCACCCCGCTGGAGATCACCCGCGCCCAGCTGACCGCCGACCGGACCCGCCGGGTGCCCGCCGGCCCGATCCCGGTGCACCCGCTGAAGTCCACCGAACTCAGCCTGCCGCCCGCGTCCGGCCTGCGTCTGAGCTGGCTCGGCCACGCCACCGTGCTCGCCGAGCTGGACGGCCGCCGGGTGCTCTTCGACCCGGTCTGGGGCGTGCGCTGTTCGCCCTTCCCCGGGATCGGCCCGAAGCGGCTGCACCCGGTGCCGATCCGACTCGCCGATCTGGGCCCGGTCGATCTGGTGGTGATCTCGCACGACCACTACGACCACCTGGACATGACCACCATCCGCGCGCTGATCGGCACCGGCGCGCAGTTCGCCGTCCCGCTCGGCGTCGGCGCGCACCTGGAGCACTGGGGCGTGCCGGCCGACCGGATCACCGAGCTGGACTGGTGGGAGTCGGCCCGGGTGGCCGGGCTCACGCTGACCGCGACGCCGGCCCGGCACTACTGCAGCCGCGGCCCGAAGACCAACCCGCACCTGCTCTGGGCCTCCTGGGCGGTGGCCGGCCCCGAGCACCGGATCTTCCACAGCGGCGACACCGGGTACTTCCCGGGCATGCGCCAGATCGGCGAACGGCTCGGCCCGTTCGACGCGACGATGATGCAGATCGGCGCGTACAGCGGCTTCTGGCCCGAGGTGCACATGACCCCCGAGGAGGGCGTCCGGGCCCACCTGGACGTCCGCGGCGAGCTCCTGTTGCCGATCCACTGGGCCACCTTCAACCTCGCCCAGCACCCGTGGGAGGAGCCGGCCGAGCGGACCGTGACGGCGGCTCAGGCGCTCGCCGCCACCGTCGCCATGCCGCGCCCGGGGGTACCGTTCGAGCCCGCCGACCCACCGGCGCTGCAACTCTGGTGGCGCGCGGTCGCGGCGACGCCGACCAGCGGCGAGCCGCTGGCGCCGGAGCCGGTCGCGGCGGCGGTGCGGGCGCACGACGACGAGGTGCCCGCCTGACCGGAGCCGGTCGGCTCGGGAGCCCGCCCCACCGGCGGCGCTCACTCGGACGGCGCGGACGGCACGGTCGTACGGGCGGCGTGGCGGCGCAGCAGGTCCCGCCACGCCGCCTGCTGCACCAGCAGCGTCAGCACCCCGGCGAGCACGATCCCGGACAGGTTGAGCCCGAGCTGAACGCTCGACCCGCGCCACTGCGCGACCTTCCCGAAGGCCAGCGCGACCGCCGCGTTGGCCGCCGCCGGGACCGTGGTCACCGAGATCGCCACGCCCACCAACGCGCCCGACTTCGCCGAGGTGAGTGAGAGCACGCCCGCGATCCCGGCCAGGAACGCCACCACGAACGAGAGCGCGTCCGGCTGCCAGACGAACGAGGTGTTCGGCCGCGGCCCGCCGAACTCCGTCTCGGTGAACAGGCCGAGGCCGTCCATCATCAGCGCGAACAGCACCGTGAGTGCCATCGCCACCGCGAAGCCCACGACCAGGGCGGTCAGCGAGCGCCACGCCGGCCGGGCCCGGCGCTGCACGAGCGCCACGCTGAGGCCGGCCAGCGGACCGAACTCCGGCCCGACCACCATCGCGCCGACGATCAGCACCGCGCTGTCCAGCACCACCCCGCAGGCGGCCAGCATGGTGGCCACCGTCAGGAAGACCAGGTAGGTGTAGGAGAGCGAGGACTCCTCGTGGGTCACCTCGGTGACGGTCTCCCAGACCAGCGCGTCCGCCCCGATGCCCGGCGCCCGGCGCTCGGCCTCGTCGGCCGCCGTCGAGATCGCCAGGTCGAGCCGGGAGACGTCGATCGCACCGCGCTCGGGCAGTCCGATGGCGCGCAACTGCCCGAGCACCTCGTCCGCCGCCTCACGGGCCACGTCGCACATCAGCACGTCGCCCGGCGGGCTCAGCGCGCTGTCGGGCAGCACGATCAGGTGGGTCACGCCGACACTGCCGCGCAGCACGTCGAGCACCGGCCGGCGCAGCTCGGCGGGGACGATCAGGCGCAGGTGCAGCACGGCGGCTCCAGTGAGTGATCTGTCGAATTCGGTTGATGCGGCTCAATTGGCTCGATCAGCCCTGTTGGCAAGCTTTGATCACCTTATGTACACATTCCGGTCGAACCGGTGAGTAACCCAGCTCACTGTGCCGTCCACCCGGTTCTGCCAGGATGAACGGATGACCGACGCACCGGCCCGGGACGAGACCCCACAGGCGGCGGCCCCGCCGGCCGCCCCGGACGGCGGCGGCTTCCTCGACCTGCTGCGGATCGAGCAGCTGGACGAGAACCTGTTCCGTGGCCGGTGCCACGCCGGCGCCCCGATGCGCGCGTTCGGCGGCCAGGTCGCCGCCCAGGCACTGACCGCCGGGGGCCGGACGATGCCCGCGTGGCGCCGGGTGCACTCGCTGCACGGCTACTTCCTGCGCCCCGGTGACCCGAGCCGCCCGATCACCTACGAGGTGGACCGGGTCCGCGACGGCCTCGGCTATGCCACCCGCCGGGTGACGGCCGTCCAGCGCGACGAGGTGATCTTCACGCTCTCCGCCTCGTTCAAGCGGCCCGAGGAGACGACCGGGCGCCAGCGCACCATGCCGCCCGTGCCCGGCCCGAGCGAGCTGCCGGACCCGCTGCCGGTCTGGGCCCAGGCCGCGCCCGAGGACTTCGACCGGGCCGGCGACTTCCACTCGCTGCAGCTGCGCTTCGTCCCGACCGGCGCGCCCGGCCTGCCGCCGGAGATCCCCGGCGTGCCGCAGCAGTTCGTCTGGCTGCGCACCGGCTCGCCACTGCCGACCGATGACCCGCTCGTCCATGCCTGCGCGCTGACCTACCTGTCCGACCTGACGCTGGCCTCCACCACCGCGCTGCACCTGCAGCCGCACCGGTTCCAGCGCAGCGAGCCGACCAGGGTCGCACTCGCCTCGCTGGACCACGCGATGTGGTTCCACCGACCGTTCCGCGCGGACGACTGGCTGCTGTTCGCCCAGCGCAGCCCGTCCGCCGGGGACGGGCGCGGGCTGGCGATGGGTGAGTTCTACGACCAGGACGGCGTGCTGGTCGCCTCGGCAGTGCAGGAGACACTGCTGCGCGAACGCAAGCGATAGGGCCCGTCCCGCTGGGAACGCAGGCCGCCGCAGGCCGAGGTGAGCCGACGCGAGCCTCGGACGGAGCCCGCGCGTCGGCGGCTGTCCGCGTGGACTGCCAGAGATGGTGCGATATGTGACAAATCATCCGGAACACCCGACGGCCACTCTCCCCACCGATCGGGTGGTCTTCGGGATCAGCGCCGTCCTGGTACTCGCCGTGGTCTCCTGGGGCGTCTTCGCCAAGGACTCGCTCGGCCGCACCTCCAGCACCGCGCTCGCCTGGGTGCTGCACAGCTTCGGCTGGCTCTTCGTGGTCGCGGCGGACGTTTTCCTGGTGCTCACCGTGCTGCTCGCCGTCAGCCGGTTCGGCCGGATCAGGCTGGGCCGGGACGAGGAGCGCCCCGAGTTCAGCACGCTGGCCTGGATCGCGATGATGTTCAGTGCGGGCATGGGCATCGGCCTGATGTTCTACGGCGTCGGCGAGCCACTGCAGCTCTACGCCGAGCCGCAGCCCGGCTCCGGTCTGACCCCGCAGACGCCGGCGGCCGCACAGTCGGCGCTGGAGTTCTCGCTCTTCCACTGGACGCTGCACCCCTGGGCGATCTACGCCGTCAGCGGCCTCGCGCTCGCCTACACCACCTTCCGCAAGGGCCGGGGCAACCGGATCAGCGCCGCCTTCGTCCCACTGATCGGCGAGCGCGGCGCGAACGGCTGGCCGGGGCGGGCGATCGACCTGCTCGCCGTCTTCGCCACCGTCTTCGGTTCCGCGACCAGCCTGGGCCTGGGCGCACTCCAGGTGGCCGACGGCCTCGGCTTCATCTCCTCGGTGCGCAGCACGCAGAACGTCCAGCTGATCATCATCGGTTCGCTGAGCGCCGCCTTCGTGCTCTCCGCGTTCTCCGGTGTCCACAAGGGCGTCAAGTGGCTCAGCACCGCGAACGTGGTGCTGGCCTCGGCAATCATGGTCTTCGTCTTCGTGGCCGGCCCGTCGGTCTTCATCCTGGACGCGATCCCGGCCACCGTCGGCGGCTACCTACACGACCTGCTGCCGCTGGCGACCCAGACCAGCGCGTTCACCGACGAGAAGTGGCTCGGCACCTGGACCATCTTCTACTGGGCCTGGTGGCTCTCCTGGGCGCCGTTCGTCGGCACCTTCATCGCCCGTATCTCGCGCGGCCGGACAGTGCGCCAGTTCCTGGTCGGCGTGCTGCTGGTGCCGAGCGGAGCCACGGTCATCTGGTTCTGCGTCATGGGCGGCACGGCGATCCGGCTGAGCGCGACCGGCGCGGCCGACCTGGTCGGCACCATCGCACAGGGTCCGGAGGCCTCGCTCTTCGAGATGATGAAGTCGCTGCCGCTGGGCTCGGTGACCAGCGTGGTCTGCGTGCTTCTGGTGATGACGTACTTCATCACGAGCGCCGACTCGGCCTCGCTCGTACTCGGCTCGCTCTGCAGCGGCGGCTCGCTGCACCCTCGGACCTGGCTGGTGGTGGTCTGGGGCCTGCTCATGGGTGGTGTGGCCGCCGCACTGCTGCTGGCGGGCGGCCTGACCGCGCTGCAGAACGCGACCGTACTGGTCGCACTGCCGTTCGTGGTGGTGATGCTGGCTCTCTGCGTCTCACTGGTCAAGGAACTGCGGGCCGACCCGGCCGCCGGGCCCAGCCGCTTCCACCCGGCGCACGGACTGCGGGATGCCGTCCGGGTCGCGGTGGGCGACGCGACGGTGGAGCCGGGACCTGCGGTTGCCAAAGAGCCGGCGGTGGCCGAACAGGCGGGCCCGGAGTAGGGCGGAAGTTCCGCCGTCCGGGTGAAATCCGGTCGGGGGCGGCCGAGCACGTTCGGCTTGGCGCGACCGGGCTCCGGCACCCCGGAGAGGCATCACACACTGTTGCACTGCGCATGCGAAATGTGATCGGCGCATGGCATGCTGGCAGACGCTCTCCGCACGGGCGCGCCGATTCGGACCCGCCCTGCGGCCCTGTTCACTCGAAGGTTCAGCCCGTCATGTCCGTGCAGTCGGCCGGCGCGATCGCCCTCGCGATCGTCTTGGGGCGCCACCCGCCATCGCGGCTCCACCCGCCACGGTGGTGTCTGCCGCTGCTGCGATCGGCGTCGGCCCGAGGGCCGGCAGGGCCGCTGGCCTGGGCGGCGCCCCGGCGTTAGCGGGCAGAGAGCGAAATTAGAGGCACCCTCGGGACGCTCCGAAAGGCCTGCGCCGAGTCACTGCGCCGAATCGCCGCGTCCCACGTGTGCGGCGTTCACCCCTGTGTAGTCATCGTTTAACACCTGACTGGAATCCTCACCATCATGGACGAACCGCTCTTCCCCGGCCGCCGCCCGGCGGACCTGCCCGACCCGGGATCCCCGGCCTCACCAGGCGCTTCCTGCTCCTCGGCCGACGACGCCCCCCGGTTCCCGCTCCCCAAGCGCCACCGGCGACTTCTCGCCTGTGCCGCCGTGGCCGCCTCGGTCGCGCTGGGTGGACTCGGCGTCGGCGCCACCGTGGAAACCGTCCAGCAGCAGACCGTCACGGCCGCCTCCGGGTCGCACTGACGGCGTCCGCGACCTGCACGGCCGCCGCGCCCGCGGGCCTGTCGTCACCGCATCCGTCGTCACTGCATCGCAAGATCCCCGCGTGCTCCGCTACCGATCGGCGAGCGGCCCGGAGTACCGCTCCCGACGGGAGTGGCGCCCGGTCCCCGCTGCCGGACGCAGCTCGAGTTCGGCGGCGTACCGGGCGGCCGGGGCGAGCAGCATCCAGCCACTGACCGTGCGACCACGAGCGGCAGCTGCCGTCACACCGGCGGCAACAGGACCGTTGGGCCCGGCTGGGGCCTGGGCCGCCGGGCCGGCCAGGGCCGCACTCGGCGCCGGCGCGATCAACCGCATCCGGTGCAACAGGTCGAGCACCTCACGGCGGAAGGCGGCCCGGTCGGCCAGGTGGTCCCAGCCCCAGCCCGCACCGGCTCCGTACTCGTCGGCGACGTCACCGAGAATGCCGTCTATCAGGGCCTCGGCGATCGGCACGCCGGTCACCGGCGTGCCGAGGCCGGCGGCCGGCTCCGACGGCAGCGGGCGCAACTCCTCCACCAGCCGCTCCACCAGCAGCAGCGCCGCATGCGCCGGCGCGTCGGGGCCTGGCAACCGAAGGTCGGTCAGCTCGCCCGCCGGGTCGAGCAGGGCGATGCCCTCGCTGCGGACCTCGGCGGTCAGGCCGAGGAACTCCGCGAAGCTCTCGGCCTCCTGCTGCCGGGCCTGCCACAGCCACTCGCGCTCCAGCGCGGTGAGGTCCTCGAACAGCACCACCGGCGTCTCCACGAGCCGGCGGCGGACCGCCACCGGGACCTCCGCGCCCCGGCCTGCCCCGGTGTCGGCGCCGTCCGCCGGCAGCTCGTCAGTACTGCCACCCGCACCGATGGCGAGCACGGCGGCGAGGTCCTGATCCACCGTGAGGCAGCCCTCGGCCGTGCAGTGCGAAGCGAGGACCTGCCACTCGGTCAGCAGCCGAAGCGCGGCCCCGATCGCGGCCCGCCCGACCGCCGCTCGACCGCTCCCGGTCATGGCATCGGGCTCGGCCTCATCGCCCGCCTCCAGTGCCCCGGCCTGCGGGCCGTCCACGCCATCGGCGCCGTTCGCCAGACCGGCGCCCGCTGCCGCCTGCTCGATCCCAGCGGTCAACTGCTCGGTCGGCCAGAGGTGGGGGCCGGTCAGCAGTACCGCGAGCGCGAGGGCGAGCGCCGCATAGCGCTCGGGCGTCAGGGGGGTGTGGTCCACCGAGAGCCGGCGCATCGCTCCGGCCCCCAAGCCCGCCTTCAGCAGCCGAGCGAAGCTCTCGGTCACCATCAGCGGATAGCCGAGCAGCTCCCCGAAGCGATCGCTGAGCCACGGAGCGTGACGCTGGATCAGCGGCAGTGCAGCCGCGTGCGGCCCGGCAGCGGTCACCAAAGGGTGCGCGAGCAGGATTCGTGCGGCAGCACGACGCTCCGCCGCGACGGCCACGTCGTACGGGCCCGACTCGCCCGGGCCGCCGCTCCCGCTGGTACCGGGAGGCTCGGGCTTGCGGTGCCGGCCGGCATTGGCGCGGGCCGCCGGTATCGCGCCGCCGAGCACATCGCCGACCGCCCCGGCCCCCGCCACACCGGCTGCGGCTCCCGCCACAGCACCTGGCGCCCCGTCGGCCGACTCACCCACCGGAAGCTCGCGCATCCGCCGCCGTGCACGGCGAACGCGGGGAACGGCGCCGTCCTGCACCGTGGGCAACGGCTGGCGGACCGTCGGGCCGTGCCACCAGCTGAGCTCGGGCCGGTCGGCGTCGGCCGGCTCCGGAGCGACCCCGAAGTGCCGTGCCCCGTGCAGACCGAAGGCATCGGTGAACAGATCGTGGGCTTCTTCCGCGCTGGAGTGTGCGAATCGCCGAGCGAGCCGGATCAGGCGCTCGGTGTCCGGCTGCCGGGACTGTGTCAACCGCGCCACCGCCTGGAGAGTCACATCCGACGGCCCACCCATGCAGAATCCGCCCTCGGGGTACTCCGCACCGCAACTGCCGGGCCTCTCGGCCCGGACCGCGTCCTCGGACGCCTGCCGCAGTTCCGAAGGCGGCGAGGCGGCCTGCTGATGGTCCACCAGGTGTTCCGGCCAGGGAGCGGCCTGCGCCGGCGGCCGGTTCCCGGGCGCCGGACGGCCGGCTCGCTCTCGTGGCTGATCGGCCGACGGACCGCCGGTCGCACCGCCGAGCGGACCACCCGACCCGCCGCCGCCCGCCAGGCCTGCTGACGGTGACTCCGGCCCCTCCGCCGACTGCAGCTCGGATTCGAACAGAGTCAGGACGCTCCCCAGGTGCTCCGCAAGGCACTCCGCGTGGACGCTGGTGGTACCCCCGGAACGGCCGGCCACTGCGGTGCCGGGCGCGTCGGTGCTGCCCAGCGCTCCGCCCCCGTTCACGCGCCCCTCCGCCGTGCCGCCGGGCGGCCTGTCCGCCCGACTCTGCCTGTCCTGTTCCACCGTGTCAGGAACAGCCTAAGACACCCGGGAGGGGGTGGCACCGCAGCCTCGGCGCACGGCCCGCCGAGTAGTCCGCCGCCGGGCGCCTGGCTACCGGACAGCGCCGGCCCGGCAACAGCGAGCTGGGCTTATCCACGGGCCGGCGCGGTGCACTCGCCTGCCTCGCGAGCACCTGTGTGGATTTCTTCACTTTCGGCAGCAGCAATCCGATTTTCAGTTGTCAAAGATCGCGACGCATGGAGACTCACGGCCACCGGTCATGGCAGCAGCGCCCGGCGGCCCTCTCGATGTCCTGGAGACTGGGGAGTTCGTGGGCGAGGCCGTCGCCCTTGGATCCGCACCGGGAACCGCCGGCCACACCGGCACCGCACGAGCAGTCGCCAGTCGAACTGTCAGAGGTCGAACAGCGGTCGTCATGATGTTCTCCATCCTCCGTCGCTCCCCTGTCGAGCCGGACGAGCGAATCCTTGAGCCGGTCGAGCCGCGTGATCGGCACGGCAGCTACGGTCGCAGGGCCCGGGTGTCTGGCGAATCTGGCTACGGACAGATCTTCAACTCCGTCTCTGGGAGGACCATCGGGGCCGTATCTGTCTCAGGACAGAGGTCCGAGCTCCTTCCACAGCCGGATCCGGGCAAGCTCGTGAGCGAACTAGGCTCGCCGTCATGAACCCGCACCTGCGCCCGCCGCTCGTTCGTCGCCTGACCCAGCCTCAGCTGGTCGGCGCCGACGTCGCCTTCGCGCTGCTGTGCGCCTGGCTCATCTGGGCGGACCGGGGGTTCAGCATGCGCCTGCTGGCGCTGCCGGGCCCGCTGCTCCTGGTGATCGGTCTCGGCTTCTGCGTGGGCGTCGGGCTTCGCAGATTCCGGCCGATCGGCATGCTCTGGCTGGCCGCGCCGGGCCTGCCGGTGATCGGGTTCTCCCCCGGTGCGCCACTGGCCCTCCTCGCGATGGCGTTGCTCGCCTACCAGGTCGGCTTGGCCAGAGCTCCACAGCGGGCCGTTCCAGCGCTGGTGGCCGCGTTCGCAGTGGAGTGGTTGAGCGGGTACTGCATCGACCTGCACGCGGGGCACAGCCGGTTTGCCGGGCTGTGGCTGGTGGGGATCGGGGTGGCACAGCTCGCCGGCTGGTCGATGGGCTGGGCTTCGGCTCGCGGCCGGGCCTATGCCGAGGGACTGCGGGAGCAGGCCGAGCAGCGGTCGGCGGCCCGCCTGGCCGAGGCTCAGCGCACCGTGGTCGAGGAGCGCCTGCGGATCGCCCGCGAGCTGCATGACGTCGTCGCGCACAGCATGAGCATCATCGCGGTCCAGGCCGGCGTCGGGCACCACGTGAGCCGCAATCAGCCCGAGGAGGCTGCACAGGCACTCTCGGTGATCGAGGCGACCAGCCGGGAGACCCTGCGCGAGCTGCGCTCGCTGCTCGGTGTCCTCCGCGAGGACGACGCGGCCGAGCTGCGCCCGGGCGGCCTGGCCGACATCGAGGCGCTCGCGGCGCAGACCCGCAAGGGCGGCGTCCACGTCGATGTCGTCTTCGACGCACTCGACGCCCACCAGCCGGAGCTGCCACACGGCATAGAGCGGGCGCTCTACCGAATCGCGCAGGAGAGCCTGACGAACGTCGTCAAGCACGCCCGCACCGACCGCGCTCGACTGGTGATCACCCGAACCGAGGAGGAGGTGACGATGGAGGTCAGCGACAAGGGCATCGGCCACATCGGCCACGCCGCCACGGAGGGCACACTCGCCGACCGCAGCGCCCCACGCCACCGAACGCCGCCGGCAGCGGGGCAGCGCGGGCAGGAGCGATACGAGAACCACCAGAGCCGCGAGGACTACAGGGGCCACGAGGGCCACGGTCTGATCGGTATCCGCGAGCGCGCTGCGCTCTACGGCGGCGCGGTGACGGTCGGCCCGGGCCCAGACGGTGGCTACCGCGTCTCGGTCCGCCTGCCGCTCACCGAGCCCGCCTCGCAGACAACACCGGCATCAGCACGGCCCAGCACGGCCACTCCGGAGCACCGGCTCAAACCCACGGCTGCGGCGCGGCCGGCCGCAGCCGATCCAGCACGCACGGGTCAGTAAGCCTAGGCACCCACACCACCGGAGAACCTCATGACCCTACGAGTCGTCATCGCCGACGATGAAGCCCTGGTCCGATCGGCCTTTCGCGTGCTGATCAATTCCGCTCCGGATCTGACGGTGGTCGGGGAAGCGGCGAACGGCCGAGAGGCGGTCGAGGTCATCCGAGCGCTGCGGCCGGACGTCGCCTTGATGGACATCCGGATGCCGCTGCTCGACGGGATCGAGGCCACCCGTCTGGTTCTCTCCGGGAAGGATCAACCGTCCGTGCGGATCGTGGTCCTGACCACCTTCGCGCTGGACGAGTACGCCTTCGGCGCGATCCGGGCGGGCGCCAGCGGCTTCCTCCTCAAGGACACGCTGCCGGCCGAGTTGCTCAGTGCCATCCGGGTGGTCGCCGCCGGAGACGCGCTGCTGGCTCCCAGGATCACCAGACGGCTGATGGAGGAGTTCGTCCGGCAGGACATCGCCCCCGCGCCTGCGAAGGACCTGGACGGAGTGACACAGCGCGAGTGCGAGGTACTGCACCTCGTCGGGCGAGGGCTGTCCAACGCCGAGATCTCACAACAGCTCTGTCTCTCCGTCGGCACGGTGAAGTCACATGTCAGCAGACTGCTCACCAAGCTCGGAGCACGGGACCGGGCTCAGCTGGTGATCGCCGCCTACGAGAGCGGGGCCCTGGTGGTCGGATAGCACCGCTACGCATGAGTAACAACTCTTCCGGTGCCGCCCGGTGTCGCCTATCGTGCCGGTCATGCCGAACCTGCCCAACGTCGTGCTCTGGTCGATACCGGCCTTTGTGCTGCTCGCTGTGCTGGAGGCAGTCTCCTACCGGTTCCATCCGGACGACGAGGAGCAGGGTTACGGTGGGAAGGACACGGCGACCAGTCTCGGCATGGGCCTGGGCAGCCTGTTCTTCGACGCCGGCTGGAAGATCCCGATCGTCATGGTCTACTCGGCGCTGTACTCACTGGCACCGGTCCACCTCCCGGTGACCTGGTGGACGCTGCCGCTCATGCTGCTCGCCCAGGACTTCTGCTACTACTGGCAGCATCGCGGTCACCACGTGATCCGCATTCTCTGGGCCTGCCATGTGGTCCACCACTCCAGCCGGAACTACAACCTGTCCACGGCGCTGCGCCAGCCGTGGACGGGCGCGACCAACTGGGTGTTCTACGTACCGATGATCCTGGCCGGGGTCCA
Source organism: Kitasatospora sp. NEAU-69 (assembly GCF_057158765.1). NCBI lineage: Bacteria > Bacillati > Actinomycetota > Actinomycetes > Kitasatosporales > Streptomycetaceae > Kitasatospora > Kitasatospora sp. NEAU-69. The sequence continues at coordinate 236,318 of NZ_JBWXUE010000003.1, forward strand.
CCCGGCGGCGCTCGCGTTCTGCACCTCGGTCGGTCTGCTGTACCAGTTCTGGATCCACACCGAGCGGATCGACCGGCTGCCGGCGCCGGTCGAACTGATCCTCAACACACCGTCGCACCACCGGGTGCACCACGCCTCCCAGGGCGGCTACCTGGACCGCAACTTCGGCGGCATCCTGATCGTCTGGGACCGGCTGTTCGGCTCCTTCACACCGGAGACCGTCCGCCCGGTCTACGGCCTGACGAAGAACATCGACTCGTTCAACCCCCTGCGGGTCGCGACGCACGAGTACGCGGCGATCGCCCGGGACGTGGCGGCAGCCACGAACTGGCGCGACCGCGTTCGCCACCTCGCCAAGGGCCCCGGCTGGCAGCCCGGGTCACCGGGCAGCACCGTCCCCACCACTACTCTGGCCACCACCCCCAGTACCTCGGAAGGCTCCATCGCATGCTGAACAGCCTCAGCTCTCCCACCGGACAGCTCACCGGACGCCTCACCGGACGCCTCGCGGAGCGGCTCACCGGGCGGGCGCGCGGTCTGCTCGGCACCTTCGCCGCCACCTCGGCGGCGCACCTGGGCGCGCTGCTGGTGGAGGGCAAGGCCGTCGAGCTGGTCACCAAGCCCGTGCTGATGCCGCTGCTCGCCGCCCATGTGGTCGCCTCCGGCAAGCGGTCCGCGCTGGTCGCCTCGCCCGCAGCAACCGCGCCGAGGCTGCCGGAGCCGGCCGGACCGAGCACCGCCGAGCAGAACGGCACGAGCAGCCCCGCCACCGGCACCGGCAGCGCCACCGGCGACAGCACCCGCCTGCTGGTCCCCGCGCTGATCGCCAGCACGGCGGGCGACGCGCTGCTCCAGATCGACAGCGAGGCGGCGTTCCTGGCGGGGATGGGCTCGTTCGCGACCGCGCACGTCTGCTACATCGCGATGTTCGCCAAGCAGGGGGCGCTGACGGACCGTCGTCGCACCGCACTGGTCGCCGGCGCGTACGCGGCGACCTGGGCGGTGATGATGAACCAGCTCTGGCCCGGCCTCGGGGCGCTCAAGATCCCGGTGGCCGGCTACAGCCTGCTGCTGGCCTCCACCGCGGTGACCTCCGCCGGCCTGGGCCTGCGCGGCGGACTGGGCGGTGCGCTCTTCCTGCTCTCCGACACGCTGATCGCCACCCGGCTGGCCGGGTGGCGGGAGCTGCCGGGACACGAGCTCTGGATCATGTCCACGTACATCGCCGCGCAGTACCTGCTCGCGACCGCCGCGATGCAGGCCGAGGAGCGGCAGGCCGAGAACCGGTAGACCGAGGAGCGGCAAGCGGAGGGCCGGTAGGCCCAGAACCAGCAGACCGAGGAACGGCAAGCGGAGGGCCGGTAGGCCCAGAACCAGCAGACCGAGGAGCGGCCGAGCTCAGAGCGCGAGGTCCACGACCACCGGCGCGTGGTCGGAGGTTCCCTTGCCCTTCCGCGCCTCGCGGTCCACGTAACTGTCCGTCACCGCTGCGACGAACGGCGCGTTCGCGTAGGTCAGATCGATCCGCATGCCGCGGTTCTTCGGGAAAGCGAGCTGCCGGTAGTCCCAGTAGGTGTACGGGCGGTCGTACTTGAGCGGGCGCGGGACGACGTCCTCAAGGCCGGCCTCGCGCAGCGCGGCCAGCGCGGCGCGCTCGACCGGTGTCACGTGCGTGGCACCCTCGAAGGCGGCGAGGTCGAAGACGTCCTCGTCGGCCGGGGCGATGTTGAAGTCACCGAGCACGGCGAACGGGCGCTCGCCAGCCGCGTCCGCCAGCACCGCCTGGCGCAGCGCCTCCAGCCAGTCGAGCTTGTAGCGGAAGTGCGCGTGCTCCACCTCGCGCCCGTTCGGGACGTAGACCGACCAGACCCGGACCGGCCCGCAGGTGGCCGCGATGGCGCGCGGTTCCTGTTCGGGCAGCAGCGCGCCGTCCGCCAGGAAGCCGGGCTGACCGGGCAGGTCGCGCACGACGTCCTCGAAACCGAGCTTGGAGATGATCGCCACACCGTTCCACCGCCCGGTGCCGTACGCCTCGGTCTCGTAGCCGAGCTCGCGGACCTCCTCGAACGGGAAGGCAGCCGTGGCGCACTTGAGCTCTTGCAGGCAGAGCACGTCGGGCTTGGCGCTCTCCAGCCACTCCAGCAGCTTGGGCAGCCGCGCGGTGACGGAGTTGATGTTCCAGGTGGCGATGCGGACGGTCACAACGGGCCTTCCCGGGGTGGTGCGGACGGGGGCGGGTGCCGAGCCGGCAGACCCGGCCAGACACCCGCCCCCGAAGATACCCGCCGTCACCGACAGCAGCGGCTCAAGGCGTCAGCCGGGGCCGTGCTGGCGCGACGGAGTGAACCGGGCCCGGCACGCGCGGGTCGCGCCGCCGCGGGACGCGGGTCGCACGGTATGGCTAGCAGGTCGGGGGCCCACCCCGGGAACCTCACGCGACGGGACGAGGTGCGGGTCGGATGCCCCTGGAGCAGCCGGAGCGGCGGCGGCCGCCGGACAACTGGGCCGCCCAACACCCGGTGGCCGCCGCCCGCGCCGAGGCCGCGGCGGACGCGCTGGACGGCCGACTGCCGTTCCTGGACGCCGCGAAGGGCCTGCTGCGCAAGATCTTCCCCGACCACTGGTCGTTCCTGCTCGGCGAGTTGGCCCTCTACAGCTTCGTGGTGCTGCTGGCCACCGGCGTCTTCCTGACCTTCTTCTTCAAGCCCGCGATGGGCGAGACCATCTACACCGGCAGCTACGCGCCGCTGCACGGGATCCGGATGACCGAGGCCTACGCGTCCACGCTGGCGATCAGCTTCGACGTGCGCGGCGGCCTGCTGGTCCGCCAGATCCACCACTGGGCCGCGCTGGTCTTCGCCGCCTCGGTCGGCGCGCACCTGCTGCGGATCTTCTTCACCGGTGCGTTCCGCCGCCCGCGCGAGCTCAACTGGGTGATCGGCCTGACGCTGTTCCAGTTGGTGCTGATCGAGGGCTTCGCCGGCTACTCGCTCCCCGACGACCTGCTCTCCGGCACCGGCCTGCGCACCGCGCAGGGCTTCATGCTGGCGGTCCCGCTGGTCGGCTCGTACCTGGCGTTCTTCGCGTTCGGCGGCGAGTGGCCCGGCCAGGACATCGTGTCGCGCCTGTACACCACGCACATCTTGCTGCTGCCCGGCCTGCTGCTGGCGCTGATCACGGCACACCTGATCCTGGTCTTCCACCTGAAGCACACGCACTGGGCCGGCCCCGGGCGGACCAACCGCAACGTGGTCGGCAAGCCGATGTTCCCGCAGTTCGCCGCGCAGACCGGCGGCCTGCTGGTACTGGTCTCCGGGGTGCTGGTGGCGCTCGCCGCGCTCGCGCAGATCAACCCGATCTGGCTGTACGGGCCGTACCGCGCCGACCAGGCGTCCACCGACGCGCAGCCGGACTTCTACATGGGCTTCCTGGAGGGGGCGCTGCGGCTGATGCCGGGCACCGAGACCCGGCTGTGGGGCCACACCATCGCGTGGAACCCGCTGCTGCCGGCGGTGGTCTTCCCGGTGCTGCTCTTCACGGCGTTGTACGCGTACCCGTTCCTGGAGCAGTGGATCACCGGCGAGCGCGGTGAGCACCACCTCTGCGACCGTCCGCGCAACCGGCCGGCCCGCACCGCGGTCGGGACGGCCGGCGTGACGGCGTACGCGGTGCTGCTGCTGGCCGGCGGGCAGGACGTGATCGCGCTGACCTTCCACGTCTCGGTCAACGTGCTCGACTGGACGCTGCGGGTGGCGCTCTTCGTCGCTCCGGTGCTGGTCTTCTGGCTGACCCGGCGGCTCTGTCTGGCGCTCCAGGCCCACGACCGCGACCGGTTCACGGACGGCGCCGCGCCGACCGGCTTCGTCCGCCAGACGGCCGAAGGCGGGTTCGAGCAGGAGCACCAGCCGCTGACGGTGCGCCAGCGCTACACGCTGACACTGCGCGAGGTGCCGGCGCCGCTCGAAGCGCCGACTCCACCGACTCCGCCGACCGTGCCGGCCCCGCCGACCGCGGGCGGCCCGTCACGCGCCGAGCGACTGCGCTCGCGGCTGGAACGGCTGCGGGCGGCACTCAGTGGTTGGTACTACCGCGACCGGGTCGAGCTGCCGGAGCCACCGGAGCCGCCGAAGGTCCACGCGGAGGAGCCGAAGGAACCCGCCCGGGACTGACCGGGCCGGACCGACGCGGCCGGACCGACGGAACGAGCCCCGGGCGGACCCCGAACGGACCGACCCGCCGGAGCAGCCGACAGGCAGGCCGGCAAGCAAGCAGGGCCCGGCTGGCTCACTGCTCCCGCGACGCGTACTGGAAGACGAACCCGCCGACCCCGGGAAAGAGCAGCCCCACCCCGATCAGCATCAGCCAGAGCCCGAACACGACGCCCAGCGCCAGCACCGCAACGCCGACCGCGGTCAGCAACGGGTAGCCGCTGCCGGGCGCGAAGAACTCCAACGGGCCGGCCCCATCGGCGATCTCGGCCTCGGCGCTGTCCTGCGGCCGCCGGTCGCGGCGCAGGTACTGGCCCCAGAAGAACGCCGCGACCAGGGCGGACATCAGGAACGAGACGACCAGCGCCGCCTTCCCCGCCGGCTCGCGGGCCAGCACGCCGTAGACGGCGGCGAGCGCGCCGAAGAACGCCGCCCAGCCGGTGAACAGGTAGGCCTCGGCCTTCATTGCGCACGCTCCTCGGCGTCCAGGACGGCCCGCGAGTGCAGCGGGTGGTGCAGGTCGAAGGCCGGGCACTCCGAGCGGATCCGCGGCATGGCGTGGAAGTTGTGCCGCGGCGGCGGGCACGAGGTGGCCCACTCCAGCGAGCGGCCGAAGCCCCAAGGGTCGTCCTCGGTGACCTTCGGCGCGTACCTGGCGGTGTGCCAGACGTTGTAGAGGAACGGCAGGATGGAGACCCCGAGCAGCAGCGAGCCCGCCGAGGAGACCTCGTTCAGCGTGGTGAACCCGTCGGACGGCAGGTAGTCGGCGTACCGGCGCGGCATGCCCATCGCGCCCAGCCAGTGCTGCACCAGGAAGGTGGCCTGGAACCCGGGGAAGAGCAGCCAGAAGTGCACCTTGGCGAGCCGCTCGTCGAGCATCCGCCCGGTCATCTTCGGCCACCAGAAGTAGAAGCCGGCGAAGGTCGCGAAGACGACCGTGCCGAAGAGCACGTAGTGCAGGTGGGCCACCACGAAGAAGCTGTCCGAGACGTGGAAGTCGATCGGCGGCGCCGCGAGCAGCACCCCGGTCAGGCCGCCGAACAGGAACGTGGTCAGGAACCCGATCGAGAAGAGCATCGGCGACTCGAAGGAGAGCGAGCCGCCCCACATGGTGCCGACCCAGTTGAAGAACTTCACGCCCGTCGGCACCGCGATCAGCAGCGAGGTGAGCGAGAAGAACGGCAGCAGCACCTGCCCGGTGACGAACATGTGGTGCGCCCAGACCACGGCCGAGAGCGCGGTGATCGCGATGGTCGCGCCGATCAGCCCGTAGTAGCCGAAGATCGGCTTACGGCTGAAGACCGGCAGGATCTCGCTGACGATCCCGAAGAACGGCAGCGCCACGATGTAGACCTCGGGGTGCCCGAAGAACCAGAACAGGTGCTGCCAGAGCAGCGCGCCACCGCCGTTGGCCGGATCGAAGACGTGCGCGCCGAACTTGCGGTCCGCCTCCAGCGCGAGCAGCGCGGCGGTCAGCACCGGGAAGGCCAGCAGCGCCAGGATCGAGGTGAAGAGCACGTTCCAGGTGAAGATCGGCATCCGGAACAGCGTCATCCCGGGTGCGCGCAGGCAGACGATGGTGGTGATGAAGTTGACCGCGCCCAGGATCGTGCTCAGCCCGGCCACCACCAGCCCCATCACCCACAGGTCGCCGCCCGCTCCGGGGCTGCGCACCGCGTCGTTCAGCGGCGCGTAGGCGAACCAGCCGAACGCGGCTGCGCCCGAGCCGGTGAAGAAGCCGCTGACCACCATCAGCCCGCCGAACAGGAACACCCAGTAGGTGAACGCGTTCAGCCGCGGGAAGGCCACGTCCGGCGAGCCGATCTGCAGCGGCATCACCGCGTTCGCGAAGCCGGCGAAGGTCGGGGTGGCGAAGAGCAGCATCATCACGGTGCCGTGGATCGTGAAGAGCTGGTTGTACTGCTCGTGGCTGAACAGCTGGGCCCCCGGCCGGGCCAGCTGGGCGCGCATCAGCAAGGCCAGGATGCCGGCGAAGAGGAAGAAGCCGAACGAGGTGGCCAGGTACAGGTTGCCGATCACCTTGTGGTCGGTGGTGGTCAGCCAGCGCAGCACGACCGAGCCCTGACGCACCGGCAGCGCGTCCGGCGCGGGTGCCTGTACGACTTCCGTCATCCGACCCTCTCCCTCACCGACACCGCCCCCCAATGAGCACAGAACGTGCCCATGCAACCACCGAACGCAGCGGCGGCGGGTCAGCCACACGGCGAGCCGAAGGACTTCTGAATGTGCGGCGACGCCCGCGAAAAATCCCGTCAAACCGCTTGAGCCCACGTCGTGCCTGTGTCAAAAATCACAGCATGGATGTGCGAAGGGCACGTGAAGCGGAGTTCACCCTGCGGCCGGCCGGCGCCGATGACGCGGGCTTCCTCGCCGAGATGCTGGTCGAGGCCGTCAACTGGCGGCCCGCTGTGGCCGGGCCGCGCGAGCGGGTGCCGGCCGGGGCCGGCGGGCCCGCCGCCGGGCACTACGTGGCGGGGTGGCCGCGGGCCGGCGACCTCGGGGTGGTCGCCGCGGCGGCGGACGGGCGGGCGCTCGGCGCGGCCTGGCTGCGGCTCTTCCCCGCCGGTGAGCCCGGGTACGGGTTCGTCGGGCCGCAGGTGCCGGAGCTCTCGATCGGGGTGCTGCCGGGCTGGCGGGACCGCGGCGTCGGCCGGGCGCTGCTGCGCGAGCTGCTCCGGCGGGCCTGCCAGGCCGGCCACCACCAGATCTCGCTGAGCGTGGAGCGGGCCGACCGCGCGGCGGCGCTGTACGCGGCGGAGGGCTTCGTCACCGTCGAGACCGGCCCGGACGTCGCGACCATGGTCCGCGAGCTCTGCTGAACTCAACGGCTCAGCAGCTCAGCCGCAGCTCAGCACCCCGAACAGCCTCAGCGCTCGGCCCGGCTCCGCTTGACCGTACGGAACCGCCGGGCCACCGCACGGGCCAGGTCGGCGGCACCGATCAGCCCGGCCTCGTTGCCGAGTGCGGCCCGGACGATCTGCGCCTCCGGCCGGAAGCCGCGCCCGGTCAGCGTGCGCCGGAACGCGTCCTGGGCCGGCGCCAGCAGCAGGTCACCGGCCGCGGAGACGCCGCCGCCGACGACGAACCGTCCGGGGTCCAGCGCGGCCGCCAGGTTCGCCAGGCCGACGCCGAGCCAGGTGCCGATGTCGTGCAGCAGCTCGACGGCCATCGGGTCGCCGCCCTGTGCGGCCTCGGTGACCAGCGGCCCGGTGATCGCGGCGACATCGCCGGCGGCCATCGCCAGCAGCGACTGGGCGACCGGGGACTCGGCGGCGGCCAGCTCGCGCGCCTCGCGGACCAGCGCGTTGCCCGAGGAGTACTGCTCCCAGCAGCCCCGGTTGCCACACGGGCAGCGGTGCCCGCTCGGCACCACCTGCATGTGGCCGAACTCGCCGGCCAGCCCGTGCCGGCCGCGGTCCACGTATCCGTGCCGGACGACCGCGCCGCCGATCCCGGTACCCAGGGTGATCATCACCAGCAGGTCCTCGCCGCGCCCGGCGCCGAAGCGCCACTCGGCCCAGGCGGCGGCGTTCGCGTCGTTCTCCACCACCACCGGGAACTTCAGCCGGTCCGTCAGCGCGTCCCGCAGCGGCTCGTTGCGCCAGTTGAGGTGCGGCGCGAAGAGCACCCGGGAGCGGTCGGCGTCCACCCAGCCGGCCGCGCCGATGCCGACCGCGTGCACGTCGTGCCGGTCCGCCAGCTCCAGCACCAGCTCGACGATGACGTCCTCGACCACCTTGGGGCTCTTGCTCTTGTGCGGCGTCTCGGTGCGCAGCTGCTCGACGATCCGGCCCTCGCCGTCCACCACGCCGGCGACCACCTTGGTGCCGCCGATGTCGATCCCGATGGTGGGCAGCCGCAGCACGCCGGCGGGCAGCGTGCGGCGCCGGCGGTCGGCGCCGTAGCGGTCAGCCCCGCGCGGACCGAGTCCGCGCTGGCCGAGGCCCCGTTGGCCGAGGCCGAGGAGAGCGGGCAGGACGGGCTGGCCGGTGCGGCCGTTGGGGTTCGTCACGACGGCGGGGGCTCCTGATCAGACGGCGGGTCAGACGACAAGTCGGACGGCGGTTCGGGCAATGGGTCGGACGGTGGCTCGGACGGTGGGTCAGCCGGTGGCTCGGACGGTGAGTCAGTCGGCGGTTCGGACAACAGGTCGGGCAACAGGTCGGGCGGTAGATCCGGTGGCAGGTCGGCCGGGTGGGCGAGCTCGTGGCGCAGCTCGGCCAGCTCCGAGCCGCCCGCCATCTCGCTGGTGAGCTGCTCCAGGCCGATCGCACCACGGGCATAGCTGCCCGCCATCCTCCCTCTTTTCAGCAGCACGAAGTGATCCGCGACCAGATGAGCATGGTGCGGATTGTGCGTGATCAGCACCACGCCCAGCCCCTCGGCCCGGGCCGCGGCCACATAGGAGAGCACCACGCCGGACTGCTTGACGCCGAGCGCGGCCGTCGGCTCGTCGAGGATCAGCACCCGGGCGCCGAAGTGCACGGCCCGGGCGATCGCCACGCACTGGCGCTGGCCGCCGGAGAGCGTGCCGATCGGGCGGTCGACGTCGGCCAGCTCGATGCCCATCCGGGCCAGCGCCTGCCGGGTGGTCGTCCGCATGTGGGCCACGTCGAGCCGCCCGTAGCGCCCGAACGGGCCGGTGGTCCGCTCGGCACCGAGGAAGAAGTTGCGCCAGACCGGCATCAGCGGGACGACCGCGAGGTCCTGGTAGACGGTGGCGATGCCGAGATCCAGGGCCTGCCGGGGCGAGCCGAGGTGCACCGGCCGGCCGTCGATCAGGTAGTCGCCGCGGTCGTGCCGGTGCAGTCCAGCGATGATCTTGATCAGGGTGGACTTGCCCGCGCCGTTGTCGCCGAGCACGCAGACGATCCGCCCGGCGTCCACGGTCAGCGAGACCTCGTCGAGCGCGGTGACCGCGCCGTACTGCTTGCCGACCCCGCGCAGCTCCACCAGCGGAGAGGAGGAAGTCGAGGAAGGGGAGATCGAGGAGGAGGAGATCGCGCTCACCGCCCGGCCTCCGCCCGCCGCCGGACGAAGGAGTTCAGCAGCGCCGCGAGCAGCAGCAGCGCGCCGAGGAAGAACTTGAACCAGTCCGGATCCCACTGCGCGTACACGATCCCCTTGCTGGTCATGCCGAAGATCAGCGCGCCGAGTGCGGACCCGGCCGCCGAGCCGTAACCGCCGGTGATCAGGCAGCCGCCGATCACCGCCGCGACGATGTAGATCAGCTCGTTGCCCACGCCCTCCCCCGACTGCACGGTGTCGAAGGAGAAGAGCAGGTGCTGGCCGAGCACCCAGGCGCCGAAGCCGACGCCCAGGTAGAGCAGGGTCTTGGTCCGGGCGACCGGCACCCCGACCGCCCGGGCCGCGGCCGCGTCGCCGCCGACCGCGAAGATCCAGTTGCCGAGGCGGGTGCGCAGCAGCACCCAGCTGGCCACCACGAGCAGGCCGAGCCACCACCAGACCGTCGCCTTCACGGTCAGCCCGCCGATGGTGACCTCGGAGGCGAAGAGCCAGTGGCAGGACGCGAAGCCCTGCATGTCGGCGATCGACTTGGTGCTGACCGAGCCGGTGACCAGCTTGGTGACGCCCAGGTTGGCGCCGGTCAGCATCAGGAAGGTGCCGAGGGTGACGATGAAACTGGGCAGCCGGGTGCGGGTGAGCATCCAGCCGTTGAACCCGCCGATCGCGAGCGCCACCAGCAGCGACACCGCCACCCCCACCCAGGTCACCGCGGTGAACTGGTAGGAGACCATCGACGAGGTCAGCGCGGCGGTGGTGACCAGCACGCCGGCCGAGAGGTCGAACTCGCCGCCGATCATCAGCAGCGCGACCGGAACCGCCATGATCCCGATGGTCGAGGACGCGTACAGCACGGTGCCCAGCGAGGAGACCCGCAGGAAGCTGTCCGCGGCGACCGAGAAGAAGCCGAAGACGGCGACCGCGCCGATCAGCGCGCCGAATTCGGGCCGGGAGAGCAGCCGGTGCAGCCACCGGCCGCGCGGCGCGCCGGTGGGGCCGGCCAGCACGTCCCGCGCACCCGGCGAGCCCGGCGAGCCCGGTGAGTCCGGCGCCTGCGGCCCGCCCGGCCCGCCCGGCACGTCCGGCGGTGCGCTCACCGGGTACCGCCGGCGACGTACTGGGCCAGCTTGTCCGCGTCCTTGGCGGTCAGCAGCTGCGGACCGGTCAGCACCGGTTGCCCGCCGCCCAGCACGTCCAGGTTCGAGCGGTAGAGCCAGAGCAGGTCCACGCCCTCGTAGCCCTGCAGGTACGGCTGCTGATCGACCGCGAAGCCGATCGAGCCGCTCTTCAGGCCGTCCACCACGGCGCTGCTCAGGTCGAAGGTGTCCACCTCCACGCCGCGCCGGGCGTCCTGCACCGACTGCAGCGCGGTCGCGGCGAGCGGTGCGCTGAGCGTGAGCACGGTGTCCACCGACTGGTCGGCCTGGAGCTTCGCGGAGATCGCGGCCTTGGCGTCCGGCAGATTGACGCCGTCCACGTAGAGCGTCTGCAGACTGCCCGGGAACGTCGCCTTCGCGCCGGCGCAGCGCTGCTCCTGCCCGACGTTGCCCTGCTCGTGGATCACGCAGAGCACGCTGTGCCGGCTGCGGCCGCCGAGCGCCGTGCCCGCCGCCCGGCCGGCCGTGCTCTCGTCCTGGCCGATGTGGGTGAGCGCGCCGAACGGCGCGGAGAACTCGGCGCCCGAGTTGATGCTGATCACCGGGATGCCGGCCGCCTCGGCCTTGGCCAGCACGTCCTTCAGCGCCGGGCCCTTGGCGAGGGTGACCAGCAGGCCGTCCACCCGCTGGTCGATCGCGGCCTGCACCAGCTGGACCTGGTTCGCGGTCTGCGCGTCGTTGGAGTAGAGGAAGTTGATGTTGTCCTTCGCCGCGGCCTGCTCGGCGCCCTTGCGGACGGTGTCCCAGAACGAGTCGCCGGCGCCCGCGTGGGTGACCATCGCGACCGTCCAGCGCGGGGTGCTCACCGCGCCGCCGGCGGTCGCCGCGCGGGTGCGGGCGTGCTCGGCGCGCAGCCCGCCGGTCCGGCTGCACCCGGGCAGACCGGACAGCAGCAGGAGCATGAGGAGGAGCACCGCGCACCCCTGGGCCCTGCGCACCCGGCCACCGCCTTCCGACGCCACGTCAGATCCCTGCCAGTGTCGGGCGCCCGGCTCTCCGTGGCATCCCGGGAGGGGCCGTCCGGCGTTTCGACGAAGTATTAAGGAAACTCCGAGGGCGCCCCAGGGTGCCGTACAGTTCCTGAGTGTTCGCCGGGCCGCTGCGCCGCGTACACCCGAGCAGGTGACACACTAGGGTCGGTAAAAAGACGGGGTTCTCATGCCCGCGTGAGCCGGCTCTCAGGTTTCCTTCAGAGTCGACGAAACCGATCACGCGTCCATGTCGTCCCCTCTCATTGAAAGCGCGCCGGGCAAGCGGGGTCCGGGCGAGTCGCAACGCGGATACGAGAACTTGATGCAACTGACAGGTCAGCCCTTCCTGATCCTTACGATCATCCTGGTGCCGGTCTCCATCGTGGTGACCCTCCTGCTCTGGGGAAGGGTCGGGGGGCCGAAGGCCGTGCAGCTGCTGGCCCGGCTGGTGATGCTGCTGTTCTGCCAGGCCACGGCGGTGACCATGATCTTCGTCATGGTGAACAACGCCAACCTGATCTACGGCAGCTGGGGCGACCTGCTCGGTGACGACAGCCACATCAGCGCGGTGCCGAACCCGCCGGCCGCCGACGCCGCGGTCGGTGGCAAGCCCGGACAGGCCGGGCAGAGCGGACAGCCCAGCCCCGAGGCCACCAAGCCCAAGATGCTCCAGCAGTTCAAGAAGGTGGACGACCCGCTGGTGCCCGGCGACGTCCAGACCACCGAGCTGAAGGGCCAGGCCTCCGGCGTCGACGGCGAGGTCAACGTCTGGCTGCCGCCGCAGTACAACGACCCGGCGTACAAGAACGTCAAGTTCCCCGTGGTCGAGCTGCTGCCCGGGTTCCCCGGCTCCTCGAAGGCCTGGTTCGGCTCGCTGAACGTCTCCACGCAGCTCAAGCCGCTGATGCAGTCCGGCCAGGTGACGCCGTTCATCCTGATCTCGCCGCGCACCCAGCTGATCAGCACCACCGTGGACACCGGCTGCGCGAACGTCCCGGGCAAGGTCAACGCCGACACCTGGACCTCCCAGGACGTTCCGCAGATGATCCTGGACAACTTCCGCGCCGACCCGTCGCCGGACGCCTGGGCGATCGGCGGCTTCTCGGCCGGCGCGCACTGCGCCGACCGGATGGCGCTGCTGCACCCGGACCGGTACCGCGCGGCGATCAGCCTCTCGGGCTACAGCGACCCGATCAACGAGGGGCAGTCGCTGACCGCGAAGGACCCCGCGCTGCGCAAGACCTCCAACCCGCTCTACATCCTGGAGCACGCCGCGACCCCGCCGAAGGTCGCGCTGTACCAGACCGGTGCCACCGGCGACGGCTACCAGGACGGGCAGGCGCTGGCCAACGCCGCCAAGGCCCCGACCACGGTGACGGTGCTGGAGACCCCGGGGCCGCACACCGTCTCGACCTGGCGTCCGATGATCCCGGCCGTGTTCAAGTGGCTGAGCACGATCATCCCGGCGCCGAAGCCCTGACCGTCCGTTCGTAACGCGGAACGCCCCCGGACCACACGGTCCGGGGGCGTTCAGCGTTACGGGGTTTCGGGGCTTCGGGGCGCACGGCCTCAGGCCAGTTCGAGCGCCAGGTAGAAGTCCACCCGGTCCTCCAGGCGCGACAGGTCGCGCCCGGTCAGCTCCTCGATCCGCCCGATCCGGTAGCGCAGCGTGTTCACGTGGACGTGCAGCTGCGCGGCGCACCTGGTCCACGAGCCGTCCGAGCGCAGGAACGCCTCCAGCGTGCGGACCAGGTCGGCCTGGTGCTCGATGTCGTAGGCGATCACCGTGTCCAGCAGCCGGCTGCGGAAGGCGCGGCGCACCTCGTCCGGCACGGCGGCCAGCAGCAGCACGTGCGAGGCCAGCTCCTCGGGGCCGGCCACGCAGACCCGGCCGACCCGGGCGGCGGCGATCCGGCGGGCGTGCCGGGCCTCCTCCAGCGCACCGCGCAGTCCGCCGGCCTCCAGCGCGGGCGCCGAGACGCCGAGCGTGATCCGGCCCTCCGAGCCGAGCCCCGCCTCCAGCGGCGCGAGCAGCTCGCGCAGCGCGTCGGCGGGCACCGCGGCCGCGGGCGCGGGCAGCACGACCACCGCGCCGGTCCCGGAGCCGGCCACCAGCACGCGGTCGGTGGTGTCGGTGAGGGCTTCCTCCAGGATCGTCCGCACCGCTCCGTCCGGCAGGCCGGTGCCCTCGGCGCTGAGTACCAGCCAGGAACCCTCGGCCGGCTGCGGCTTGACCGCGCCGCTCTCGTAACGGGCGGCCATCGCGGAGGAGGCGTAGAGCGTGCGGCTGATCTCGGCCGGGTCGGCGTCGCGCTGAAGGAGCGTCAGCACCTCGTCGCCGAGCCGGCGACGCAGCCGGCGGCTCTCGTCACGGCGGGTCCGCTCGGCAGCGACCAGCCGGGCCAGGTTCTCGGCGAGCTGCTGGCGCTTGGTCGTCCACTCGGTGACGTCACCGGCCACCGCGAGCACCCAGTCGGCCAGCGGGGCCTCCTCCTCGGGGTGCGCGGGCGCGGGCAGCAGCGAGTAGGCGCCGGAGGCGAGCCGCGCGCGGTGCGGCGGGCGGCGGCGCTGGCGCTGGGCGGCCAGGTGGGCGCGGACCAGCTGGTCGCGGTCGGCCGCCGAGAGGTGGTCGGCGGGTCCGGCGACCACCTGGCCGGTCGGCGTGAGCACCCAGCAGTCCAGGTCGAGGTCGCCGCCGAGCAGGTCGAGCACCGCGTCCAGCCCACCGGCGCCGGCAGCCGAGACCAGCTGCCGGTGCCGGTCGACCAGCGCGGCCAGGTCGGCGGCCCGGTCGGCGGAGACCTGGCGGCCGATGAACTCGGTCAGCGTCGAGAAGGCGATGTCGTCGGGGACCGCGAGCAGCGGCATCCGGTGCCGGCGACACGCCTCGATCAGGTCCGTCGGCACCGGGCCGACCTCGGCCTCGCCGGCCGCCAGCGCGACCGCGCCGCCGGCCGCCAGGGTGCGCACGAAGCGCTCGGAGTCCTCCGGGCCGGTGCGCCAGAGCATGCCGGTGAGCACCAGCTCACCGCCGTGCAGGTAGCGGCCCGGGTCGTGCAGGTCCGTCGTCATCACTCCGCTGACCTGCCGGTCGAGCTCGTCCTCCGCGGCGAGCAGCCGAAGTCTCGGCGCACCGGGGGCGAGCAGGTCACGGACGCGCATCCGCGGACTCCTTCGTCTGGACAGGGCGGGCCGCGAGGGCTACCCGGGTAAGCAACGGGGGGACAGTGTGCCCGAAATCGGGCCATGGCGTGGGCCAGGTTTTACGTATCAGCACTCCGCCGGGGTCACGGCGCCATCGCTTCGTCGTCACGGCCGGATTACGGTCGCAAGGGGCGGTTGGGAAACCGCTCAGCTGGGAGTTCATCTCCCTTAGAGGAACGTACAGGATGCCGGGCGACACCGGAGCACGGGCTTCATGCCATCGGTGACTGCCTCGGGAGGGTCCGGCAGCGGTTCACTGGCCACACGCCGCCGGACACACCCCGGTGACCAGGACTCAACAGGGCGGCAACGACCCGGTAGCACAGTCCGAACACCGGAGGTTGGAAATCCTGCGCAGTCGCCCCCATATGGGCGAGGCCCTGCGGATTTCCGGGCACAGTGCCCAAAAGTTCGATTGGCGACGACTTGAGGAGAGACCCGCATGGAGTTCCTGCGGCCCGCTAGCTGGGACGAGGCGCTCGCGGCGAAGGCTGAGTTCCCGACCGCGCTGCCGATCTCAGGCGGTACGGACGTGATGGTCGAGATGAATTTCGACGTGCACCGGCCGTCCGCGTTGCTCGATCTGAACCGTGTCGCCGAGCTGACCGAATGGTCGATCGCGGACGGTGTGGTGCGCCTGGGGGCGGCCGTCTCGTACAGCCGGATCATCGCGGAGCTGTCCGGTCCGCTGCCGGGGCTGGCGCTGGCGGCGCACACGGTCGGTTCGCCGCAGATCCGCAATCGTGGCGGGGTGGGCGGGAACCTCGGCGGTGCCTCGCCGGCCGGCGACGCGCACCCGGCCCTGCTGGCGGCGGGGCGGGACGTCTTCGTGGAGGCCTGCTCGGTGCGCGGGACGCGGATGATCCCGATCGACGAGTTCTACGTCGGCGTGAAGCGCAACAGCCTGGAGCGGGACGAGCTGATCCGGGCGGTGCACATCCCCGTGGCGGACGGTCCGCAGCAGTTCTCGAAGATCGGCACCCGCAACGCGATGGTGATCGCGGTGTGTGCCTTCGGGTTCGCGCTGCACCCGAAGAACGGCACGGTGGGCACCGGGATCGGGTCGGCGGCGCCGACGCCGCGTCGCGCGGTGGAGGCGGAGGAGTACCTCCAGGGCGTCCTCGCCGAGCGGGGGCTGTGGGAGTCCGGCGACGTGCTGGGCAGCGAGGTGATCCAGCGGTTCGGGGAGCTGGTGAAGGCGGCCGCGTCGCCGATCGACGACGTGCGCGGCACCGCCGACTACCGGCGGCACTCGCTCGCCGTGATGGCGCGGCGCACGTTGACCTGGACCTGGAACGACTACGGCAAGCAGATCAGGAGCGCGGCATGAGGGTCACTTTCACCGCCAACGGCAAGCCCGTCGAGGCGGATGACGTGTGGGAGGGCGAGAGCCTGCTCTACGTGCTGCGTGAGCGGGTGGGTCTGCCGGGCTCGAAGAACGCGTGCGAGCAGGGCGAGTGCGGTTCCTGCACGGTCTACCTGGACGGCACGCCGGTCTGTTCGTGTCTGGTGGCGGCCGGGCAGGTGCAGGGCCGCGAGGTCCGCACCGTGGAGGGGCTCGCCGACGAGGAGAGCGGCGAGCTCGGACTGGTGCAGCAGGCGTTCGTGGACGCGGGCGCCGTGCAGTGCGGGTTCTGCACGCCGGGTCTGCTGGTGCAGACGGACGCGCTGCTGGCGCAGGATCCGCAGCCGAGCGACACGGACATCCGTGAGGCGCTGAGCGGGAACCTGTGCCGGTGCACCGGCTACGAGAAGATCATGGACGCGGTGCGGCTCGCCTCCGCCCGCACGTGCCAGAAGGCGGGGACCCCCGAATGACCACACGCACGATCCAGGGTCAGAAGAACCTGCAGGACATCCGCCAGGCGAGCGCGGACGGCATCGGCGGCTCCCCGC
This sequence comes from Kitasatospora sp. NEAU-69, assembly GCF_057158765.1. NCBI lineage: Bacteria > Bacillati > Actinomycetota > Actinomycetes > Kitasatosporales > Streptomycetaceae > Kitasatospora > Kitasatospora sp. NEAU-69. The sequence goes on from NZ_JBWXUE010000003.1 coordinate 252,800, forward strand.
TGCGTCCGGACGGCACGCTGAAGGTCAAGGGCGAGTTCGCCTACTCCTCCGACCTGTGGCACGAGGACATGCTCTGGGGCATGGCGCTGCGCTCCCCGCACCCGCGCGCCACCATCCTCTCGGTGGACATCTCCGAGGCCGTGAAGACCCCGGGCGTCTACGCGGTGCTGACCCACGACGACATCCCGGGCACGAAGTTCTACGGCCTGGAGATCCAGGACCAGCCGGCCCTGGCGATCGACAAGGTCCGCTACCACGGCGAGGCGATCGCCATCGTCGCCGCCGACCACCCCGAGACGGCCCGCCGCGCGGTCAAGAAGATCAAGGTCGAGTACGAGGTGCTCACCCCGATCACGACCGAGGAGCAGGCCCTCAACCCCGAGGTGCACGGCTACGTCCACGAGCCGCACGAGTACAAGTCGCACGGCTCCGGCAACATCTGCCACAGCCAGAAGCTGGTCTCCGGGCTCGGCGTCACCGACGAGGTCCGCGCGATGGCGGACGTGATCGTCAAGGGCGAGTACGAGGTCGGCATGCAGGACCAGGCCTTCCTCGGCCCGGAGTCCGGCCTGGCCGTGCCCGCCGAGGACGGCGGCATGGACCTCTACGTCGCCACCCAGTGGCTGCACGTGGACCGCCAGCAGATCGCCCCGGTTCTCGGCCTGCCCGAGGAGAAGGTCCGGCTCACGCTCGCCGGCGTCGGCGGCGCGTTCGGCGGCCGCGAGGACCTCTCGATGCAGATCCACGCCTGCCTGCTCGCGCAGCGCACCGGCAAGCCGGTCAAGATCGTCTACGCCCGTGACGAGTCCTTCTTCGGCCACGTGCACCGCCACCCGGCGAAGATGTTCTACGAGCACGGCGCGACCCGTGACGGCAAGCTGGTCTACGCGGACGCCCGGATCGTGCTGGACGGCGGCGCGTACGCCTCCGCCTCGCCCGCGGTGGTCGGCAACGCCGCCTCGCTCGGCCACGGCCCGTACGTCATCCCGAACGTGCGGATGAACGCGATCGCGCTCTACACCAACAACCCGTCCTGCGGTGCGATGCGCGGCTTCGGCGCGGTCCAGGCCTGCTTCGGCTACGAGACCCAGATGGACAAGCTCGCCGCCGAACTGAACATGGACCCGGTGGAGCTGCGCCAGCTGAACGCGATGGCCGAGGGCGACCACATGCCCACCGGCCAGCTGATCGACTCCCCGGCGCCGGTCGCCGAGCTCCTCCAGCGGGTCAAGGACATGCCGCTGCCGCCGCCGCTGGACCTCGACAACCTCGACGTCCGCACGCTGCCCGGCGCGCTCTCCAACACCTCGCACGGTGAGGGCATCGTGCGCGGCATCGGCTACTCGGTCGGGATCAAGAACGTCGGCTTCTCCGAGGGCTTCGACGACTACTCCACCGCCCGGGTCCGGCTGGAGGTGATCGGCGGCGAACCCGTCGCCATGGTGCACACCGCGATGGCCGAGGTCGGCCAGGGCGGCATCACCGTGCACGCCCAGATCGCCCGCACCGAGCTCGGCGTCGAGCAGGTCACCATCCACCCGGCCAACACCGAGGTCGGCTCGGCCGGCTCCACCTCCGCCTCCCGCCAGACCTACATGACCGGCGGCGCCGTCAAGCTGGCGGCGGAGGCCGTGAAGGCGGCGCTGATCGAGAAGGGCCGCAAGCGCTACGGCTGGACCCAGGGCGACCTGACGCTGGCCGGCGGCAAGGTGGTCTCGCAGTCGCAGGGCGCCCTGGTCTCGATGGTCGACCTGCTCGGCGACGAGGCGATCGACCTGACCCGCGAACACCACCACCGCCCGACCGAGGCGTTCGACAAGGAGACCGGTCAGGGCTTCGGCCACGTCCAGTACACCTTCTGCGCGAACCGCGCGGTCGTTGACGTGGACGTCGAGCTCGGCCTGGTCAAGGTGGTCGAACTGACGGCGGCCCAGGACGTCGGCAAGGCGCTCAACCCGCTCTCGGCGATCGGCCAGATCCAGGGCGGCTGCACGCAGGCGCTGGGCCTGGCCGTGATGGAGGAGATCATCGTGAAGGACGGCAAGGTGCGCAACGCCTCCTTCACCGACTACCTGATCCCGACCATCCTGGACACCCCGCCGATCCCGGTGGACATGCTGGAGCTGCCCGACCCGAACGCCCCGTACGGGCTGCGCGGGCTCGGCGAGGCGCCCACCGTCTCGGCCACCCCGTCCATCGTGGCGGCGATCCGGCAGGCCACCGGCATCGCGCTCAACCGGATCCCGGTCCGGCCCGAGCACCTCACCGGAACGCTCTAGTCCCGGTCCCAGACCCCCTGGGGCGGCGGCCACGTCTTCCCCCGCCGCCCCGGGGAGCTCCGAAGGCAGTACCAGCTCCAAAGGCAGTACAGGCAGTACCCGTTCACGTGCACCATCCCGCTGCCTCTCCCACGCCGGGGCTCTGCAGCGGTGCGCTCCACCCACACGCACCGCAGGCACCTCAGAGTGCACCTCGTGAGTCGAGCAAGTCCCCCTGTGCCGCCACCCCTCAGGCGGCAAGGTCGGCTCGCCCACCCCAACCCCCTATGAACCTTGGGAGTGGACATGACCCGGATCCCCACGGAGACCGGCACCACTGAACAGATCCCCGCCCAGGCCGGCACCCCCACGCCGGCCCCGGCGCCGAAGAACGCGCTGGACGCGTACTTCAAGATCTCCGCGAGAGGCTCGACCTTCGGGAACGAGATCAGAGGTGGTCTGACCACCTTCATGGCGATGGCGTACATCGTCCTGCTCAACCCGCTCATCCTGAGCGGCGCCGACGTGACCGGCGCGAAGCTGGACCACGCCCAGCTGACCACCGCGACCGCACTCGCCGCCGCCGTCACCACGATCCTGATGGGCGTGGTCGGCAACGTGCCACTGGCGGTCGCGGCCGGGCTGTCGGTCTCCGGCGCGGTCTCCGCGCTGGTCGTACCGCACACCACCTGGGCGCAGGCCTTCGGCCTCTGTGTCATCTACGGTCTGCTGATCGTGCTACTGGTCGTCTCCGGACTCCGCGAGAAGATCATGAACGGCATTCCACTGCCGCTCAAGCACGCGATCACCATCGGCATCGGTCTGTTCGTCGCACTGATCGGCCTGCACAAGGCGGGCTTCGTGCAGAGCGGCGGGCCCACCCTGGTCTCGCTCGGTCCGGAGGGCCAGCTGACCGGCTGGCCGGTGGTCTGCTTCGCGGTGACCCTGCTGGCGATCTTCGTCCTGATGGCCCGCAACGTGCGCGGGGCGATCCTGATCGGCATCGCCGGCGGCACCGTCTTCGCGTTCATCGTCAACGCGATCGCGCACATCCCGGCCAAGGCCTGGGGCAGCGCGGCGCCGGTCTGGCCGGGCAGCCCGGTCTCCACGCCGAACTTCGGCCTGGTCGGCCACGTCGATCTGTTCGGCGCGTTCGGCAGCAAGGGCATGGGGGCGATCAGCGCCTCGGTCGCCGTCTTCACCCTGGTGCTGGCGGGCTTCTTCGACGCGATGGCAACCATCATCGGCGTCGGCACCGAGGCCGGCCTGGCCGACAAGCAGGGCCGGATGCCCGGGCTCTCGAAGGCGCTCTTCATCGACGGCTCCGGCGGTGCGATCGGCGGCCTGGTCGGCGCGTCCGGCCAGACGGTCTTCGTGGAGTCCGCGACCGGGGTCGGCGAAGGCGCCCGGACCGGTCTCGCCTCCACGGTCACCGGCGGCGTCTTCGCGCTGATGCTCTTCTTCTCCCCGCTGGCCGGCATCGTGCCGGTCGAGGTGGCCTCGGCCGCGCTGGTCGTCATCGGCTCGATGATGATGAGCCAGGCCCGGCACATCGACTGGGCGGACCGCGAGATCGCCATCCCGGCCTTCCTGACCTGCGTGATGATGCCGTTCACCTACAGCATCACGGCCGGTGTGGCGTCGGGTGTCATCTCGTACACCGTGATCAAGGCCGGCCAGGGCAAGTGGCGCGAGCCGGGTCCGCTGATGTGGATCCTGACCGGTGTCTTCGTCGTGTACTTCGCGCTCACTCCGGTCAAGGAATGGCTCGGCGTCCACTAGTCGGAGTCCACTAGTCCCACTGGTAGTACTGCCGTTGTACGGGGGCTGACGGTCAGCACCCGTGCAACGGCTTTCCCTTACTGATAGCCCTGTACCAGCCGTACCGGCCCGAACCGGCCACGCCGCCGACATCGCCGACACCGACCATCCCTTCGCACCTCGACAGGAGCCACGGACATGCAGGACATCGCCGAACAGTTGCAGGCCTGGCACGCCTCCGGGCGCTCCTTCGCGGTGGCGACGGTGGTCGGCGTCTCGGGCAGCGCGCCGCGCGACCCGGGCGCGGCGCTGGCCGTGGACGCGGCCGGCGAGGCGATCGGCAGCGTCTCCGGCGGTTGTGTCGAGGGCGCGGTCTACGAGCTGTGCCGGGACGCGATCGAATCCGGCGAGGCCGTGTTGGAGCGGTTCGGCTACAGCGACGAGGACGCCTTCGCGGTCGGCCTGACCTGCGGCGGGATCCTGGACGTCTTCGTGCAGCCGATCGTGCCGGGCGAGGACGCCGGGCTGGACGCCGGGATCGCCTACATCGCCTCCGGCACCCCGGTCGCGCTCGCCCGGGTGGTCGAAGGGCCGGCCGGACTGCTCGGCGCCACCGTCGCGGTGACCGCCGGCGCACACCACGGCACGCTCTCCCCCGGCGGCCCGACGACCACCGGCGCGCTGGAGCGCGCGGCCGTCGCCGAGGCCCGGGCGATGCTGGACGCGGGCAAGACCGGCAAGGTGACGCTCGCGCTGGACGGCCGGCCGTGCGACCCGACCGCCGCCGGCACGGTGACCTTCTTCGTCGAGTCCTACGTGCCGGCGCCGCGGATGCTGGTGTTCGGCGCGATCGACTTCGCGGCCGCCGTGGTGCGGGTCGGCAAGTTCCTCGGCTACCACGTCACGGTCTGCGACGCCCGCCCGGTCTTCGCCACCGAGAGACGGTTCCCGGACGCCGACGAGGTGGTCGTCGACTGGCCGCACCGCTACCTGGACTCCCAGCTCGCGACGCCGGACGGGCGCTCGCTGATCGACGGCCGCACCGTGCTCTGCGTGCTCACCCACGACGCCAAGTTCGACATCCCGCTGCTGGAGCGCGCGCTACGGCTGCCGGTCGGCTTCGTCGGCGCGATGGGCTCGCGCCGCACCCACCTGGACCGCAACGCCAAGCTGCGCGAGGTGGGCCTGTCCGAGGCGGAGATCGCCCGGCTGCGCTCACCGATCGGCCTCGACCTCGGCGCCCGCACGCCCGAGGAGACCGCCGTCGCGGTCGCCGCCGAGATCGTCGCGAGCCGGCGCGGCGGCGGTTGCCTGCCGCTCTCGGCCGGCAGCGGGCCGATCCACCACGACCTGGGCCGGCCGGCCGTGGCGCGGGCCGACCACCGGCCGGGCGCGGCACAGCCGGGCGCCGAGCAGCCGGTCACCGAGCACCCGACCCCGCTGCGCCGCGTGGTCTGACAGAAGCTCTGACGGGGGGTCCGACGGGGGCCGACCGAGCGGTAGTCGAACGGCACTCGAACACCGCTCGTGGGCCGACTCGACGCAGTACCCGGGCGACGCCGCCCACCCGCCACCGACGGCCGTCGGCAGCGGCGTTCGCGCTCCGCCATGCGCTGCCGCGTGCCAGGCTTCAGCCTTGCCACTCCCGCCGATCGGCGGGGGTCACGGGCATCGGTACCCCCCGAATGGCGGATGATGGCGCAGTGCAGAACGCAGATCAGTTCGGTGCCGACGACGCCGTCGGCCCCCCAGAGCCCCTGACGCCCGACCTCTCGGCAGCCGTGGACGCGGCCCAGAGAGGTGACGAGGAGGCCTTCCGAACGGTCTTTCGCACCGTGCAGCCGCTGCTGCTGCGCTACCTGCGCGTCCTGGTCGGCGGGGACGGCTCGGACGCCGAGGACATCGCCTCCGAGGCGTGGCTGCAGATCGCCCGCGACCTCGCGAAGTTCCGCGGCGACGGCGACGGCTTCCGCGGCTGGGCCGCGACCATCGCCCGCAACCGCGCCATGGACCACCTGCGGGCCAGACGCCGCAGACCGACCTCCGACCTGCCGGTCGAGTACCTCACCGAAATCCCCGCCCCCGACGACACCGAGCACTCGGCGCTCGCCACCGTCGGCACCCAGGAGGCGCTGGCGCTGATCGCCGGCCTGCCGAAGGACCAGGCGGAGGCGGTGCTGCTGCGGGTGGTCCTTCAACTGGACGCGGAGAGCGCCGCCCGGGTGCTCGGCAAGCGGGCCGGCACCGTGCGGATGGCGGCCCACCGAGGCCTGCGCCGGCTCGCCAAGATGCTCGAAGCACCACCCGGAGTCCCTGCTCAGCGAACGCCCGGACGCGGTCCGAAAAAAATTTCTCCAGAAGGTGTGACACAACCCGGAGCCGCGACGCTGAAGGACATGAGATGAGCACCAACCGATCCCGTCGGATCGACCGCGAGGCCGCCGAGCAGTTGCTCGCAGGCGCCACGTGCGGTCCGCAGGGCGGTCACGGGGCCGTCGCCGAACTGCTCGCCGCCGCGGCCGCTGCTGCGACCGAGCGCGAGCTGGTCGGCGAGCAGGCGGCCGTGACGGCGTTTCGGGAGGCTGCACGACTCAAGCCGGCCGTGCTGTCCAGCCCGTCAGCCCAGTCGGTCCGCTCCGTCCGATCAGTCCTTCCAGTACCGTCCGAGCCCCGGAGACGAACGATGGCCAGCTGCGCACCGAGGAGGTTCCACGCTTCCGCGCGGTTCCTCAGCGCGAAGGCCGCCGCTGCCGCGATCGCGGTGACCGCGCTGAGCGGAGTCGCCGTCGCGGCCGGGACCGGTCACCTTCCCCAGGTGCTGGGTGGCAGCTCGGACAGCGGACCGACCGAGCGAACGGCGCCGGTGGGCACGGTGGCTTCGGTCGGTGCGACCACCGGTCCGCACGACGGCGCGAGTGGCCGTCCGCCCGGCCGCGGCACCGCACCGGGTGCCGCGACACCCCTGACCGGCCAGCCGGTCACCCCCGGCCTGGTTCCGCTCTGCCGGCTCTGGCCGGCCGACGGGACGGCCTCCGCCGACCCCCGGTTCGGGCCGCTGACGCGCGCGGCGGGCGGCCCGGACCGGGTCCCGGCGTACTGTGCGGGCGTGCTGCACCCGGCCGGCGGGGCCGGCGGCACGGCCGACCCGGCGCCGGACGGCAGCGCCCGGCCGACCGGCGGTCCGCCGGACCGGTCCGCCGGACCCACCCCGGTCCGTGGCCGACCCGATCCGGACCCGAGCCGCCAGCAGGACGGCGGCCGGGGCGGGCAACCGACCGACCGGCCCAGCGACCTGCCCGGTGACCGGCCGACCGACCGTCCCACCGACCAGGGCTCCGCACCGCCTGGCCGGCCCGACAAGCCCTCGCCGACCCCCGGCGGGGACGACCGCTCCCACCCGGCCCAGCCGCCGGGCACGTCGGATCCGCACCCCGGCGCCGACGGCGGTCACGTCAAGCAGTAACCCAAAGACTCCGGTCGGGTGGTGGTCTCCCCGGGCACACCACCCGTCCGGATACTCCGGCAGCCCTGACTGTGCATGAGTTGGCTGCCGGTTCCGCAGGATCGAAGGGCTCCCCCGGGTCCGGAGGTCCGAGGCGGACGCCTGGGCCCGACCCCGTTGGGGTCGGCTGGGTCGGGTCCAGGCCGCCTGCTCACCGCCGCGCGGCCCGCCACAGGCGGGCCCTGCCGGCCGCGCACCCGTCGGCCGCGCACCGCCGCGCCCGTTCCTTGCCGCACACGTGGCGACGCGCGATGGCGGAGGGGAAGGACTCGACGCGCGCTCGCGGCGACCGGCAAGGCCCATGCGCTCGACACCTCCTGGGCCTGACCTGGAATTCGCACAGCCTCTGCACACAACCAGCTGACCACCCGTCGCACTACGTGTAGGGTGCGATGGGTGGTCGAACGCCGTTTCGCCTCACCGCACTTCTCTCTCCACATCTGCCACAGTCGTGCCATTCCGGGGGAAATATTGTCATGCTCTTGACATAGCCGGGCTCCCGTGAGCAGTCGGCCCCCTTCCGAGAACCGAGCAGCGACACAGAGACGATGACTGAGACTGACGACCTGACCTTGATCCGGCAGAGCTTCGCGCTGCTCCGGGAGCAAGGGGAGAAACTCACCGGCCACTTCTACGCGACGCTCTTCCTGCACCACCCCGAGGCCCGCGAGTTCTTCCCGCCCGCGATGGACCTGCAGCGCGACCGGCTCTTCCGGGCGCTGGCCGGGGCGGTGCGGATGCTCGACCGGCCCGAGGAACTGACGCCGTTCCTCCAGCAGTTGGGTCGCGACCACCGCAAGTACGGCGTCCAGGCGGCGCATTACGAGGCCGTCGGGAGCGCGCTGCTGGCCACCCTGCGCCGGTTCGCCGGCGAGGCGTGGACGCCGGCGCTGGAGCGGGCCTGGACCGGCGCCTACGGGCAGATCGCCGCCACGATGAGCGGCGCCGCCGAGCGGGACTCCGGTCACACGCCGGCGAGTTGGCTGGGCGAGGTGGTCGGCCACGAGAAGCGCGGCCCGGACCTGGCGGTCCTGACGCTGCGCCCGGACGCGCCGTTCCCGTACCGGGCCGGCCAGTACACCACCGTGGAGACCGCCCGGTGGCCCCGGGTCTGGCGCCCGTACTCGATCGCCAACGCGCCGCGCCGCGACGGCCTGCTGACGCTGCACGTCCGGGCGGTGCCGGCGGGCTGGGTGAGCAACGCGCTGGTCCACCACACCGCCGTCGGCGACGTCCTGCGGCTCGGCCCCGGGCGCGGCGGCATGGTGCTGCCCGAGCAGCCCGCCCGCCGGGTGGTCTGCGTGGCCGGCGGCACGGGGCTGGCCCCGATGAAGGCGCTGGTCGAGGAGATGATCACTCGGCACCGGCCGCTCACGCTGCACCTGTTCGTCGGCGCGCGCCACGAGCGCGACCTGTACGACCTGACCGCGCTACGCCAACTGGCGAGCGTCTTCCCCCGGTTGCTCCTGGTGCCGGTGGTCTCGGAGGAGATCGGCTACAGCGGTCTGCAGGGCCGGCTGCCCGATCTGGTGCCGAGCCAGGGCCACTGGAGCGAGCACGAGGTCTTCGTCAGCGGTCCGGACGACATGGTGGTCGCCATGGTCGAGCGGTTCCACCGGGCGGGCGTGCCGGCCGCCCGGCTGCACTACGAGCTCTCCACCACACCGGCGGAGTTGGACATCACCTCGGGCCTGCTGGAGGCCGAGGCGCACCGGCCCTGAGGGCCCGACTCCGACGGCCCCGCTCTGACGGCCCGGGGGGGGGGGGGGGGGGGGTTGCTCTTCGCCCGTGCACGGGGTGTCGCGGGGTGGG